>JAHISE010000004.1 GCA_018818235.1 Patescibacteria group bacterium
GATATCATCCAAAAATATGTTCAAAATCAAGGTAAGAACTACAAAAAGCTTTATCGAACTGACCTTAGCCAACAATTATCTCTGTTCTAGCAAGAAACTGTGTAGATACCGCGTGGGCTTGCCCCGCGGTAGTTCATTCAATTAAGGGTATTAATGACTTTCATTACTTTCAATAATCTCAAAAGGTATTATTTTTGTCAAAAAATACACATCGTTGCGCAATTACTTAAAGTGAAAACTCGAGTTTTTCTCCATTAAACGAATCAAACTCTATCTTTGGTTCTGCTGTAACTACTCCTGCTCTGCGAGCATACAAACCCTCACCAATCAAAATCTCCAGCGCCTTATCCACCTCCTCATCCGGAACTATTACCATCATTCCATTCCCCATATTAAATGTTTTGTAGGCTTCTTCGATTGGAACTGATCCCAATTCAATCAAATCAGCTATTGCTTCATGTGGTTTCCAGATTGAGTTTAGATCTGCTCCTTTTCCTGATTTCTTTAGAACTCTTCCCAGCTTGCTCGGAATTCCTCCACCTGTTATATGTGCGACTCCTTTAACATTAACTTCACGATCTTCACCGTATCTTCCGATAAGTTTAAGTATTGCATTTGAATAAACAACGCTAGGGGTTAGCATGATGTCTCCGTAGGTAATTGCCCCTTTCCATTTTTCATTTACCCAATTGTCTCCGAATTTATCTGATAGGATTTTTCTGATTAGTGAGAATCCGTTACTGCGAGCAACTCCTGACTTGAGTGAAATGATCACATCACCTTCTTCAATCGTCTCGGGTTTAAGAACTTTGTCTTTCGCAACAACTCCGATCACAGTCGCACTCCATACACCTCTTTCTACAGCACCGGGAACTTCTGCAATCTCTCCTGCTGGGATTACAATCTTTTGTTCTGTGCAAGCTTTGGCAAGTCCGCTCATAAGCTGGTCAATCTGATCAGGATCGATTTTGGGAACATCCAGAGTATTGGAAATACTGATAGGCTCAGCTCCTGTGCAAACCGCGTCATCTGCGACCATTGCAACAAGGTCGTATCCGAGTGTGTCGAGTTTTCCGACTGCAAATGCAAGGTCAATCTTTGATCCGGTAGAGTCATCACTTTGTACCAGATAATAGTCTCCCATATCCAGAAATCCCGCATATCCGTCCTCTTCCTGCACCGGTTCCCCGATCATTCCTTTACGGGAGGGGAATGTGGAGCAGGCGTGGGCGTAGGCATTTCGGGAGGCAGAGTCGCCCGCGGTGATGTTTACGCCGGAGTCGGAGTAGGTGGTCATGGAGTTATTCTACAGGTCTTGATGAATAAGTTGAAATAATTGGGGAACGGAATCCGGAATCCGGAATCCGTTTGCTATGTTTGAGTCATTGGAAAGCCTTCAATGCGAAATTCTACAGTATCAAGTAATCGTATTCCGGATTCCGGATTCCGAATCTTTGATGATGGTTAATCAATCAAAATATAGAAGTTTAAAAAATAAAGAGGTATGCTTATACCATGAAATCCCTCCGCTTCACCCTCGCTTTTGCTCTGGTAATCACAATCTACTTCGCATACGTGATGCTCTTTACGTCACCTTTGCTTTTTCAAATTTATCAAGTTGAGGTATTTGATCCTATGCACAGATATCTGGCAATGGTCGGAGGATCGCTGCTTGTTGTAATCGCACTTGGGAATGCTTTGGCTCTGGTAAGACCTGTCAAATACTCAGGAATAATAATTGTTTTGATTCTTTATCATCTTGCACGATTTATTGTTGATCTTATTCTGGTTGCCCAGGGTGGGATTGGGGTGGCGACTCTTCTGCCGGAGATGGTTTATTTTGTTGTTGTGGCAGGGGTGCTTGTGAGGTTTTTTCCGCAAAAGGCCTCCGAGGAAGCATTGGAGAAAGAGAAGGTTGACCTGTCAAAGACGAACATGGAAGTACACGACCCCGGTTACCTGGACGAAATGAAAAAGGATTAGGTTGTTGAGTAAAAGTGGGGTAATGAGGCATAGATGAAGTATGAAGAGGCGTGTACAGATAAGGAGATATGTCTTTTATAAGAGTCATAACAGCCTTTGTCAGAGCTTGAATTTGCTCAATATTGTTTCTTATTTGTTGCTCTGTAGCATCAAGGTCAATTTTAGTACATTGACTAAGAAGTTCGAACAATCTCATTTTTGAATTTGCGAAAGGAACTTATTGAATATGTTTAATGGCTTCTGCGGTTTTCTGTTCATGTTTAGCGGTGATTGATTCAGATATATCTGGCATAGGAAGTTCATGTTACGCTTAGAAATTTATTTGAGTCAAATTGATTATCAGAATTCGTATTGTTGCGATGGATTGGCTGTAGAACCGGAATATTGAACACCGCATTGCGCTGCTTCTGTTTCTGCATCTGCAAGTAACTTTCGCATAGCTTCTATGTTTGCAAGTGTTGTTTCTTCTGTTACCAGAAGATTAATTCCAACATGTTGGCGAAGAAGCGATGCTAATCTATTGCGTGTTCCTTGATCAGGAATACGCTTAACTGTTGCAATAAGCTCAGCAGCCAGATCGTTTCCTGTTTCTATAAGATGCCGAGGTATATTTGCCATTTGCATTACCATAGGAGAAGAATAATAAAATTCCTATAAAACTCTGTCAATAATAATTGACCTATGAAGTATGTATAGCTGTGATTTTTACCTTACGTTTCCCGCTATTGGAGTTTGCCGAAGTAGGTTTTTTTGCAGAAACAGTTTTTATTTCACTCTTTTCATTTTTGTCAATCGTCTCTTCTTTTACTTCCCGAGCGTTAGTGTCACTCAAAACCATTCCATCCTGAAGCTGAATAATCCGACCTTTTATAATTTCCATTAATGCCGGATCGTGAGTTGCTAAGACAACTGTAGTACCTTCTTTATGGATTTTTTGCAGGAACCTGAGGATTTCTATTGATTGTACTGCATCCAAATTTCCCGTTGGCTCATCACAAAACAGAATCATTGGACCGTGGACCATTGCTCTTGCTATTGCGGTGCGTGCCATCTCTCCTCCGGAAAGCTCTCGCGGAAGTGCATTCGCAACTTTTTGTAATTTCATTTTATGAATTGCTCCTTTTACATTACTATAAATGCTTTGCTTGCTTGCTCCGCAGACTTCCAAAGGAAATGCAATATTTTCGGCAACTGTTCTGCCGGAGAGGAGCTTGTAGTCCTGAAAAACAATTCCTATTCGTTGTCTAAAGAGCCTAAGCGCGATTGGTGGAACAATCCCAAGATTAATTCCATCAAATTCTACTTTGCCGCTTGTTGCTCTTTCCATTCCTGCAATCAGGTGAATTAAAGTTGATTTACCGGCTCCGCTTGGGCCTGTAATCGTCACAAATTCTCCCGGTTTTATACTCAAAGATATGCAGTCCAGAACTACACGGTTTTTGAATTGTTTGGATACCGAGGAAAGGGTGATCATGGTTGGTATGTTAACATATTGTTGCTCGTATGATAAATGATTGAATGGTCGAATGGTTCCCAAAGGGTTACGCAGGCCACGTCGCTCATGAGCGACTGTGGCAGGTTTGATTATGTAAATATTTGTATCATATTTAGATAATCGCTTGCCACGCCTCACATGTGAGGCGTGGCTTGCGAACCATTCAACCATTTAGCCATTTAATAATATATATATCTCCTTACTCCTATCTCGGCTTGCCTTTACCTGAGCAGTCTTCACATTCTTCCATTCTTTTTTGAGTTCTTTTAAAAATTCATCAAAGTCGGCTCCTCGTAGAACTTTCATCACGCAAGTACCGCCGGGCTTGAGGTGATCTTTTGCAATCTTGACCACAGCCTGACTTAATTCGATAGATTTCCATTGATCAACGTCTTTTATTCCGGAAGTTGAGGGGGCGAGGTCGGAAAGGATAATATCCGCGCGGGGACAGCGGTTTTCGAACCGCTGCTGCGAGTTTAATATTTTATTTATTTCCTCGATTTTGGTTATATCTTCTTTAAATGTATCAACTCCTTCAATTGGTTCAATCTCTTGCAAGTCAATTCCGATTACTATTCCTTTGGGTCCAACTCTTTCTATTGCATACTGAAGCCAGCTGCCCGGAGCTGCGCCAAGGTCAAGTACAGTCATTCCGGATTTAAGCAGTTTAAATTTCTCATCCAGTTCTTTTAGTTTATATATGGATCTGGCGCGGTAGCCTTCGGCTTTGGCCTTTTGGCTTAGTTTGTCGTTGGGGGTATATGGCTTTGGCATGGATTGGAATACTGGAGTATTGGAATATTGGGGTTTTGTTCAGCATCAGTCAAATTTGTTGTTACCTTAGTACAGTATTCCGGTATTCCAATATTCAAAAAATTGGATTCTTTTTTGGCTCCCCAACCTTCCTCGGATATTTTTTATCAGTTGCAGAAGTCTTCTCAAATATCAACAACTGCCGTTTCCCAAAACTCTCCGGTAACTCATATTCATATTGATCTATGAGGTGGCAAGTAAGTTCCGCTCTTGCAAGTAGCGAGTCTTCCAGCTCCTGATCTATTTTCATACTTTTCCAGAGAACAATATGTCCTTTGACTTTGCAAAATGGGGCACAGAATTCAAGAAGAGTATTTATCGGCGCGACTGCGCGCGAAAGAACGAGGTCATATTGTTCGCGATGCTCGGAGTCGTGACCAAGTTCTTCTGCTCTTCCGGTGACAAGTTTGATGTTCTTTATATCGAGTTTTTCCGAAATCCTCTCGACAGCTGTGATCTTTTTTTGTGTGGCATCTATTCCGGTCAATTCACATTCAGGTAAGCAGATTGCAAGGGGAAGGAGTGGGAATCCTCCGCCGGTTCCTATGTCCAGAATTTTGATGCTGATTTTGGAGCTGTTGTTATACCTCACCCCTAACCCCTCTCCTAAGAGGAGAGGGGGATCTAATATTGAGAGTGAATCCATTACATTGCCAATCCAGCTTTGTTCTTCCTCTCGGAATGCAGATAGGTTGAGCTTTCGGTTCTCCTCAATAAAGACCTGATTTAAGCGCCGGAGTTGAGACTCATGTTCTTCGGAAATCATAGGTGGTTGACAACCGACAGTCAACAATCGACAATCGACATGTAAAAGATTAGAACTATTCATAGTAAACTATAAACCAACTAGCAACTAGAAACCAGCAACTAGCAACTGTCAATGTCATGCTAAACTTGGTACAAAATACTTGTATATCATTACCCATCACCCCCATGCCCCATGGCAAACGCATCGCAGAATTACTTGTAAACATCGGCGCTGTTAAACTTTCCATTGATCCGCCTTTCACGTGGACAAGTGGAATTAAGTCACCGATTTATTGTGATAATAGGATGCTTTACAGTCATCCGGATGCAAGGGACTTTGTTGTTCAGGCATTTCTTGCGCGGGTAAGAGCATTACAAATTGTGCCTGATGTGATTGCGGGAACTGCTACGGCAGCGATTGGTTGGGGAGCACTTGTGGCAAGTCATCTTAGGTTGCCGTTTGTGTATGTCCGAAAAAAATCAAAAGAACATGGTGCGAAAAAATTAATTGAAGGAGATTTGTATCCCGGTAAGCATATTGTTTTGATAGAAGATTTGATATCAACTGGAGGCAGTTCTGTTGCTGCAGTGGAAGCTCTAAGAGAGGAAGGAGAAGCTACAGTAAGTGATGTTATTTCTATTTTTAGTTATGAACTTCTTTCTTCTGCTGAACGGGCTCAGCAATTCGGAGTCAAGTTCCATCCTCTTTCGTCATTCTCTGATTTGATGGATGTTGCGGTAGAGCAGGGGAGGCTTACGAATGAGGAAGTCAGTATGGCTGCAGATTTTACAAAGGATCCGAGTCAGTGGAGGCCATGATTCTGAGTTGAGTGTGTGGTAGATATTGACCTTGTATACACCCTCTCCTTTGTCCTCTCCTGCCATTCATTAATATTAGTAAGGCATGGAGAGGAAGGAGTTTGTTGCCAAATTTGAGCGTTTGGTCGTAATTCTTGGCTATTGGAGAACTCAAAGATTGCTATCTCCAGTGGCTTAAGTTCCCCTCTCCTCCTCAGAGGAGAGGGGCCAGGGGTGAGGTCGTTCAGGGAGAGGGGGTTAGGGGGAGAGGTGACCTTGACAAGATCATCAAAATGAGTAAAATACTCGAAGTTTCTGTTTCAATGGAATTAGGTTTAAGGAGTCTTTGAATGCCGTTTGACAAGGAAAGCTGTTTATACCGAGTACGAAGGGGGGCTTCAGTCTTCGATTTGCCTCTCGATGAGCTATCGAGAATAGAACGGTTGAAATTGGATCACACACGGATCACACACGAGATGGTGATCAGGAATGATCCGCCGATCATCATTCTCGGTTAGTCGTTGCAGAAACTTCTGCTCGTCCCGCATCTGCGGGATGAGCTTTTTTGACTGACCTCACCCCCGGCCACTCTCCACTCCACCCACTTGCCTACTGTGGAGAGGGGAGCTCTGCCAAGGATAGAAATAACCTATTTACATCAATAACGGAGCTCCCCTCTCCTTGGTGGGCTTAAAATATTAAGAAAACATACCAATATATTGATATATTCAAATATTTAAGGGGGTTGAAAGGAGAGGGGCCGGGGGTGAGGTCGGTTCAGAATTGCCTCAAAAATCTAACATCCCCCGGAAACAATTCTTTAATGCTAGGAATCTGATGTTTGATCATAACCATTCTGTCAGCACCAAATCCAAATGCAAATCCTTGCCATTTATCCGGATCGATATTGCAGTTTTTTAATACGTTTGGATGAACCATTCCGCATCCGACAATTTCCAGCCATGTTCCTTCTTTTGTTTTCTTTTCACCTTCCCATTTCACATCCACTTCCAATCCCGGTTCCACAAATGGGAAGTAGCCGGTACGAAATCTGAACTCAGCATCTTGCGATATTAGTTCCTTCATAGTTTCTATCATTACAGCTTTCATATTTGCAAGTGTAATATCTTTTCCGATCATCAAACCTTCGAATTGATGGAACATGGGTGAATGTGTTGCATCAGCATCCTTCCTATACACCTTTCCTGGGAATATCGCTCGGAATGGAGGCTTGTGTGTTTTCATATATCTGATCTGAACCGGTGAAGTGTGAGCTCGCAAAAGAAACTTATTATCTGCGGGTGCCTTCCTATTAATATAGAAAATATCCTGCGCATCTCGTGCTGCATGTTCTTTTGGAAAGTTTAATAGATCAAAATTCATCTTCTCGTCCTCGATCTCCGGACCACGTGCCACATCAAAACCCATTCGTCCAAATACTTCTTCCACATGTCTGATAAATTCAGGGATCAGATGAAGGTGACCGCGTTCTTTTTGTGGCAGATCCAGAGTCACATCAATAGAATCACTCTTTGCAAGTATCGCACCTGACGGAGTCTCCAACTCATTCTTTAGCTGTTCCAGCTGTTCAATAAGTTCTTGTTTTATTTTATTCAATTCTTGTGCCTTTTGTTTTCTTAGATCAGGAGAAAGATCTTTTAACTTTTTCATTGCAATTGTCATTGCTCCGTTCTTTCTTCCAAATAGTTCCTGCTCAATTTTCTCAAGCTCTTTTAGAGTAGATACTTTTTTGATCTTCTTGGCATATAGGGACCATTCGCCAGCCGCAGGAGATGTAGAAGATGGTGGATTTGACATGTTAATATATTAAAGGAAAACAGAAAAACGGAAAGTGGAAAACGGAAAATGGAAAATGGGTGTATTATTAATATGCAACCTAGCTTGATTCGCTTTAGTATTTTTCATTTTACACTTTCAGTTTTCCGTTTCCATGAATTCTCTATTATTCGGAATCATTCGCCAGCCACAGGAGA
>JAHISE010000027.1 GCA_018818235.1 Patescibacteria group bacterium
ACCCTTAGATACTCCCGATGCAGACCCACCTTTAGATCCCCCCGCTGGTCCCGATGCAGATCCACCCTTAGATACTCCCGATGCAGACCCACCTTTAGATCCCCCCGCTGGTCCCGATGCAGATCCACCCTTAGATACTCCCGATGCAGACCCACCTTTAGATCCTCCAGATGGTCCTAATGCAGATCCACCATTAAATCCTCCTGATGCAGACCCATCCTTGAATCCTCCAGATGGTCCTAATGCAGATGATCCACTAAGAACTCCAACAGGACCTGATGCGGATTCTCCGCTTAGAACTCCAGATGCCGATGATCCATTTACAAGAAGAAATAATGATGATGATCCTGATATAAATGGATTAACTTAAAAAAGGACGGTTGTTCAATGCTAAGTAGCACTGAGCCGCCCTTTAATTCGGTCAATAGTTACGGTACTCCTTTTCAAATTGGGTCGACTTGGATTTCCTGACTGATTCCAACACTTCGGTTGTTGACGAACCAGGCCTTAAGTATTTTGCCGGGTTTATCTTTAACCTTCTTAGTGGACTTGTGGACCAGTTTCCTCGATCCGCCATCGAACTGGACGACAAGCAATACATCGCTTTCAGGTGCATGCGCACCGGAGACATCGACGTTTGTGCCGTCACGAACGATTTTGGTGGCATCAGGCGGAGCGTGTGTTGCGACCGACAGAGGCTGTGGTGCAGTTTGTTGCTGTACCGCCACCCGACGTATGGGTGGATGCTGCACTGCCGGCTGACTTGTTTGTGTCGGACTACTATGTCTCCAGCGATGATAGGAATCTATCGGTGAAGTGACATAGCTCCACAGTGCAACGATGAGCACTGTAATGACGCACAAAGTCAAAACCAAGATTCGTTTGCCGACTCCACTTGTGCCGGCAACAAGAACTCCAATAGCAAGTGCTATCAGCACACCAGCGAAAATCTCTCCGAAACTGAACATGCTTGTCCTCCTGCCCTTATGGGCAATAGTGAAATTTGAAGTGCCGTATGTTAAGCACGTAGGCAACAAGCCTAGGTGCTAATTTGTTAAAGACCGTAATGATATTATAGCTCTAAAAGACTATAAAGCAAGTATTATAGTAATATGTCAAGTTTCTTGAATTTAAGCAAACAACAAAAAAAGGGCGGTAATTCAATGCATCGCTGCACTGAGCCGCCCTTTACGGGCCTTTCGTAAGTGGTCTCCTTTCAGAAAGTGTTGCACTACGCACTCGGGGACACGGCATCGATCTCCGTTGGGTAGGAGATGCTTTTGCCGTTCTCATCGACATACCATGCGGTGATGGGTTTGTCGGGGGCTGAGTCATTCAATGAGTTCGTGTGTTTGGTAAGCGTTTTGCGCTCACCATCCTTGAACTCAATGACCAGATACTTTCCCTCTTCGGGGTGAGCATCTGTGACGTCAACCTTGCCGTCCTTGCGGACAATGAAACTTGCGTCCGGAGGAGTGTGAGTGGCAACGGTTTGGACTTGAGTTGCAGCCGGAGTTGGCTGCGGTTCTTCGTACAGTGCTGCAGAAGGTTGTTGTTGCGCATTTCTGTGGTTCTGCGCTGCCGTTTGTACGGATTGGACAGTCGTACCCCAGAATGTGTCAGCAGCAGTTGAAAACTCGATCCAGAACCTTCCTGTTAAAACGAATGCAACCGCCAAAGCGGCATGCACCAGTTTTGTTTTCCAACCTGGATTCAGAAAATCAACCAGCCACGAACTTACGAGTACCGCCACAACAATCGCTCCAATCAGTGTAAGTGCTCCAAAACTAACCATCTTGTCCTCCCGCCCTTTTGGGCAAAATTGAGAAACTCGAACCACCGTACTCTTATCGCAAATGCACCAAGCATTTGCGCAGAAGTGTAAAAGACCGTACTTTAATTATACAAATAAAAAGCTCCCAATGCAAGAAAATAACAAATCTGTCAAGTACCAAAATACACACCCAAAACCACTAAATTAGCCCCAAATACCTCCTTTTCGCTCAAACAAGCCATTATCTGGCATATAAAGATTTTGGCTTATAATAGCCAATAAATAGCTGTATACTGCATTCAGATCAGATTCCATGCTACAATAATTTTGCTATGAAAAGCTCGCAAATTCATTCACAGATAAGCAAAGCTATTAAAAAATTACCTCAAAAACATACCATACGTTCGGTCAGGCTTTTTGGTTCAATGCAGTCGGGTAAAGCGAACAATAATAGTGATATAGACCTGTTGGTTGAGTTTGCAACTCCGGTAGGATATTTCGAGGTTATTAGGATGGAAAACTATCTAAAAGAACATCTCGGTAGGGATGTTGACTTTGTTACAAAAAAAGAATTAAGCCCGTATATTCGCGATTCGATTTTGGAGGCTTCTGAAATTGTATATGAGGGATAATCATTTGCTAGTCAGGCATATGCTGGATGCCATTGAAAAGATAAATAAGTATCTTGGAGAAGTGTCTTTTGAAGAATTTGCCAGCAATGATTTGCTTTTGGATGCTGTTGTTCGCGAGTGTGAGATTATCGGAGAAGCTGCTGCAGGATTGGATGAAGATGTCAAAGCTCTTGAATTAGAAATACCGTGGCAGGAAATTATTGGAATGCGAAACCGTCTGGTACATGAATATTTTAATGTTAATGAAGAAATTGTCTGGAAAACTTGCAAAGATGATATGCCACAATTAAAGTTAGCTCTCGAAGAGCTTTTTCAAAAGATTAATAACAACTAATATTTACATGATTAAACTGGTATTACAGGATGGCACTCAGTTCTCAGGCCAGTCCTTTGGTTCAACAAATGACATATCAGGAGAAGTCGTATTTAACACAGGAATGGCCGGATATGTGGAGAGCCTTACAGATCCAAGTTACAGAGGTCAGATTCTAGTCTTCACATATCCATTAATTGGTAATTATGGCGTTCCAAGTGGAGACGTTAACGAATGGGGATTCAGTAAGAACTTCGAGAGTGAGGCGATTCATGTAAGGGGAGTAATTGTTGCACAGGAAAGCAGGGACTTTAGTCATTTTAATGCAGTCAGTTCACTACATAATTGGATGGAACATCACGGGATTCCGGGGATTACTGGGGTGGATACGAGGGCGTTGACTAAGAAGCTTCGGGAACACGGTGTTATGTTAGGTCGTATTATACAATGTCAGGATTCGGAATCCACCTTCGGCCGGAATCCGGAAGTGGATATAGAGGATCCGAACCTTTTGAATTTAGTTGCGGAGGTTAGTTGTAAAGAAGTTAAGACGTATAAGTCGAATGTCGAAAGTCGAAAGTCGAATGTCAACACAGTTGTGGTTTTTGACTGTGGAATTAAAAACAATATTTTGCGATCGTTTTTGAAGCGTGGAGTAACGGTTCACAGATTACCTTGGAACTTTGATCTCGATGCTTCTGATCTTGAATATGATGCTGTGTTTATAAGCAACGGTCCGGGGGATCCTAAGATGTGTAAAGAGACCATTGCACAAGTTGGAAAAGCGATCGAGAAGGGGATTCCAACTTTTGGAATTTGTTTGGGTACACAAATACTTGCACTTGCGATTGGTGGGGATACGTATAAATTGAAATATGGACATCGTGGTGTGAATCAGCCTTGCCTTGAGATTCGGAATCCACCTTCGGCCGGAATCCGGGATGCGGATAATGGTCAAAAATGTCTCATTACAAGTCAAAATCATGGCTTTGCGGTAGATGAAAAGAGCTTACCAAGTGATTGGAGAGTGTGGTTTACCAATGCGAATGATGGAACGGTGGAGGGGATCAAGCATGAGTCAGGAAAGTTCTTTGCTGTTCAATTTCATCCGGAGGCAACGCCGGGTCCGGAGGATGCGGATTACCTGTTCGATAGTTTTTTGTCGGTTATCTAGTCCGCAATATACCTCACCCCCGGCCCCTCTCCTTTAGGAGAGGGGAGCTTCGTTATTGGTGTGTTTGGATGTATACTGCTTTACTTTGCAAAATTTGAATCACATCTATGGCTCAATGAATATGGCTCGTTATCTACGAAGCAGAGAGACTGAGGCAGAAAAATTACTGTGGAATAGATTGAGAGGTCGTAAGTGTTATGGGCTTAAGTTTCGTCGGCAAGTTCCAATTGATAAGTATGTTGTTGATTTTTTGTGTTATGAAAGAAAGTTAATTGTTGAATTAGATGGCTACATGCATTCATGGAGAAGGAAGAAGGATGCTCGTCGTGATAGAAATCTTATGCAAAAGGGATTCAGAATTATTAGATTTCCAAATAGTCAAGTATTGAATTCTATAAAAAAAGTACTAGACACAATTGCCATCGAGAGCGGAGTTCCCCTTTCTACTCCAGAGATGGGTTCGATTTCTCAATAGCAGAGCTCCCCTCTCCTAAAGGAGAGGGGCCGGGGGTGAGGTATATAAGTTCTAGATATATCCTTCCACATGCACATCCCCCTTCTCGAATCCCCATTCTTCCAAACATAACTTCTTAACATCACTTGTCATCGCAGGATTACCGCAAATATAAATTTGCCTTTGATTGAATCCGGGAATTGTCGGAATAATTTGTTGTACTCGTCCGCATAGACCATTCCAATTTTCAGGTGCTTCCGAAAGGGTAAGATGAAAGTTGAAGTTGCTGTGTTCTTCTGCAAGTTGCTCAAATTCTTCTTTCCAGAAACATGTTTCTTCGTTGTATGTGCACCAGATCAGATCTATCGGGCGGTTGTCTGATGTATTAATTGAATGAATTAGTTGTGATTTGAAAGGGGATATACCTACTCCTGTTGCAACAAACATATATCCTTTTTCATTATCTTTGTTCAATTTAAAGTTTCCCATAGGCCCCTGCATTTCTACTTCTGTTCCTTCCTTCAGCACAGAGGAAAACCATTTTCCTGCACGACCTTCGTGTACTATCCTCACACAAAATATCAGCTCATCATCTTCCGGGGCTGATGCGATTGAGTATGCGCGTGGCTGATGATCATCGTGATTAACCGCATCCGGAACCTGAAAAAGAACAAATTGCCCTGCTTCAAAATCAAATCCTTCGGGTTTGGTGAACTTAAGTTCGTGAACATCTTTGGCGATTTCTTTGTTTTGTAAGCAGCTTGTTGTGTAGGTAGGCGTCGGCATGGGGGTAGTTTAAAGACAGTGTCGGAGTTGTGCTAGTTAATGTTTTGTTGAGATAAAGTTAACTAGTTAACTAGTTAACCAGTTAACTTGAAACTTTCACTGGCAACACAATCTCCCCCGTCTCAACCATCTGCAAAGTCTTTGGGTACCACTCCTTCTCCAGCGCCTGCACCCTTTCTTTAAGGGTATCTACTGTATCATCAGGCAAGATTGAACAACTTTTTTGTACTAAGATTGGCCCTGTATCGACGCCTTCATCGATGATGTGTATTGTCATTCCGGTCTCTTTTTCTCCTGCTTCCATTGCTTCTTCTATTCCGTGAGCTCCCGGATACTTAGGTAGAAGTGCGGGATGAACATTTATGATTTTTCCTTCCCATTTTTGAACGAACCATGGAGTTAATATAAACATCCAACCGAGTGCAGCGATTACATCCACTTGTCCGAGCTCTTCTATTGCTTGGTTCAGTCTCCAGTCATATTCCTCTCGTGCTTCTCCTTTTATTCTTTCAACGACTTTAATCGTTATACCTGCTTCCCGAGCCTTTGCTACAGCTCCGCGATCCTCACGGTCAACAACCAGCCCAAGGCATTTTGCGGTCAGGCTACCGTCTGCCATTCGGTCAAGGACGGCTTGAAAGGTAGTGCCGCGGGAGGAGCAGAGGACGATGAAGTTCATATTGTCATTGTACCAGATAAGGAATCAGATGAAGCAGAAACTGAAGATATTCGTTGATACGTTGCTACGTTGCTACGTTGAACAGTATCAAACCTCGTTTCAAATTAACGTAGCAACTTAGCAACTTAGCAACGAAACTATTATATCTATTTCCCTTTATAATATCCCTGCAAACAAATCCTCCTCCGGCTCTATCCCATCCACCCATCCCTCAAAATCCGAAAGCTCAAGTCCATGATCCCTGACTATTGCTGCCGGAATAGATTCATTTGTATTCCCCATTAACATGTTGGTTGCAGTTGCCAGTTGGTCGGCTCGTGATTCCATTGTCATCAATAGTTCTTTTCCAAAAAGATCTTTCTTGCCAATGCGATCCTCCAAAGGATCAATTCCACTTACGGTCAGTGCATAAGCAGAAACTCCGATTCTTCTTGGACGGCAACAGGAGTCAGTCAGGATTACGGCTATTTTCTTACCTGTAATATTTTCGATCTTGCTGCGT
>JAHISE010000028.1 GCA_018818235.1 Patescibacteria group bacterium
AAAATCTTCATATCATACGTGAGAAGAATCCATTTCAAATCAGCAGATGAGGGGTGGTAACATTCATTTGCCCCTACCTTTGGAGTATATTAGTGCCCTCTAAACTGGTAACGTTTATTTGCCCCCCAACCACTACTCACTACAAACTCGATTTCCCACTCCACTTCCCAAAGTACCTGACTGCACTAACAACATGCGCCCTTCCGCTTTTTGTCTTAATCAAGGGCAAAACTCCCGATCCACTAAGTCTGTGTTTGTGGTCCGAGGCAGATACTTGCGGGTAAAAAAGAACTCTTTTTCCGGCTTTCCAGCATCTTCTGCAAAGATCAGTATCTTCAAAAAAGAGAAAAAATCGTGGATCAAATCCACCCAATTCCTCGAAAAGTGACCTTTTCATTAGCATAAATGCACCTACGACCCAATCCGTATCACGGGTATAAAAAGGATCTTTTTCGTGCTGAAGATAGTGTTTTAATCGCTCTTTGAAGAAACGCCTGAGAAATGTTCGCTTGATAATAAGATCAGGAATTGTGGGAAAAGTTCTGTAAGAATCACGCGCTGTTCCATCAGGAAACTCCAGCTTGGGAGCAATAATTCCAATAGATTCATCTGACCTTAATACACTAATTAATTTCTCGAGTGCATTGGGCTCGGGTTCGGTATCGGGATTTAATATTAATATGAACTCTCCCTTAGCATAAGGTTCCCCGATATTATTCCCCTTTCCAAATCCAAGATTTGCCCAAGTCTCGACAATTTTTACATTCTTAAAGTCTCCGAGTCTGTTTCTTAGAATACCGATCGAATCATCATCGGAATGATTGTCGATTACTATTATCTCCATCTGATCCGAAATAGTTTGCTTTTGGAGATTCTTAACACAGGTGACTGCATCTAGGGGGGTGCGGTAGTTGAGGACGAGGGTGGAGATGAGGGGAGGCATGTGTGGTTATTATGCCTTATTTGACCTCACCCCTCAAAGATACCCCTCAGGGTACCAAACCCCTCTCTCCCCTTGTATCTCCCTCCACCCCTGCCCTCCACTTGTATCTCCCTCTCCCCCTGCCCCTCTCCCGAGGGGAGAGGGGAGCTCTATTATTGGAGAAATCAAAGTTTGTTCTTTCTAATAGTTAGAGAATTCAAAGTTTGTTCTCTCCAACTTTGTGGTTCCCCCCCTCCTTGTGGGCTTAAGCTTATTGCTTTGAAATGCAATAAATACGCTGTTCAATATTTAAGTGGCACGGGAGGAGAGTACCCTTCTGGGGCATCTTCGAGGGACCAGGGGGAGAGGTCGGAAGATGGGGCCGGGGGGAGAGGTCAAGCCAAGGGGAGAGGGAAGCATGCTAATATACCCCCATGCCCCCCAAGAAACCTCCGGAAAACGAGCACCTAAAAGACCTCCGCAAACGAGTCACAAAGGCTCCTACATCTCCCGGCATCTACCGCTGGTTGGATAAGAATGGGAATGTTCTTTATATAGGGAAAGCCAAGAATTTGAAGAATAGATTAAAGACCTACGTTCAAAAACCTGATAAAGCTCAAGGACCGTGGCAAATCGCAATGCAAAAGCTGATAGCTGATTATGATGTTACAGTTACAAACACGGAACTCGAAGCTCTGATATTGGAGACAAATCTTATTAAAGAGAATAAACCAAAGTTCAATGTTCTAATGAAGGATGATAAGAACTATCTGTATGTTCAGATTACAAAAGATCCATATCCGGTAATTGATGTTGTACGCAAAGGAGTGGAGAAAGGCACAGTAGGATTTGGACCTTTTACAGGTGCAATGGATATAAATAAAACTTTGGATATGCTCCATATGATTTTCCCGTACAAAGCTTGCAGGAAATCACTTGAAGCTCTTAACCGAGCAGAAGCAAAGGGTGAAGACTCATCAAAATTGTTTTCAGAAAGTTCCCAGCCGTGTCTGGAAGAACAGATCGGTGAGTGTTGTGGGCTATGTAAAGCCAAAATCTCCAAAGAGGAATATTGTGAAAGAGTTGATATTATTATTAAATTTCTGAAAGGCAACCGTAAACCTGCAATAGAAAAACTCACAGAAGAAATGCAAAAGGCTGCAGCTGATAAAAAATTCGAGAAAGCTGCAAAGTTACGAGATGCACTTAGCAACATCGAACGAATGGAGAAGCAGATAGTATCTGACGCTTCGGATGAAGATGCAGACATAATCGGAATTGCAGTAATCAACTGCAAAGCTCTGGTTGTAATTTTTAAGCAACGCAGTGGAAAACTGATTGATGAACAGACTTTGATGCTGAGTGGTGAAGCGGAGAATGAAGAGCAGGCTCTGGAACAATTTTTGCCACAGTATTACAGTACGACACCTGATATACCGCCAATGATTATCATCACGGCCGCAGCGGAAGATCGTTATCTTCCGCTCCTCGAAGCATGGCTACTTGAACAATCCGGTCACAAGGTGGAACTGCGCATCCCCGAACGTGGAAAAAAGTCTCAGCTTTTGATACTTGCCGAAAAAAACGCACATGAAAAGATGAAACAAATGGAGACAAAATGGGAAACTGCAGCCAAAAACACGGAACTCGCTCTCGAGGAACTTAAATGCGCTCTTGAACTCCCTGACATTCCAAAACGCATCGAATGTTACGACATTTCACATTTTAGCGGGACAGAAACTGTCGGCAGTATGGTTGTTGCAAAGAATGGCAAAGCTGCAAATGATCAGTACCGTCACTCTACAATCCGGACTCTGAAGGAGGGTGAAGTGGATGACTATAAGGCGATTGCGGAAGTGTTGAGAAGAAGACTAAAGTATCTCTCCGCAAGTTTAAAAGAAGAGGAATCTAAATTTAAAAAAGAAGGAATCGTTTTTGGCAAGGCACGTAAAACAGAAAAAGAGTTAATAAACAAAATTCTGAAAAATAAGGAGGATCACAAGGAATATCTGATCGCCAGAAAAGATGAATCTCCGATTGTCATTGGCAGAATAAAAGAACACAAAGATAAAACTTTAGAGCTAACTGATATTTGGACTGATGAAAAAATAAAAAATAACCGTGTACTTTCTCATCTTATTCAAAAACTTTTGCACAAAATCTCCAAAGGAAAGGTGTATGTGACAGTAAAAAAGGAAGATGAAGATTTCTACGGAGAATTGGGGTTTTTATTCATAAATTCCCTGCCTCAAGTTCTTTCAAAAAATAAAGGTACACCCATGATGTACGCCGCAAAAGATCACAAAGAAGATCTTTCACTAAAATCCAAACCTGACTTACTTGTAATTGACGGAGGTAAAGGACAAGTTAGTACTGCAGTAAAAGTTTTAAAAGAAATGCAATTGCAGATTCCTGTTATTGGACTTGCAAAACGTGAGGAGGAAATCTTTGTTCCGGGGAGCAGTTTCCCTATTCCGTTCGAGAAAGATTCGCAAGCTAAGTTTATGTTGATGCGAATGAGGAACGAGGCACATAGGTTTGCGAATCGGTTGAGGGAGAAGAGACATGAAAAGAATATGATGAAGTAATATGAAGTGTTGGGGGTCAGATATATTCAGTAGTTTGTCATTAAGCGGAATGTTGATAGTCGCTGGTCACTAGTCCAACGCCAGCGAGACCAGTGACAAGTGACTCCTTACATTCTAATAAGATACTAATCATCCAAATTACTCGACCCCCAAAACACACAACAACCAACAAAAACATAAATTAAAAAAAATGCCCTGACCCCGCGATGGGGGCCAGAGCTAGCACAGGAACAGGGTGTTACTCTTTCTTCTCTTCGAGTTTCTCGAGCACTTTGCCTTGGCGCAGTAACTCGAGCAGGTCGGATTCGGGCATATCGCCGAGCTTCTTGAGCGCATCTTTCGCATCCACGCGCTCAACACGCTCTTCTTCCGTTTGCTCGTAACGCTGCTCGATCGCAACTTGAGGTACGGATTTCCGCAACTCTATCGCCACAATGTCGAATGAACGCAACGAGACCACTTCTTCGGGCGTCTCCATGAAGCCTATCTTCACTTCGTCGCCGGTAAGTGCCAGTGGCAGCTCTGCAGACAAGGAACTTGTTCCGGTAAGCACCTTGTTGGGATACTGATTCGAGAACAAGTAGTAAACTGTCGTGCCATTCTGCACATCCGGAGTCACTCGCGAGAGCTTAAGTGTCAACTCTTTCAGTGTGGTCTGACTCCCCGGTGCAACCATGTTCGGATTCGCCGACAATCTCTGCCGATAAGCACGTAGAATTGACAGTTTGTCTTCCCCAAACTCTACAACAGTCCCGTCACCATTGACGATGGCAAGACGTTGAAAGATGTTGTCCTGATTACTCACGGGAACAACGAATGAGAAGTTCCCGTCAATATTGTACGGAATCGGAGAGGTCGCCTGGAAACCTGGAAAGTTGCTCACGGCGGAATTGACAACATCAACAACACCTTTCTCGTTGGTACCGGAGACACTGTAGATATTTGCCTTTCCGGTGCGCGAGTTCATGAGCACGAAACCTGTTAGTGCCTCATCAGTAGATGAAACGGAAGTCATACCGGTGTACCAGTTTTTACTTCCGTCTTCTCCAAACACCAGACATGCGTGCTTTGAAGATATTCCCTCGCCCAGTTCCGGGTAAGAGGTTGGCACTGTATTGCCTTCTTTGGCCCAAATCGAGTTCAACCACCCCTTGTGGTACTCACCCCACCACTCCAGATAGTCAGAGCAGATGTACTCCGGATACACCCGATCTATCCACACCGGGATTTCATCCTCAGCACCATATGGTGTGATTACTCCGGTCTGAGTGTCGAGGACGACAATCCCTCGGACCTTTTCACCCCAATAACCGATGGTCGGTTCGGTACGAGTAACCACCAACATTGGGTTGAGGTCGTCATCCACCTCGAACGTAAAGTCAACGAGGTACTCGTCCCAATATCCCGACTCATAGAGGTGTCTCTGAGCATTGTCAGAGAAAAATGCAGACATCATGTAGCGCTGCTTCTTGCCCGTGATCAGTTCCGCTTCCTTCCTCCAATCTTCGGCACTGACCATTACGAAACCATCAGTCGTTCCGAAACTCTGCCACTTGGCAAACCCGATGAACTCCAATGGAAAAACCCAAACGAGTTCACCGCGGACTTCCTGAATCGCGCCGTCGCCGACTTTGAATCGACTTCCAAGTGCGCCCGGGCTTTCCCCGAGTTTCTTGTCGGCCTTCCACTTGGCCTGTTTCTGGGAAACCATTCGCATGTGCGATGCGTCAACCGGCTTTATGTCCTTTGCCCATTCCCGTGGCTCCACTTCTCCAACGAGTGCGGCATACTTGCTCGCATTGAATAACACAGAACCAGTGCATCCTCGGATACCGAACAAACACAGTCCGGCACACACAACCACTATTCCGGCGATCGGCACCGGTACACTGTTGAGATTGCGTGAGTCCTCAATCTCTCCGCAAACGAAGCAATAGAGCACATTGACGCCCCAAAACACAATACACAACGTGGTGAATCCCCAGAATGGACCCACAAGTGCCGGCGTACCTAGGTACGCAGTAAGCAGTCCAATGACGAAAATTGGAATCGCCCCGATAAGCCACTGGACAAAGTAGCGTACGGGATTCTTGTTGAGTTGGTGCAAAAATGGATTGAATCCACACACCAACGCCAACGCAGCTGCAACGATCAAGTACGGACTCATGTCACTCCTCCTTTTGTGAAACGGTTACCTTGTGTCTATCCCCTATTACACCCTGTGCTTTAAATGATCACCCCAAATCACTCAAATTAGATCTGAGGGTCGAGTATTTTAGTATAATTTGCCATTTTAGTCAATTCTCTTCGTTGAGTTTATTTGCCCCTTCATGAGCAAAATGCTCATGTCACTCCTCCCCCTCCTCCCCCACCTCCCGCCGGATTCTTCCTCTGATACTGCGTAACAACCTCCGAAAGAATCCCTGCCACACGTTGCGCACGAGGAACATATCTTTTTGTCATATTCTGTCCGCCCAGTCCTTCTTTCAGATGAATGCAAAGTTCTCCAAACGGAAAAATATCCCAATACTGAGTTTTTGTACTTACTCCTCCTATGTTCTCCAGATGTATTGGTTTGATCTCCTGTTTAAAGAAGGAAGTCTGGTCCACAAGAATAACTTTGTCCGTTGTTATAAGAATGAAATCATAAGCCCAATCTATATAAGCCTTTATAATATTGAAAAATACAAAGAAGAACCAAATTACAGAGAGTATCCCGACTGTCCACCATATCGGCCAATCAAAAAACCAACCTGTTACACCAAGTGCGGCAAGACCGATTGTAATTAATATTTCACGAAATATTGCGAACAAAAATGAAAGTCCGTGATAATACGTCATAAGCACTTCCTGCTCACCGGAGTGGCAAAAGCGTGTCTTTATCTTATCTACATCCGTTTCCAGTGCGAAGATATGCATGGGAGGTAGGATAGCGGAGGAGGGGGGGGTTGGGGAAGGAAATTAAGCAGTAAAACGGACTCCGGATCTCGGACTTAGGACTTCGGGAATGATTCCCCTCGCCCGCTGTCCGAGGTCCGATTCAACGCACTATCTCCTTCCCACAACCTCTGTTCATATTTATACTTGAACCACCGGCCCCATCGTCTAGTGGTTAGGACGCAAGGTTCTCATCCTTGTAACGGGAGTTCGATTCTCCCTGGGGCTGCCACGAAGTACGCTTCAATACGCTGAGGCGTATTTCAGCGACTTCATGGCAGGCCACCAAACTTAAACCCAATGCAAAAGCGCACAACCTGCATCATGTAAAAATTTAATAGTACGACATAATTCATACTCATCCACATCTAACTCCCTAGCTGCATCCAAATCATTTACATACCTTGCAATCTCTGCATCTGTCATCAACAAACTAAGTTTTGTAGTACAACGAAATCGTAGATCATCGATCCTTTCCGATAAAACCCTCAGATCAGAAGACTCCCTAAACTCCTCTGTTCGAACTTCACCAAGCTCTGCAAGCAGCCCATCATCATAATGAGGAGCAGAAACAGAACTTCCCATAATACTAAGTGCAACTTGCTCGACTGTGTGAACAGGCAAATCTTCACGTGGGGCTACATGCAATGAAGCAAGTGACAACTCTATTACTTCATCATCTGGTAATTCTTGGCTCATGGAAAATTGATAATAACAATATTCAAGAATGCGGTACAGCATCACTGACATGGTACCGAATGCTCACAGACGGACGCAGTGAAAAGGAGAAGCAAAAAACTTGCGAAGATATGCTTGCATACTGCAAGCTAGATACGTTGGCGATGGTTGAGATATTCCGGTGTCTTCGATCACTTAATGCTGATACTCTTGGAGAGTAAGCATTCAATAAAGGCTACCAATTTTGAACGAGTAAGCGTTCTATCACTGCCTCGTCTAATGCAATTATTTAATGGAAAGTGTCAAAAAACTGATCCATTTCATCGTAAAGCTCTATTAACTGATAATCTTCCTTATTAACAGGTAAGGATTCCAGAGATGCAATTACTTCTGGCCAGGCTTTCCCAACGAGACATAATCGAACGGGCTTTGATAGGGATTGGGTGTAGGCGAGGCACCATGTTGCAAACACTTCGGTTAAAGTACCTAAGCTTCCTTCTTGTGATACCAAAAGCTCGCTAGCATCTTCTCCATCAATCAGCTGACGGATACGATCAAAAAGGTCAGGTTGTTTTTGTTCCTCAGTAATAAATCTGTTTGCATCTTTCGGATCAAATGATGTATTGGTAATACCACGAATTTGACCACCTGCTTCGTGTACACCCTGTGAAACTGCTTCCATCAATCCATAATATCCTCCGCATTTTACTGTATATCCCTGCTCGGCTAAAAATGTACCAAGTCGGATGCCATCTTGATACTGAATCGAGTCAGGGGTGTATCCGGATCCACCGAATGTAGTTGCGAATTTTTCATTCATGTTTTTAGAGTGGAAAGTGCAGTAATAAGTTCAGGTATATCAGAAATACTGTTTAACATGTGGCAGCGTTGATCAAAATCAATATGTGTAGAGTACTTTGTGGGAATGATTGCTACGTTTACCCCTGCTGCAAGCCCATTTTGGTCATAGAGGTTGTCACCAATATGTAGGCATTCTTGAGGTAAAACTCCAAAATGATTCGCAATAGTATAAAAATATTCGGGATTACTCTTTTTACCTTCTACGAGAGCGCCATGCCCTATGAAAGAAAAATATTTATCTATAGCATAGTGACGAAGGTATCGTTCGATTTGGAATTGTTTTTCACCCGAGCCAGTAGCAATTTGCAGGGAACTAGATAAACCCTTTAATGTAGATAATACTCCATCCTTTATATGTACGCCTTGCAAGATATCATCGTGGTAATATTTTGTATGCATATTTTGTAATACGTCTTGTATGAGTTTTTCTGAAAGACCGAGTTCATAGATACAGTCATCATATCCATTGTATGTAAAAAACTCTTCAGTAATTTCTACACCTCTTTTTACAAGAGCTTGCTGTAAATATTGGAAATACAATTCATCAGTATTAAAAAGAACTCCATCGACATCAAATATGACAACTTTTATCATGAGGAAGGTAGGGTAAGTCGTACGCATAGACGAAAGCCTCTATTCGCATATGGATCATCTATTTCATCGTAATATGTGTGTCGAATAGGTCCTCTTACTGAACGACCGCTAATAATTGCATGGGAGTCTCCAATCGTATCACCTCTCCATTCTGTAGATCGTCCTGCGCTAATATTAGGATGAGCATTTGCCAGTATGCACGCATGTATTGTTGGCATGCATTCAAAATTGACACCTGCTTTCTTGCTAAGTGCAGGCAGTACATCCGTTTCTAGTTCACGAAATGTAAAGCCCGCTCTTGATTGTGGATCTATGCGTTTTTCAGGCTTATCACCGTCCAGTTTCCTATGAAGTACAGCCAATTCTTCTCCGAAAGGTTCGTTTTCATAAGCTACTTGCATCCAGAGCGTATCGCTAACAACATCAGGTTTTGGTCGCACTTCACAGATCATGATGGTGTCGTCGGTCTCTATAGCACTATGAGGCAGCGCATCATTTTGCACTTGATCAAAAAGCCACTCATTAGGCGCTTCTGCTAGTCGAGGATCGTTTGGTTCAAAAATAGTTGGACTAAATTTACGTATTTCAAATCCATGTATCCTGAGAGTTGATACAGCCTCTTCTCCGTCGGTTATTTCTATGGATGCCAGTCGTGATGCCATGGTGCAAATCTGCTCCAGATACTCAGGGCACAACTCTCCATTTGCAACTTCCTGACTCAGTTCTGTTTCTGTAGTTTTGCTAAGGGTTAATCTTGCAAAATCTGCAGTTTTTTGCGCAATACTCCTGATTTGCTCTTCTGATAATTCCGAAAGCGGTACGGATTCTGTCTCTTGCTCTATGTACAGTAGCAGACTTTTCAGTGCCGTTGCCTCACTTAGCTTGCTGCTCATATAATAGTATTATGAATAATTTTAAGAAATATATCTAGTATTTAGCTGCTGCTTTTGAGGGCATGCAGAAATTGATCAATGAACTCTTTGGGCTTAAAAGCCCCTTTTGGAATAGGATGAGGTGTTTCTCTTGTGAGTACCTCAATAACACTATCTGCAAAAGCAGATGAGTCAGGGACACCATAGGATTTCTGATTCTCATGATTACCTAAAGTCCTGGTATTGTCATTGTATGGCAAGTACCCCATTCTTAATACACAATGCATCATTGCCTAAATGTTGTCTGGCATAAATTGCCGGAGGCATTCTTAATGCAGTGTGAATTCTACGATAATTGTAATAATGGATTTGCAAACATATTGCTTCAACAAGCT
>JAHISE010000029.1 GCA_018818235.1 Patescibacteria group bacterium
ATTGTTAAAAATAAAGGTCTGCCAAAAGTTGAAAATGTGGTAGCCAGCCAAAAGTCTGGAGGAATAACTCTTTCGTGGGATCCCATAGCAAGTGAAAGAGTGGATGCTTATCGTATCTATGTTGGAAAAGATCCCAGCGATTTCCTTTATACATTCGATACAGACAGGGCAAGTGCGACTGCTACCGTGACCGGTTTGAATCCCGGAACTACTTATTACTTCGCAGTTACAGCTTTGCAGGATGATCGTGAAAGCGAAGAAAAGAGTGAGATAATTGAATTTATTACACCGGGAATCGGTTTGGACATAACCGAAAACGACGGCGCTCTATTGATAGAGTGGACAAATCCTGTTTCGGACATTCCCCTATCCTCTTATCTGCTTGATTACGGAGTTGAACCGGAAAAATACACCGAACAGCGAACAATTAACGGTGATCTGAATGCTTTCCAGCTGCATGATCTGATAAATGACATCACTTATTACCTTCGCTTAACACCTGTTGATACAACCGGAAATATTCTGCATGACTTTGCAGCGGAAGGACAAGGAATGCCGACCAATCCAAATGGAGGCTTCAACCCAAGGGAGGAACCTACCGTACCACCCGAAGTATTGCCACCCGGAACTATCAAGCCGCCTGATCCTCCTCCCGGTGTACATCCCGGCGCACCTGATTTGCCCATTATCGGACTTCCAATTTCCATATGGGTATTAATCGTTATAAGCATCATTATGTTTTATATGCACTGGCAACGCAGAAAAACTTTGAGTTTGACGATGGAATTTATGAAACAAATGGAATCACAATACCGTAATCATGGATGAAACTAAGGTGTGTTAGTTTGTGGCAAGAAACATTTGAGGAGATTACTAATTATTCTCTAACATATATACTCGCTTTGCGAACTAGTTAACTAGTTAACTAAATAACTAATCAACATTTTCAATGCCTAAAACTATTTCTATCGGCGGCGCAACCTACGACCTCTTTATCAGAACAGGTGAAGATCTTATCCATGAATGTTCAGGTGATAAATCAATCGCTCTACCACTAGGAAGCAAAATCAAAGTAAAAGATGTAATAGAGACATGCGGAGGAGGAGCCAATAACAGTTCAGTCGGACTTTCGCGTCTTGGATGCTCCGCAAGTTTCTGTGGCGTGATCGGATCTGACCAGTGGGGAGATAAGTTGATTGAAAATTTCAAAAAAGAAAACGTGAATACGGATTGCGCAACAATCGTTGAAGATGAGGTCACCAGTTTCTCGGTTATACTCTCAGCTTCAGGCGGTGAACGCTGCATCCTTTATACACCCGGAACCAACGTCCATCTTCATGATGCGAATTTTAATAAGGAGGCGATATCAAAAATGGATTGGGTTTACCTGAACCATATTCAAGAAGGAAGTTGTGTAATTCAGGATGATATTATTGAAATGCTGGCAAAAGAAGTTCCTCCAAGATTCACATGGAATCCCGGCGGTTGCCAGATTGACGAAGGACTGGATGCGCCTAACAACAAAACTCTTTTATCACACACCGATCTTCTGCTTTTGAATGAAGAAGAAGCAATTGCGTTCACCAAGTCGCAGTCCAAAGAAGAGGCTTTGAAAATATTGATTGATATTGGCGCTAAAAACGTCTGCATCACACATGGAAAAGAAGGCACCCTTGCCTCTGACGGTGAGAAAACGTATCACTGCCCTTGCCTGAAGGGAATTGAGGTAATTGATACTACGGGCGCAGGAGATGCATTTGGGACGGGAGTTACATGGGGATTAATCTCCGGTAAAAGCTTGTCCGAAGCTCTAAAGGCAGGTACAATAAATGCCGCAAGCGTCGTTAGCAAAATCGGCGCTCAAGCGGGACTGTTAACAGACATAGAGATGACTCAAAGGCTTGAATCAGATGAATTGTCTGTTGATGTCCAACCATTCTAATTACATGAAAAATACTATGTTCAATAAAAATGTCACCGTTCGGAATCCGGAATCCGGCAACTGGCAATCGGATTCCGTATTCCGGATTCCGATCCCAAATATCACATACACCCTAGCAATATGACCGATGATAAATTGATCCAAATCCAAGAACTCGTGGACTCCGCCATGTCTTCACTCAAGACTGCATATGCATTGATGCGTGATCTTACCGGAGTTTCTGATTTAGATCGTGAACGCATTATCACCAGAGCGGAAGGTATGCCTTCCGGAAGTTCTGTCAGCGGCAAGGTTGTTGAAGGAATATTTGACGGACAGAATATGATGGACAGCGGCGGACAGACTTATCCTGTTCCCGCAAATTACGCGAGTAAGAGCAAACTGGTTGAAGGAGATGGTATGAAGCTGACCATTACTGACGAAGGTAAATTTGTTTATAAACAAATTGCACCGATCGAAAGGAAAATTGTTGTTGGTGTTCTGATTCAGGAAGATGGCCAGTACAAAGTTCTTGCAGAGGGTAAAACCTTCCGCGTTCTTCTTGCATCCGTTACTTTCTACAGAGCGGAAGTCGGCGATCAGATAACCATACTTCTACCTGAGGAAGGAGAAGCACAGTGGGGAACCGTGGAAGCTGTTATTCCAAAACATATTGCAGAAGCTCAGGCTAAGATGACTGTTAAAGGAATGGAATCGGAAGAGGGGGAGGATGGGGAGCTTACTCCGAGCGTGGGTAACGAAATTGAAGAAAATGAGGATTAGTTTACTAGTTTACTGGTTTCTGGTTTCTAGTTTCCATGCTTATGATCACTGAGTTTTCGATAGACGATCAGAAACTTATTCTCGATTACACATATAAACGTGAGCGGGAGAACCTATTTACTATAGGAAGTTTTTCTCGACCGGATCCGTTCAAGAACAATATATATCTGGGATATTACGAAGATGATGAGCTGAAAGGAATCGCAACTTACTTTTGTAAGTATGGAAACCTTGTAATTAATTTTGATGTTCCGGAAGCTGCAGAGGAATTTGTTAAAGAAGCTGTTAGGCGTTCATTTAAGATTGAAAATATTGCGAATTTTGAAAAGTACGCCAGTGCGACACTTCGTGAACTTAAAAAATATGGTATTGAACCTAAAAAAGTTGAAGAGCAAATGGTTTATGAACTTGATAAAGATAGTTTTACAAATTTTTCAAAAGGCAATGAGTGTCTTGCTAATAAAGAAGACATCGATGATCTGGTAAGGCTATCAAGAATTCTGAGCGACAGAAAAAATCCCGATGATCCGATAACCGATAGGGAGCGGAATCAAATTGCTGCAGGAGAAACTTTTATAATTCGTGAAGATGATAAAATAGTTTCGATGGCCGATATACATGGTATATCTGAGCACTGCTTTCAACTTGGTGGAGTGGTTACACATCCCGACTACAGAAATATGGGATTGGCAAAGCAAGTTGTAAGTGCTTTATGTGAGTATCACTTTAATAAGGGGCCATCAACCGTGCTTCTATTTACAGAAAACTCGAACCTTGCGGCGCAGAAGGTATATAAGGATATTGGGTTTGAGGTGAGGGATGGGTATTGTATTGCGAATTTTTGATATTCTTCCTCACCCTCCTCTCCCCCTGGCCCCCTCTCCACGGGAGAGGGGGAACTCCGCTATTGGAGAAAACAGACTTTGATTTCTCCAATGGCGGAGTTCCCCTCCTCCAAAGGAGGAGGGGCTAGGGGTGGAGGAGTCGGGAGTGAGGTCATTAGTAAACTTCTGATATTCCTTGACTCCAATTTTCCCAAGGAGTATTAATTCCTCCTTATTTACAATTTCCAATTATTATTATGGAATTAAGACAACCGTTAGATGAAAATGCATTGGTGATGGATCAAGCGATGGCAAGGCAATCCAGAAGAGATAGATGTATAATCTACGGCTTAAGAAAAAGTACAGCAAAATCTGCTCAAGAGATTCAAGCAATTATCTGGACTTTAGTAGATGATCTGGGCAGAAGATACGGCCTTGATGTGGAACGAGATCCAAACGATACAATATGCAGCAAAATTATTGCATTACGCAAAGGTGTAAATCAGCTTGCGACAGATGTATACAAAGTAGATGGAGAAAAGGAGACGCCAGAAAGTCTTCACACAATTAATTTTCAACATCTGGTCTTATCTGTACTAGAGAAACTTACGCCACTTATAGAATTGAAAGATCTGGAAATACAAGCACACTTTGAAAGTGATATTCCTAACATCCAGACATTTGATGAAGACCTGAGGCAAATTGTTACTGAAGTAATTTTTGAGGCAATAGCGGCATCAGAAAGAGGAGAAGGAATTGACGTTACCATTGAGCAACAAGGGGAAGATATCATTTTCACTGTTGGTGATAATGATACTTTAGAACTTTCTTCGGTTAGAAAAGAAGATGACAGGACTGCTTTGAAACCAACTGAACTGGTTGAACAAGGAGAAACAAATGCTCGTATTGTAGAACTTAGTTTTGTGAATGATCTTGTAAGAGACGCTGGAATGCAATTATCCGTTTCGGCTAAAGATAATGACACGTGTGTTAAAGTGACAGTGATACCTTTATAATTTGTTTTCCTTGATTCTTAATGAACCTTACACCTGACCAACAAGTAATCGCCAATTGTGAACAACATGTCTCTGGCATTACAACTCACGACCATAGCAAAGGACAAATTGTTGAAATTAAAATTGTCGGTGAGATGAATGAACAGGATATGGATATGGGTGAGATTAAAGATGCTCTTCCACGACTAGTACAAGAATGCCGTAATCTATCTGCAATTGTTATGGACTTAAAAGATACAGAATATATATGTTCAACAGGTATTGGTTTACTTCTTATGACTAAAAGGCTTTCTGAATCCAGAAAAATAAAGTTTCATCTTTGTGCACTTTCCGCATATGTAAGAAGCCTGTTCGAGATAACAGGAATGGATCAATTATTTGAAATATGAGAAAGTGTGGACGAGGCGTTGCGGTAGTTGGGGGTTCAGACAGAATAATCACTAACCTCACCGACCTCACCCCCTGGCCCCCTCTCCTCCCCCATAAATGAACCTCCAAGTTTTTTTGTTGCTCTTTCATATTCAAGCTTAGAGGAGAGGGGGAACTCTGACATTCAAGAAACAAGCTTGTTTCTCTATAAACGTAGTTCCCCCTCTCCTGTGAATAACCAGAATTAAATCGCATCATCAAACTTTCTCGCAGTCATTATCGTGGCAGGAGAGGGGGCCAGGGGGTGAGGTCAATGAGTTGAGCATTCCCCTCACTTCCGCTAATCTTCACTACCGATGAAGATCCCCGCCCGCATAATTATCCCCGTTGCACTCGCTGCCTTTTTGGCAGGGCTTTTGGCTGCGTTTCTTTGGTGGCAGATATCGCAATCCACTGCGATATTGGAAGATCCCCTATCATTCTTAAGGCCGGATGCTCAGGCTCCAACTTCTACCTATATTCCCGAAGCTCCGATTGATCCGCGTGACAAGGCTCTTGTTTATCTGCGAGAAGGTGACCTTTTGTCTGTTCGCGGTGAGTGGAAGGATGCACAAGACAGTTACTCGAAAGCCGTCTCGGAAGGAGGCGGTCTGCCCGCATTGCGTAAACTGGCCCAGGCACAACTGCAGAGAAGAGATATAAAAGGACTGCGTTCAACAATCAGCAAGATGCAATCGGCAGGGGCAAGACAGGAAGATCTGACTCTGCTTGAAAGTATTGTTGAACTGCGCGCAGGTGAACTGATCAAGGCCAATTCGATTCTGATAGATGCGCCGGATTCACCGCAAAAGCATTACGGGCTTGCACTTCTTGCCCTTGTACAGGGAAATCACGATATTGCTCAACTTGAACTGGCGCAGGTTATTAACGGCTGGGAACCGGTACTTCGATCATATGCCAGAACCCTTGCTGCAGCTTACGATGAATATGCACTATTTCCTGAAGGCTCTAACCTTCATCTGATTACTTTGCTCGCACGTGCATTGGCACAGGTTCAGGAATGTGAGCTTGCACTCCCCCTTCTGGTCCAAGTTACAAACACAATGAATGATTACCGTGATGCGTGGATAGTTCAGGGATATTGCGAGCTTGTTACGGAGAGATTCGAGGACTCTTTGGCTTCACTTGAACAAGCATACAACATAGATCCACAAAAACCCGAAACTCAGTACTTCCTCGCTCGCTCTTACGCGGCACTTCAGCAACACCAAAATGCGATTACGTTTTTTGAGTACTCATTGGTTAACGGTTTTGAACCTGCGGTAGAGATCAGACGCCTAATAGCTGAGGAAGCTCTGGAAAGTGGAAACACAACACTTGCACTTAAACAGTACGAAGCTCTTACTCAGGAAGAAAACGCACCATTCGAAACATTTGAAGGATATATAACGGCAAGCTTGGCTCTGGGAAACTTTGAAGAAGCATATTTAAAAGCGAAGGAAGTTACGCAGCGTTGGCCACAGAATGCACATGCATTTGAATTGCTGGGATGGGCAAGTATGGAAACGGATCGAAAAGAAGAGGCCAGAGATGCTTTCCAGCAAGCTTTGAGTATTAATCCGGAGTTGAAGGGGGTGCAAGAGAAGTTAATAGACCTGACCGAATAAATTCCAAATTCGCAAATTCGCAAAATCCAATGAAATCTAAAAAATCCAAAACTCCGAAGCCCCGAAGAATCGATAGCAGTTTTGGAATTTTAGAATTTTGCATTTTGGAATTTCATTGTGAATTTTGGAATTTGGAATTTGGAATTTGAATCATTTCTTGTATCTTCCCTCTTTGCTCTCCTTCCTCCGCACCCTCGGCATCATACTAATCGCAATTGCCAGCAGCATTGCTCTGCTCGCATTAATAATTACCTCAACAAATTCTTTGATTGTCCTTGAAAAAAATGAGCCAATTCCTACTCAGATCTTAAGCGGAGCATGTTTGAATATTGATGACTCCGAATTGGCACAAAAACTGACCAACATTCCGGATTGCATCATAATGGAAAAAGATGAGGAGATGACTCGCTTTTCTTTTGAAACAAAACCCTACATTCCTAAATACAGTCTTTCCTCAACCATACGCACAGGATTTTCCGGATCATTCCTGACACTCAGGTTTGCAGATGCAGATGAGTCCTGGAAATGGATGCTCAAGCATATCGATGAGGATCAAAAGATTGGAATCACGGGGCAATTTGGTCTTTGGTTACAAAATAACTTTGGAGATGACTTGAGCTTCAATTATGAGATTCTGCCTATGCTCTCGAAAGGACCAACTACTTTGCATCTGGGAACGAGTGAGTCAGGTTCACTTATTTTTGGGATAGAAGGAGTAATGAAAAACTCGAAAGAACTTTCCGAATATATGGAAAAAATTCATTTGGGATTCCGCTCTGCTGTTCCTGCAACCAAAATTGTTAGAAGAAATCTGGAAGATAGGTTTGATTCATTGGATATAAGATCAGATCCCGATGCAGTTAGCGAGGAATTGATGGAACATGAGCAATGGGAAATATCTCTGCTCAAAAGCACCGGTGATCCGCTGAAACAACTGGCAACCGCACAGCGTGGCAGTACTTATGTAATATCAAATGACGAAAATGCTTTGATGGACATACTTAAAAAAGATAAGGAGATCACTCCCCCGACATCATCTTCCCTTACTAAAGGGTACAAGCTTGCAGACGGAGCGATAGATAAAGTCGCCCTTGCGGAAATTATAAAGGGTTCTGCGATTTTGGAAGATCTGAATTTACTGCCTGAAAAATTTACATTTTCTGTAGAGCAGATGGGGGAGGTTAGCTTGATAACGATTGAGTAACTTTAGTGTTGTATTAAACAGGATTCTTTGTGAAACCATGCCATAAAGCCAAGATAATGGCTCTAATTCTTCCCCTCCCCGTGGGAGGGGCAAGGGGAGGGGGTATGTTAGAATATCTCCCTTATGCTTCGCTACAGCGTAACCAACAGGCACACTCCAAAAACTAAATTTGCTAAAACACTAAGAAAACGCCAAACGCCAGGAGAAAAAGCTTTGTGGAAAGCAATTCGAGCCAAACGTTTTCATGGAATTAAATTTAGAAGACAAGTACCGGTAGGACCATATATTGCAGATTTTCTATGTGTATCAAAAAAGATTATTATTGAAATTGATGGTGATTCTCATTGTTTCGCAAATGCAAAAATTCATGATAGAAAAAGAGAGGATTATCTACGGTCAGAAGGCTTCGAAGTTCTCCGATTCGGCAATGGGCAAACTGTTGAATCTTTAGAAAACGTTTTATCACAGATTTATAATGCTATTTGCAAAGATTGACCCCCTCCCCTTAGTCCCCTCCCACTGGGAGGGGAAACTCTGCCGAACAAACTTCTTATGTTGTTGCCGCCATAAATAAAAAAATACAAAATACAAATGTTTACTGGAATTAATCCCTATGACCCGCTAATCTCTCTCCAACAATGAAATTCTCCTTTATAAAACCGGCAAAATACTTCCTGACGCTTTCTGCGGCATTGGTGGGAACAAGCCTTGTTCTGCTCTTTTATCCCGGACCCAACCTTTCCATTGATTTTACCGGTGGAACGTTGATTGAGTTAAAAATTCCAAGCTCATCTACAAAAGAAGGTCTGAGCGAAGCACTTAGCTCACTAACTTTTGAAAATGGATCTACAATCGGGTATTTTACAATTTCCGCAACAAAAGCGGAAACAATGCTTACCCGCATGCGTGATCTTAGTAACCCCGAACATCTGGAATTGATAGATCACTTGACCTCGACACTTGGTACAACCGAAGAACTCCAGTTCACAACCATCGGACCAACTGTCGGAGCATCGTTAAAAAAGAGATCTCTATGGGCACTCTCTATCGCAAGCACCGCAATTGTTCTATATATCGCTTTTGCATTCAGGAAAGTCCCCCGCCGCTTGAGTCCCTGGAGATTTGGAATCATTGCAGTTGTAACTCTATTACATGATGTTTTGATCACTGTCGGAATCTTTGTGATCTTGAGCCATGTTTCATCTTTTGAATTCGATACTCTATTTGTAACTGCACTTTTGACGATACTTGGATACTCGGTTAATGACACTATCGTTATATTCGACAGAATCAGAGACAATCTGTTAACACAGCACAGAGGCGAAGAGTTCCATCTTGTAGCAGAAAGAAGCTTACAACAGAGTGTAACACGGTCAATCAATACATCAGTTTCCACATTGATTATGCTTTCTGCATTATTCATATTGGGATCCGAAAGTATCAGATGGTTTGTTCTTACTTTGATGGTTGGAGCAATTATAGGAACTTATTCATCGTTGTTTTTGGCGACACCTTTGTTGGTGTTTTGGAGGAAGAAGTATTGAGGTGGGAAATACGAAAAGCAAAAAATTGAAATTCGAAGGAAATTCGAAATTCTAATAACTAAATCTGAAACAGTATATTTTTGGATTTCAGATTTATTTTTTCCTTCGAATTTCGTGTTTCTTATTTCGGATTTAATCAGATTTTCCTCGGATTTATAATTTCGGATTTATCCAAAAAACCCGCCAAATTCCTTCCAAATCACCCAATCCACACATAAACTACCCCCATTATGACCAAATCAACCACCACCCCCAAAAAGGACAAAACCGGAAGAACCACTTTTTCCGTCGCTTTTACCAAGGAACAGACAAAACCTGCAGAAGAAGCAGCCCTCAAGAAACTGGCAGGATCTGTAAATATTGAAGGATTCAGACCCGGTAAAGCACCTGCGGAAATGCTTAAGGAAAAAGTAAGCCCGGATCAATTGCTGGAAGAAACTATTCGTGAGCTTCTGCCGGATACCATCAAAAAGTTAACCGGAGAGAGTGAGATCAAACCTATTATTCCACCAAAAGTGGAAGCCGAAAGCCGTGATCCTCTTACTCTTAAAATCACTTTTGTTGAGCATCCCGAAGTTACAGTTAAAGGAGCAAACAAAATCAAAGTGGAGAAAAAGGAGACAAAGGTTGACGACAAAGATGTTGAGAAGATGATTGATTACGTTTTAGAGCAACATATTAAAACTACAAAGATAAGCAGAGCTGCAAAGGAGGGGGATCGCATTACAATGAACTTTAAAGGTGAAGACAGTGAAGGAAAGGAAATTGAAGGCACGGAAACTACCGGACATCAGGTGATAATCGGGAGCAAATCGCTTATCCCCGGATTCGAGGAAGAACTGGTCGGACTGAAAGAAAAGGGAAAGAAAACATTTTCTATTAACTTCCCGAAAAAATATCACGCTGAACATTTACAAGGCAAACCCGTTACTTTCCATGTAACTGTCACAAATGTGGAAGAAGTGGAGAAGCCAAAGTTGACTGATGCATTCGCACAGGAGAAGTTGAGTGCTCCATCTGCTGATGAATTTAAAAAGCGCATTAGGACTTCTATGGAAGAACAAGAGAACAGGATCAATCGACAGCAGGGCGAAGGCAAGCTTATGGAAGAGATTAGAAATGCAACAAAGGTTGAATTGGCACCGGAACTGATAGAAGAAGAAGAAAGAGAAATTTTCGAAAACTTTGCAAGACAACTAAAAGAACAAAATCTGGACTTCACGGAGTGGATGAAGAAAGCTGATAAAAAACCGGAAGATATTAAAGCTGAGTTCAATAAACAAGCCATAGAACGTCTGACATTGCGCATGGGAATTCAGCATCTTGTTGAAGAAAAAGGAATAGAGCTGACAGATTCAGAAATCGATAAAGAAGTTGCGGCCTTACTTGGATCCTTGCCGGAAAAAGATCGCAAGCGAGTTCAACCTATGTATCAAAAAGGATTTCAAGGTTGGCATCAGCTTAAGTGGCAGAAGAGGGTGGAGAAGTTGATAGATGAGATGTTGGGTTAATGGAATACTGGAATTAAGGATAGAATATTGGAATACTCGAATATTGGTCTAAAGCGACACAAAGTTATTTCTATTATAATCATCACCCCAATATTCCATTACTCCAGTATTCCAATTCACAACAATCTATTAATTCTACAAGGTAAGTATCTGAAAGCTTCCAACTATCCCTTCCACCTCGCCCCAATAATCCTCTCCGGATTTGCTTTTTGTATAACACCACAACCTTCGCGATGGATAACCACTTCACCCGATCGATTAACAATTCCCATAATATCTCCACGCTCCCCTTCCTCGGGTTTACACGACTTGGAAAAACGAATAGGCATAGGAAGTCCACCTTCAAGTTCGATGGATCTCTCTTTGTGTTGTGCACGTTTTGGTAAAGTCTGCCTTGGCTTTTCTTCACGAACAAATTCGTGATCACTTAAAGAATCCAAATGAGGAAACAATGAGGCTGCATTTTGAGATCCCTGCCCTACTTTAACCAAATAGTCTTCGCGACGTGAAAATGGCAATACTTCACCATCATATAAGCGCAGTATGCTTAGGTCGCTATCAAGCAGAGGTAATCTGTGTTTCGCAAGCTCCGTATTAATAAGCTCACGTCCTTTTGCAAGAAATTCTGATCGTCTTTGATTATAAAGATGACGTTTGAGCTTTGAACGAGAAGATGACATCTTAAGCATTTGCATCCACTGAGGTGATGGTTTGGGATTATTGAATTTAAGAATCTCAACGACATCACCGTTTTCCAACTCGTGATCAAGAGGAACAATAGAACCATTAATTTTTGCAGATTTAAATGAGAGCCCCAGACCTGTATGAACCTGAAAGGCGAAATCCAGCGGCGTTGCTCCTTCCGGCAATTCCACCACATCACCTCTGGGCGTAAGCACATAAATATGATCCGCCAGTGATGATTCCTGCTCCTCATCCCCTACTGATTCCTGCATGGAAAGCATTTTCTTCAGTTGCATATTCTCCAAAGCGTGCCGCGAGGCTCCGTATTCTTTGTAACTCCAATGTGCTGCAACACCATATTTTGCTTCACGATTCATTTGGTGTGTGCGAATTTGTACTTCGATATTGATGTCCGACGGAGCGCCCGGAAGTCGTGCGATTGTTGTGTGTAAACTTTGGTAACCGTTTGGTTTTGGAAACGCAATGTAATCTTTAAATCTATTTGCAACAGGACGTCCAATTTTGTGCATCAACCCCAAAACCTGATAACACTCTTCTGCTGAATCAACTATAAGTCTAATTGCAAATAAATCATATATGTCCCGCACCGAAGAAAGGCTTCTTGCTTGTAGTTTCTTGAATATGCTGTATGGCTGTTTTTCCCTATGTTCAATTTCTACTTTTACACCGTTTATTGACAAATTATTACGCAATTCTTCCGCAGTACTCCAAAGGAAGTCACCATGCTCTTTGCGTAATCGCACTGTTTGTTCATATACATTTTGTGCATCAGACGGATAGCAAATAGGAAATGCTCTGCGTTCCAGTTCGTGTTTCAATCTGTAAATACCAAGTCTTGCCGCCACAGGCGCATATAGCCTAAGAACATCACTGGCAATTGCTCTTGCATCTTCCGGGCTCATTCCGTAATGGTCGTCCAAATGCTGGCACTTATCGCAAAGTGTTATAAGTATCGTTCGTACATCGTCCGAAACACTCAGTAGAATCAATCGCAGATCATCAATTGAAGTACGACTTTTTTCCACATTTATATTAGAAAGCAAATGCACTCCACTGACTATGGAACGCACGACGGGACCAAAATTTGCTTCCAGTTCAGTAAGAGTTATACCACCTTCAAACACCGAATGATGAAGAATACAGGCAATAATCGTTTCTTCATCAGGTTCGAAAGGTAAAAGTATATCCAAAACCATTTTTGTGTGTTCCAAAACACTTAATCCTGTTCTGTGCCTTTCCTCGCCATACAACACTTCGGCAAAATTGAACGCATGTTCAACACGTTGACTGTCAAAGTCTGGCTTTACTAACGCAATGCGATCAAGTATCGCCGTTATATCGGTGGTCGTGGTGGACATCAGGAAGCTGAATTCTACGCTGAGGGGTGGGGTGGGGCAAGGATTTGATTAGAAAAATGGAGCCAGAGGAAGCAGATGGATTAGTTATAAACGGGATCATAACCAATATGTGTGGAGTAAATAGTTAACCAAATTAAAAATCCCAAAACCCAAAACCCAAATCCCAAATGTGATTTATTGTGTTGGTCATAATACCAAGTTGCATTTTAAATGATACGATGATTGTATGTAATAAGCTAAAACCCAAATCCCAAATAACAAATCCCAACAATGCTGCTACTGCGTAGGACGGGCAACTAAAGAACGATCATAGTTTGGAATTTTGGATTTCGTTGGGTTTTGGGGGTTGGATTTTGGGATTTACTTTTGGGATTTGTGTTTTGGGATTTGGGATTTAAAAATCCGAACAATCTTGTTTCTATAGTAGTTTACAATTTCCTCACCTCTCCAACACCAAAGTAACCGGTCCATCATTCACCAACTCCACCTTCATGTACGCCCCAAACTCCCCTGCCTCAACTTTAATAACTCCAAGAGACTTCAATTTTTCAATAAAGTACTCGTAAAGCTCTCGGCCAACCTCCGGAGATGCAGCCTCAGTGTAATCCGGACGATTTCCTTTTTTTAAATCTCCGGCAAGTGTGAACTGCGAAACAACCAAAGCTTCGCCTCCTGTATCCAACAATGATTTATCATTGATTTTTCCTCCCTCACCATCAAATAATCTAAGATTAACGACTTTTTCTGCCAATTTATCTGCCTGTTCATTGGTATCACCTTCTATAACTCCAAGGAAAAGTAGGTATCCTTTGGCAATTTCTCCGACTTTTTTTTGATCGACGGATACGGAGGCTCTGGTTACTTTTTGGAGGAGAAGGCGCATGGGGAGAGGTTAACAAATATGTAAGCTTTTGACCATACTACAGCAATCGGCTTGTATGATAATTGGCAATTGGCTACTTAATGTCGTTAACAAAGAATGCTAGCCAACTGCTAATTGCCAACTGCTAATTGCTTTCAAGCAATATTATTGCATAGTATCATTGACACCACTTAACTTATCAGTAAACTTCCATTCCGACCGAAGACCGAGGGCGTGGGGCCGCAGGCCCCTGTTAAGTCCCTCCGAGGCTCACAGCATCGACCGTTTGGCTTCCGGCTTAATGCTTCGTGCCGTGTGCCTCGCTGGTCTCCCGGTCGTATACGAGATCAGCGTTTTTGTTATCAGAGTTCAATGAACAAATTTGAGCTCCAGAAGGAGTCGAAAGTTGAATGTCCAAAGTCGAAGGACCTTCGACCATCGACTTTCGACCTTAGACTCTTAGCTCCTTACCTACCCAACCTAACTACAATGGCTCTCACCAAAGCTCAGAAAACCGCTCAAGTAAAAGATCTGACCGAAAAGTTCAAGTCAGCGCAATCAGTGATGTTCACCAATTACATTGGTTTAACTGTGGCAGAAGTCAGCGAACTTAGAAGACAACTAAAAGAGCAGGATGCGGAAATGCAAGTTGCAAAAAAAACTCTTTTAAAGATTGCAGCCAAGGATGCAAATGTTCCGGAAATAAGTGATGATTTATTGGACGGACCAGTTTCCTGTATATTTAGTTTCATTGATCCAATGTCAGGTGCACAAGCTGCATTCAAATTCGGAAAAGATCATAAACAGGTAAAAATAATCGGTGGCATATTTGACGGAAAAGTTCTGAGCAAAGAGGAAGCAATTGAACTTGCGAAGATGCCAAGCCGTGCAGTATTGCTTGCAACATTCGCAATGATGCTCAAGTCCCCTCTTAATACTTTTGCAGGAATGTGTGCCTCGCCACTCTCCGGATTCGCACGTGCTCTGAGTGAGATGGCGGATAAAGGAGGGTTTGGTGATGATGAGGCTGCACCTGAGGAGGAAAATAAGGTAAAGGATGAAAAAGAGGTAAAGGAAACTGTCGAAGATACTTCTGAGACGGCAGAAAACTCTGATGAATCGTCTGCAGCTGAACCTTCCGACTTGTCCGCCGAAGCTCCCCAAGGAGCGAAGGTGGAACCTTCCCAACCTTCCGAACCTTCCCAACCTAAAGAAGAAGAATCCTAACTTTTCACTTTTCACTATTCACTTTTAACTAATATTTCCCCCCTTACATTATGGCCGACGATACCGCCACAGCAGATAAAGTTTCCCTCGCCAAAGAGGAGAAAGCAGTAATCGATGCACTGGAAAAACTAAACGTAGTACAACTTAACAATGTCGTTAAATTCATGGAACAGGAATACGGCATTTCCGCAGCAGCGCCTATGGCAGTTGCAGCACCTGCGGCTGGTGCCGGTGGTGGCGATGCCGGCGACGAAGAAGAAAAATCCAACTATGATATTGAGCTTACCGGAGCCGGTGAGCAGAAAATTGCAGTCATCAAAGTAGTTCGCGAGATTACAGGACTTCCACTTGGCGAAGCCAAAGCTGCAGTAGACGGTGCTCCAAAAGTAATCAAAGAAGGAGTGCCCAAGGAAGAGGCAGAGAAGATTAAGGCGCAATTAGAGGGTGCAGGAGCGACTGTGACTTTGAAATAGTTGTTAGAATTAATCGAATCAAGCGTAGTTTCTGCCTGCGCTTGATTTTAGAATATTAGAATATAATTGGAATACTAGAATACTGGAATATTGGTCTAAAGCACGGCATTCGCGAATGCCAGTGCTAAAGCCGCAACCTACTCTGTACATGCTAAACATCACCCCAATATTCCAATACTCCAATATTCTATTAATTATTCCAATATTCCAGTATTCCATAGTCACCTCTAATTCTTCATATATGATACATGCAATGCCCACCACCTCCCCCCGCTTCGCCGAGCTCGACATAGCCCGCACCCTCGCAATACTGATGATGATTGTTTACCACATAGCTTTTGATCTTTCATATTTTTTTGGAGTCTATGACTTAAAGATGAATGAAGGAGGATGGAAGATCTTACAGCTATCAACTGTGATTCTGTTTCTGATACTTGTTGGAGTGAGCTTTGTGATTTCTTGGGAACGAACCCGTATCAGCGGTTTTCGAACCGCTGCTGCGATATGGAAATACCTCAAACGAGGCCTCTTGGTCTTCTGCTGTGCGATGTTAATCACTATTGCAACTTATATTTTGGATCCTTCCACATACATCCGCTTTGGGATACTCCATATGATCGGAATCAGCATAATCCTCCTCCCCTTCTTCAGAAGATTTCGGGAATGGAATGTACTGATTGGATTATTGATAATCATCATTGGATATTCGATGACATATATTCAAGATTTGATTATTAATTTCCAATTTCAAATTTCTAATTCCCAATTATTCCTTCCATTTGGAATAATCCCTCCAAACTTCACTACACTCGATTACTATCCGCTGTTTCCTTGGTTCGGAATAATTCTAATAGGAGTTGCACTTGGTGACTTCTTTTATATTCGATCCGGGATAATTCCAAAGCCTACAAATAAAATAACAAGAATTCTTAGTGTGCCGGGACGACATGCACTTTTGATTTATCTGATTCATCAACCAATAATACTTACAATTCTTAATATATACTCATCATAGCGTACAGACGTCCCGATGAGACGTCTCTACAACCCCCCAAAAACCCTCAATTCTCCATTCTCAATTCTCAATTAGTTCGGTAGAATATATCCAATGTTCACCATCCGCAAAATTGAGGACAAAAAGCCGCGGAAGATATTCCCGTGGAAAAAGCTTGCTATCGGCATTCTGGAATTTGGTCGACCGATATTCAATTTGTATGGTGACTGGAAGAAAAGAAGACAGGAAGAAAAGATAAAAGAAAAAAGAGTACATATGCTCAAAAGAACTCTTCTGATTCTTATTTCAGTTTTTGTTGTCCTTTTGATAATCGGCACAATGCTTCAGGTGTTCTTTTCTGTTCGCATCTTAAGTTTCCAGCAAATTGCCTCTGTTACGGGCACTCCCCCACCGATTGATGAGAATGGATATACAAATCTGATATTAATGGGGCAAGGTGACGGAGATCATGATGGAAAAGATCTTACTGATACTATCATTGTCGCAAGTATTGATCCTAACGAAACAAAAAGCGTTGTAATGCTTTCTTTTCCCCGCGATCTGTATTTTCTGCATACCGAGAAAATGGGAGCCGGTAAACTCAACACCTTTTATCGTGATTACAAAGGATACTTAAAGTATATGAAGGGTATGGATCCGGATGTTGCTTCCAAAGAAGCACTCAAAGAACTTGGTGAAGAACTGGGGCGCAACCTTGGACTTCAAATTCATGGAGTTATAAAAGTGGACTTTATAGCATTTACACAATCAGTGGATGCAATCGGTGGTGTTGATCTTGATGTGCCATACGACATCATAGACAATGAATATCCTGATGAGAACTTTGGATATGATCCTTTTGAAATATATAAAGGAATGAATCATCTGGATGGCACAACTGCTCTTAAGTACGCACGCAGCCGATCCACCACAAGTGACTTCGGGCGATCTGCAAGACAACAACAACTGATTAAGGAAATGGCAAAAAAGGCAAAGGAAGAAGAAATCTACAAGAAGCCCGGCATGATCTTGGAGTTCCTGAACATTTACAAAGACAACGTAGAAACAACATTGACCACACGTGAATTGGTTGGTCTTTTAACTTTCGCAACCGAAATTGAAGCAAACAACGTTGTAACAATGCAGCTAAATGACAGAAATGCACTTTATGATAGCTTTATTGAGCCAGGCGGATTCCTTTATGCTCCTCCAAGACATCTTTTTGATGGAGCTGCAGTACTTCTTCCCGTTTCTATTCCGGAGTTCCCCGTAACATGGAAACAGATCTCAGCACTTAAAAAGCTTTTGTTTGACGAAAGAGCAATGTATTTAAAAAAGCCTGTTATTGCGGTCCTAAACTCCGGAGCCCCCGCAGGACATGCCCGCAAACTGGCTACAGAGCTAACTAGATACGGCTTCCCTGTTGATATGATGGATAATGCATCTATTCCAAAACAGGAAACCTCTTTTGTTTCTGTTAAATCCTCAGCAGAAGAAGAGGTATCTGATGATCTTGCAAAATTCTTTGCTTCGATAACAGGTATCGAAGCTAAAAAAATGCACTCAGGATTGCGCGATGACGAAACGCGTGAACTGACCATTGTAATCGGCAAAGATTACAAATATGAACCGTTACAATCATCCATCCTATCTGAATGACACCACGTGAAATAATTGCAAAGGCATGGGTAATAACAAAGAAAGAACGCCAGATCCGCAAATGGGGTTATGTGGCGGCAGTTGCGGAGACTCTTCTGAACATCAAACTACTGACATATCAAATCTGGTTAATCACTTCTTACTTGCATGGAAATCCAATCGGTTTTCTGACTATGGAAAGGACAATTATGAACAATACTCCCACATGGTTCTTCTGGTCTCTTATGGGCTTCATACTTGTGCTTATTCTTGTGGAATGGTTGTTCCCTCACTTGTCAAAAGGCGCAATCATCGGCCTCGCAGCGAAGTCTCATAAAGGCGAGGAAGTAAAGGGAGGACTTGTGTTGGCTATATACAACTTCTTCCCAATGTTTGCTCTACATGAAATATTTTTCCTTGGTCGTATAACGGTGGTGATTACTCTTTGTTCATTGATGTTCAGGTATTCCCCCGAGATTGCTCCCCTTACGGTTGGCATATTGTTGATATTTTACGCTATTTCCATGATCATTCATTTCTTCTGTATCTTTGCAGAGGAAGCAGTGGTCATAAAAAAGGTCGGAATCGGAGTTGCACTCAGAACAAGCTTCAAGTTGGTAATCAGTTATTTGGGTCAAGTTGTTTTCCTGATGCTTTTGTTTTTTGTAATCGTACTAAGAGTTTTGCTGAACGTTGTAATGGTTCTATTTGTTCCAGCATTGGTTTTGGGTATCGGATTCTTGCTTGCACTGGTTATGCCTCCTGTAATCAGTTATTCAATCTCAGGAATTTTAGGTCTTATAGTTGTTGGAATAGCCAGTTACTTCTTTGCTTATCTTGCAGTGTTCAAACAAACTGTGTGGACGCTTACGTATATGGAATTGGGTAAGAGGAAAGAATTGGATGTGATTGATTTGGATGATGAGGTAACAACGAAGAATGGTGATGGAAATGGAGATGCGTAGAACAATCGACAATCGACACGCTTCGCCACTGTCGCACACGTGCGACGTGGCTTCGCTTTCAACAATCAACATCTAAAATAATTAGAGAAACATACGTTTCCATAATAACTAACATTGTTGATTGTTGATTGTCGAATGTCGAATGTCGAACACACAACAATACTCAAAACCCGCATTATTATTTCCCCAACCTCCTTGACCTTGCACAATCGTACACCTATGATGGTGGACGTTAGTTCCCCCTTGCCCCTCCGTAGCTCAGACTTAGATTGATGATCTAATGATCAATACCTTAGAAATATCAATATTAAAGTAACTGAGCGAAGTGGGGTTACCCTATTCTCTACCGCCCGCCATTATGCCAAAAGCTAAAGCTGAACCCACTTTGACGCCACATCAGCGTACTGTACTCAACTATATCCGTGAGTTTCAGGTTAAACGCGGATATTCTCCTTCTCTTTCCGATCTTGCACTTGCATTCGGTGTTCGTAGCAAAAATGCAGTCGCAAAGGTTGTGAATGCACTTGCACGCGAAGGGCAAATAGAAAAGGATCCAAAAGGACGCATCAAGATAATAGATATCGTAGATGCTTCGGATAGACCAGATCCTATGGTTCTTCCTTTGTTTGGACCAATATCAGCAGGATTCGCAGCTCCGGTGGAAGAACAGGCAGAGGAGATGGTAACACTTGATGATTACATTGTAGGAGGAAAAAAGGCATCCACATTTCTTTTGCGGGTTAAAGGCGACAGCATGATAGACGCTTCGATAAGCGAGGGTGATCTGGTTGTTGTTGAACGTGGAGTAGAGCCAAAGCTTAATGACATTGTAGTCGCTGTACTTGATGGAGAATTTACTCTCAAGCGTTTAAAAAAGAATAAAGGTAAATTCTATCTGCAAGCAGAAAACTCCAGTTATCCGGATATGCATGCAATGGAGGAGTTGACTGTTGCAGGGGTGGTGCGTGGGGTTATCCGAAAATACTGATTTTTTCACAATTACGACCCGCCATTTCTCTGTAAATAACATGACGTTATTCCAGAAAAAATATCGGGTCGAATCTGCGCGTCTGCAATGCCGCGATTACACCGAAAACGGATGGTATTTTATAACCATTTGTACAAAGAACCGTGATTGTGTTTTTGGTGAAATTAGGAATGGGATTATTGGGTTGTCGGATATTGGGAATGTGGTTGCAAATTGTTGGCAAAAAATTGAATATATTCGATGTTACGTAACATTGGATGAATGGATTGTTATGCCAAATCACATACATGGCATAATTCGTATTGAACGAAACGACGTTATTGATGCAATAATGGATTCGGTTGTTAACGATGTCATAGAGACGTCCCAATGGGACGTCTCTATCACGCCATTAACAACCACAAATACCGTTCGCCAATGGTGTATTCCAATGACAACCGAACCGACCACACCTCGTTTACATGCCAATTCCATCGGATCCATCATGGGTCAATTTAAATCTGTATGTACCAAACGCATACATTCAATGGGATACGATGATTTTGCATGGCAAACACGATTTTATGACCACATCATACGCGATACAAAATCATTGAATCGAATTCGAGAATATATTCGAAATAATCCACATAAATGGGAACATGACAGGAATAATCCTGAATTTTGATTATTTCATACCAATTTGCATTTTAAATAAAACTAACCTTGTATCCCCCTCACACTTCGACATTACTCAGTGTGGCCAACAATCTTGTTGCAAGTAATATCTATGAGTGACCATGAGTCATATCGAATGGCCACCCATCCTCTCCCCC
>JAHISE010000030.1 GCA_018818235.1 Patescibacteria group bacterium
AGCAACTTAGCAACTTAGCAACGAAACTATTATATCTATTTCCCTTTATAATATCCCTGCAAACAAATCCTCCTCCGGCTCTATCCCATCCACCCATCCCTCATAATCCGAAAGCTCAAGGCCATGGCCCCTGACTATTGCTGCCGGAATAGATTCATTTGTATTTCCCATTAGCATGTTGGTTGCAGTTGCCAGTTGGTCGGCTCGTGATTCCATTGTCATCAATAGTTCTTTTCCAAATAGATCTTTCTTACCTATTCGATCCTCTAAAGGATCAATTCCACTTACGGTCAGTGCATAAGCAGAAACTCCGATTCTTCTTGGACGGCAACAGGAGTCAGTCAGGATTACGGCTATTTTCTTACCTGTAATATTTTCGATCTTGCTGCGTAGATCACGAATCGATTTAACCGGATCGAGTGGCCATCCGATTGCAAAACCTTCCGCCACATTAGATTCATCAAGCCCTGCATTTGGCGCAAGTATGATTCCTTCTTTCAGACCATCGGGTTTAAGTTGAGTTAGCATTGCATTGGGACAGTAACTCAGTACTTTTCCGTTGAGTCGATCGGTTTCATTAAGCACTGCTTGTCTGAATTGTGGTGTCTTTCCGCATTTATCCGCCCACTGTTTCCCCTCATCTGTTACTTCAATTTTCGAGAGTTCAATAGCATTTCCTTCAACAGTCGAAATTGCTTTGGATGAAATTGCGAGTATGTCGCCATCCTCGAACTCGGCATTATTCGTCAGAAGTTGGGCTAGGTTGGTGTTATTTTCCAGAAGGGGGGTTTTGATTGGAATTATTTGCATACGGATAGTTTAAGTTAACTAGTTACTAGTTGACTAGTTACAAGTTCGACTAAATTACAAATATTCAGGTTTCATCAACAACTTCTAACTAGCAACTAGTTAACTTCCAAACTAGTTAACTACCATAACTGCACAGGTGATTCTTGAACTAATATCACATCCCTCTCGACCTTATCCGTATCCAGATCCACTCTTGTTATGGTCACCTTCATCGGTGCTGTTGTGGGATTATGGATGAAGAAGCGATCGGGATACGCAGGAATGCCAAAGGTTACGGTTGCCGATGGAGGGAAGTGCCATCGTGTAAATCCGAAAGATGAAGGTTCTTTCACAATAGTATTAATCGGAGTATTCCGGACTTCCTTGCGTTGCCATTCATTTGGAATATTTACATAAATCTTTTCTTCACTATTTTGTGTGATTTCTACCAGACCTATGCCCTTCATATTGCTTATGGCAATTTCCAGATCCAGAGGCAGTGTGTGTTCCACTCCAATTTCCGCAGTAATCAGCTCACGATCATCCATTTTTGATACTTTTGCAATATATATTGAGTTCAGCGAAATTGCCGCACATATTGCCAGAACTGTGACGATAGCAAATGCGTGCTGGCGGGGAGGGGAGGGCATCGGTGTCATGGTAGCTCTTTATTTGTTTGACAGGAATAGTAGATGTTGGGAGTCGGATATATCATAGTTATTCAATATCATTGAAGTATTAGCGGTCACTGGTCACTTGTCACTAGTCAGGCGACCAGCGACCAGCGACAAGTGACCAGTGACTTCCCGTCCTATCATTACCACACAACATGTATCACTTACTTTACATTATTGAAAAACATGTCTTTTTTTTGTTGAAAAACCTGATGCGTGGTATAATAAAGATTGATGGAAATTGATCCCCACACACTTCAGCAAATTCTTCAACGTATATATCAGCAGATGCGTTGCCCGCAATGCGGGAGCAGAGTTCCTGTTGATTTTTCCGCTGTCAGAGTTGTTGCAAATAATTCGATGTTGCTTCAGCTAAAGTGTGAAGGGTGTGGAGCTTTTATAGTTCTTCAGGCTTCACTAAGCGGAACCGAAGAATTAACTTTGGAAACCGAAGGCAGTGCGACTGCCAACACTTCATCCAAACTTAACATTGCGGTTGACGAAGCTAAGATGCTTAAGAGTGCACTCGAGGAATCTGACGGTTCGTTCGAAAAACTTTTCAAGAAGTATGGGGTTGGAGAAGAAGATAAGTCCTGAAGATTTGTTGCGCGTTGCGCGTTGTTCGTTAACTCGTTTACCTTTAAATATAATGCCACGTAGGTTCTCATCGGGTTCTGCATTCTTGCTCGTCCTTATTATAGGAGGTGCACTGCTTATCGGATGTTCATCTGTAAAAGATCGTCAGACCAAGGTTATGGATGTTGTCGGAGATGTGGCCAAGACTGCCACCGGTGCTCTTAATGATGTTACGGGGCAGGTCAAAGATGTTGTTGATATGGGTAAGGATGTTGTTGATACTGTTCAGGATGGGATTGATGGTGTTAAAAAAAGAGTTGATGCGGTCGAAGAAGGTTTGGAGAAGATTAAGGAGGGGAAGGAGAAGTTATCAGAAGGACTCGGAGGATAATAATACGTTAATTCATATATTCGTTAATTGGTTTCCGGTTTCAAGTCATACCAATTAGCATTTAAAAATTGAACTAATATCGATGCTCTCATAGGAAAGAAATCTCTTATTTACTTTTCCTTATCTCCCTCCCACCGAATTTTGTGGTGAGGGGGTTTTCGAAGGGGGAGAGGATGGGTGGCCATTCGATACGACTCATGGTCACTCATAGATATTACATGCAACAAGATTATTGGCCACACTGAGTAATGTCGAAGTGTGAGGGGGGCTCAATATTAGTATTATTTATTATGCAAGTTGGTATAAGTATATGCGCATATACGCATATAGTTTGAGGGCTCTAGATAAAATCAACAATTTTAATAGCAGTGATCCTTCCTACCCCCTCCTAACCTAAATATCCGTCGTTTTTTTTCTTGCAAACCCAAATTAAGAGGGTAAACTTAGCAAGAAATCTCCGGAGTTCCTCCACTAATATAGACGATTAGCAGGAGAGAGCTGCGGATTTTGATGTAGTTAGATAGTTAACAAGTTAACTAGTTACAAGTTGAGAATTAGTAACTAGAAACTAGAAACTAGTTAACTAGAAACTAATCGTAAGTTCTACCAATTCCCAACCACCCATCATGCCTCCTAGTAGACCTCCCGCCGCAGCCACCGATTCATTCGATGCAGTTGCACTTTCCATTGCAAGCCCGGAAGATGTAATTGCATGGTCCCGTGGTGAAATTACCAAACCGGAAACCGTCAATTACAGAACTCAGCGTGCTGAGCCGGATGGTCTTTTCTGTGAACGTATATTCGGACCCACCAAAAACTTTCAGTGCTTCTGCGGAAAATACAAAGGAGTCAGATACTCCGGAGTAGTTTGCGAAAAGTGCGGAGTGGAAGTTACCAGAAGCATTGTCAGACGCGAAAGAACGGGTCATATTAATTTGGCAGTACCTGTAACTCATATTTGGTTCCTGCGAAGCTCTCCTTCCAGAATCGGATTGTTACTTGATTTGCCTATCAAGACTCTTGAACAGATAGTTTACTTTGCCGCATATATTGTAATTACGGTAGATACGGAAGGCAGAGCAGAAGCCGAAAAAGAAATAAATACTTCCATGGATACAAGAAAAAATCAGCTTAAGCGTGAGTATGCCGATGCTAAAAAACAGCTTCAGGAAAGCAAGGCAACGCGTGAGCAGATGGATGCACTGGACAAGGAGTATGCGGATAAAATTGAAACTCTAAAATCAAATCATAAAGAGGCATTGGATGATCTTAAAAACTTAAATGTGGGGTCTGTTCTCTCGGAACTTAAATTCCGCGAAATGAATATGAAGTTCGGACATGTTTTTCGTGCGGGTACGGGCGCCGAATCTTTGGAAGAAATTATTGCAAATATTGATCTAAACAAAATGTTGACTGAGTTAAAAAATGACAGAACCCAAAGCAGCGGACAAAAACTAAAGAAACTTATGAAAAGAATAAAGCTCATAAGTTCGCTGGAAAAAGCTCAGATCAAGCCTCAATGGATGATTCTCCGACGTCTTTTGGTTATACCGCCGGATCTGCGTCCTATGGTACAGCTTGATGGAGGGCGTTTTGCGGCATCGGATTTAAACGATCTGTATCGTCGTGTTATCAACAGAAACAATCGTCTGAAAAAGCTGATGAGCATAGGTGCTCCGGAAGTTATTTGTCGTAACGAAAAGCGTATGTTGCAGGAAGCCGTGGATACATTGCTAAATAATTCTGCCAGAGCGGGCAAAACACTCTTTACTGCAGGTGACAGACGTAAGTTGCGAAGTCTTTCGGACATGCTTAAAGGAAAACAAGGAAGATTTCGTCAAAATCTTCTTGGAAAACGTGTGGACTATTCCGGACGTAGTGTAATTGTTGTAGGTCCGGATCTTAAGCTTTCGCAATGCGGACTTCCCAAAGAAATGGCAATGAAATTGTTTAAGCCGTTTGTAATCGGACAAATTATCAGAGATGAACTGGCACACAATGTTAAGGGTGCGGAGCGGCTGGTTCAGGAAGGTACCAAAGAAGTCTGGGATATTCTTGAAGATGTGATCAAGGACAAGTACGTACTCCTTAATCGTGCTCCTACGCTGCATCGCTTGGGAATTCAGGCTTTTAAACCAAAACTGATTGAGGGATTGGCAATCAAAATACATCCTCTTGTTTGCGCGGCCTTTAATGCGGACTTTGACGGAGATCAGATGGCTGTTCATGTTCCTTTGTCAGATAAGGCGCAGTCGGAAGCAAAGAATTTGATGGCTTCCAGTACCAATGTGCTTAAGCCTTCTGCCGGTGATCCTGTTATCAATCCTTCACAGGATATGGTTTTGGGTTGCTACTACCTTACTCAGGTTCATGATGGCAAAAAGGGAGAGGGCATGGTTTTTTCCAATCCGGAAGAATCTTTTTTGGCTCACAGTCAGGGTGATGTTGATTTGCAGGCAAAGATCAAAGTTCGTCTTACGGACAAGGAAGGAAATAGCGAAATACACGACACTTCTGTCGGCAGACTTTTGTTTAACGAAATTGTTCCGGATGAACT
>JAHISE010000031.1 GCA_018818235.1 Patescibacteria group bacterium
AAATGTGAGGGTATCAGCAGTTGAGCCTGTAGATTGTAATTTCCAGAATACTGTTGATCCGCTAATAGTTTGATTAACACCATCAAACAGAACTGTTCCAGATCCGTCGTGAGTAAAGTCTCCAACATTCAACCAGTTTCCACTCATTGTTATGGATCCTGAGGAAACTAGATTGGCAGTATAGTTCTTAAAGTCTCCTGAGATGTCGAGGGAGGCTCCGAGTGTGTAATAGCCGGAACCTGTTGATGGGTTACCGGAGTTGAGATTGGCGATTTCAGAAGAACTAAGGGCTCTGTTGTAAATTCTTACGTCGTCGATGAGGCCGGAGAATTGTTGAGCCTGAACGCCCTGATTATATCGACCAAAGATAAGTTTTTGTGTGACTGTTTGCTCAATACTAGGTGCAGAATATGCTTGGCTTGCAATATTTGTTCCATTCATATAAATAATCATTGTTGATCCATTCCATGTTACAGACACATGATTCCATGTGTCTCCAGTATATACACTTGTCGCAGTGTCTAAATTTGATCTTGCCCTACCTTCTCCTAAAATATTAAATTGAACCTGACGAAGATTGGCCACAAGATCTATGTCAAACGCCATATCAGTATTACCCGTGAATGTTCCTAGAGCAGTTTCACGCGCTGCACTACTACTACTAGTTTGATTAAACCAAGCAGCAGCAGTAAGCCCTGTTTGACCGGCAACATTCAAAGTAGTTAAAACATAATCATTACTCCCATCAAAGTCCAAAGCATAAGGATTGTAGAAGTTTGTCGTACCTGTCCCAGCACTTATATCAACCCAATCTTCTGCGTCCATATTCGTAAGCGTTCCATCATTCCCATTAGCAGAACTATCACGGGCGACTGTTCCTGCGCCCTCATCAAACTTCCAATACCCCACCAACCCATTATCCAAAGTAACATTATTAAATCCTGTATCCTCATAAATCTGTTTTTGATCTGCACTATCCGCAACTCCATCAAATGTAATAGTCTCGGTTCCTCTTATGTATTGTCCACCATAGTTTAGCCAAGAGCCTGAGAGATTGATATTATGATTACCGGAGTTATCTATTCCTCCTGTGTACATGCTTAGGTCTCCATTAATATCAAGTGAGGAGCCGAGGGTTAATACACCGCTTCCTGTGTAAGCATTTCCCGCAGCCAATGAAGCAACTTCCGAGGATGAGAGAGCACGGGAGTAGATGCGGACGTCGTCGATGAGGCCAGTATGCATATATAGCAAACTTTCTGCCCACGTTGCTATTCTCACTGGAGCAGTATTGTTTTCCATAGCCGTGTAAGAACCATCACTGCCAGTCGTATCGTCTGTTCTAACCCCATCGATATAGAGCTTGATGCCCCCCTCGGTAGATGAACCATCGTAGATGCTAATGTAGTGATACCATGTATTTGTACTTAGAGCAGTATTATATTTTCTGCCAATGTACCCTCCTGTTGATTCATCAAACATAGATATAGCTGGTTTCCCAGAGGCAACTGAGGTACTCCATTCTCTTCGATTGCCAGCATTATCATCTTTCACAATTAGCCAGTTTGCAGTAGTATCATAGCTACTGGATTTGAACCATATAGAAATTGAAAACGGTGAATCGCTGGAACCACTGCCAAAACTGAATATGTCGTTATCAACCACCTCTACATAATCATCCCCCCCATCAAACTCCAGCGCATAAGGATTATAGAAACTCGTCGGAGCACTCGTAGTAACCCAATCATCATTTGTCATATTAGTTAATGTTCCATTATTACCAAACCTAGAACTATCTTTAGCAAGAGTTCCAACTCCCTCATCAAACTTCCAATATCCAACCAACCCATCATCAATAGTAACATTATTAAAGGAAGAAGAGCCTGAAAGTGTAAGAGTATCTCCGGTAGAAGTTAAGTACACAGTTCCAGCTCTTGCAGCGAATTCTCCTGAACTATACTGCTTCCAGTCTCCATCTACAGTTACGTCGTAATTAGAAGAGGAGACATCCAGTATTCCTCCGGAGATTATTACGGAACCGGAGACTCCAAGAGGGGTTGCCAGTGTAATGGTTCCATCATAATCATTGCCAATCTTTAATCCGCCGATGTTGGAAGTAAATCCGGAATCAAGTGTGGAGTTGTTATCGCTTGTACCGTCAAAGTAAACTATGGAGCCTGCATCCGGAATTGTGTCACCGTTCCAGTTTGCTCCGGTCGACCAGTTAGTATCACCGGCGCCTTCGCCATCCCAGATTTTTATTGCGGAGCCGGCATCATTAGCAATCTGCCAAGATCGCTGCTCGTAGTAGATAGTGGTTGAGGGGGACAGGGGTTTAGTTGCTAGTTTACCTGTGGTGAGTTGGGTCGAACCACTGGTTTCTGGTTTCTGGTTCCTCGATATTGGAGAGGTTGAGTTGTTGATTGCCTGCCAACCGTAGTCTCGCCGCAGCGAGCGAAGGTTGGTTGATTGTTGCATCGACCGTTTAGATGGCCTTTCCCGTGAAATATTTGGAGCCTGCCCAGCACCGAACACTTCAGTACTATCATTATTTGACAAGTTCTGGTGCGGGGCCTGCCCAGCACCAGGCACCACAGGACTATCTATTGTTGACAAGCCTTGGTGCTGGGTGTACGATTGTTCTCCTATGAGATTATCATTTCCTAATTTATCATCTTGGATCAAGTCATCGGCTGACTTGTGCCTTGAGCTATCTGCTGCATTATTTTTATCGGTATTTGCATCTAAAGGATCTTTATTGATATCATTATCAAGTATTATCTTAGGATTTGTATTGTTTTCATTGTCAGCGAAATTAACTTCTTTACTTGAATAACCAGTAGAGTCATGGACATTAACAGCTTCATCACCAGTATCAACATTGCCGCTGCCTTGGTTGGTATTCTCGTTTGTTTGTTCCTCATTGTCCTTTACCTCTACGGGAAGGACGGGAATAGTCAGCGTTGATTCTTGTTCTTCAATAACTTCAGTTTCCTCCTCAGTTTCCGCACTCTCTTCAGCTTCTATCTCATCTTCTGTTTCAATCTCTACCAACGAAGCAGGAAGGAATAATTTTGAGGAATTCTTGAGTTTGGATTTGTTGTTTTCTTTTCTTAGTGTGAATGCGAGTTCTTCGTAAGGATTTAAAAGAGATGCAACCTGTATTATGGAAATGACCGGAGAATTTGATACTCGCCCGGCATCAGGCACCACAGGACTACTCTCTTTTGACAAGCCTTGGTTTTGGGCCTGCCCAGCACCGAACATTTCAGGACTATCATTATTTGACGAGTTCTGGTGCTGGGTGTAAGGTTGTTCACCTATGTCCTTAATAGTATTTCGCTGGCCTTCATCTGATATTCGTGATTCTCGATCGAATCGGATATCAGCAATACTTTCAGATATAGGCCAAGTTTCATTAGCTGGAGTGGTAATACCATTTGCCGTTAATGAATTTAATTTGCTATTGATAACCTGCGGATTATTGGTATCCTCAATTTGCTGGACAATTAGTATATTGTTTTCCCGATGATCATCATGAATTTCGAGACTGCCTATCTTCTCTTCTACCTTATACTCGCGGTAGTCGCCTTGGGATTTGCCATTCTCTATGCTGCTACCAGGCGCAACGGAAGACATGACCATTAATGAAGAAGCAGTTGTATCGGAAGCATCTGATCTTAGATCATTTGAGCGTTTGATTTGTTTTGCTTTTGTTTCTTCCAGTAGTTGTCTTTTGCTTGGACTATTACCATCGACCTTTCTTGGAGCAACTATAAAACCGGAGGCGGTCGGGGATTCGTTTATTCGTTTATTCGTTGTTCGTTGTTCGTTCCTCGCTGTTGGAGAGCTTGATTTGGTTGCTGCAGATGATCTTTCTCCAACTCTGTTGATGTTATCTGCGCCATCCGCGCCATCTGTTGATTGCTTGCCGGTCGTAGCCTTGCCTGTCGACCGTAGCCGATGCGGAGGTTGGGCGGAGGCTGGTCGAGAGCGGAGCGTGTCGATTGTTGAAAGCGAAGCGTGTTGATTGCTAAACCTCAATTCCAACGGCCCCAACAGATAAAATTCCGGACTGATATCCGGTGCATCATAAACGTAAGAAATCACAGTCTTTTGACCGGCCTTGAACGATGCAGGCCACGCAATCAGTATTTCACCTTCTTTGTTTTGCCATTCTTCTTTTATAAACGAAGCATCTGCAACACCACCCACAGATACACTTACAACCTCAAAACTATCAGGTACTACTTCCGTTAAGTAGCCACGGAAGTCTGATTGGAATTCAACTTCAATTTGCATTTCAGAAGGTCCAAACGGCCAGAGACGTGTTGCACCTTTCCTCCTTATTATGAATGGGGGAGCGGGGTCTACTTTGATTTCTGATTTCATTGTTCGCAGTCCCGCCGGTGTAATGGCACTTAATGTAAGATCATATATTCCTTCTTCCGATAGATTAAGTAACGCTTTAAAGTCCGGCTCTATAAATCCTGCTTGTTTAACACCGCATGTGCCTGATGTAATTATTGAATTGTCTACGGTTGATAGGTCAATGCTCAGCCCCGAAGGAGTTACTACTCTCAATCTTAAGTCGGCGCTACAAACAATTTCACCTTCATCGTCCAATACACCGAATTCCAAATTCGCGATTTCTCCGGCTCTGTAAACATCTGCATTGGGATTGATTGCAAGCACGCCCCAAAGGAAGTTCTGTTCAAAAGTTACAATTTCTCCGGTGACCGGGTGCGTCACGGTCATCTCTACTGTGTACTTGCCGGGAGCAAATTTGCGCTTTGGTTCCAGCTCTATAATTACGGATCCTTCTTTAAAGTGGAAACTTGGATCCACTTCGTTTCCATCGTTATCTTTCAATTTGAATTTAATTATATTATTGCCGCTTCCCGCTTTTATTGCTTCGTCATTTGCCTGAGATATTGTTGTTGTTCCTTTTTCTTTTACTTCTTTAACTTCCTGAGCAACCTGAGTCATAACATGCTTTTCCTTAACTTTATCGGAAATTGCAGTTTGTAATGCTTTTTTTAGGTTTTTATCCGCTTTTTGTGCTGATTTATTCAAATTCCCACCGCTTCCGGTGGCCTTTGCGACAATATCTTCAAACACTGCCTGTTTTACTTCCCTACTTAAAGTTTCATGTATCAATGCTTCGAATTCGCCTGATCCATCAACCTCATCACCAACTGCCATCTGTATTTTGTCACTTTCAAATGCAACCTCCAGCATACCCTGAATAGAATCAGTACGCGTACTCCTTCTGCCTCTGTCTCCCTGCAAAGCATTCTGGATCGTACTCATGCCAACAGAATCTTTAACTATTTCCTCGGCAATTTCTTTTGAGTTTTCCTCCACAATGCTGTGTAAAAGCGCATTCTTTAAATCTTTTTCCGAGATAATCGCCGCTACCACTTCGCGCAATGCTATTTCTTCTTTCAGGTTGCCGGTTTCATCAAGTATTGATCCGGTCTCGGTTTCGAATATGTCAGTTTCCAGTATCTTGAATTTAGGAGAAGTGTTTGCATCGAACGTGTTACCACCTTCCAGCGTAAACATCAGTTCTCCCTGCTCAAAGATTTCCGTTTGATTTTTGATAGCCTCCACAATCATTGACAGCAATTGCCATTGCCGCGGCTCGGTGTATCTGAAAATCTTGGATTCATCAACTTCTTTATTCCCGGTATCCTTGACCAACTGGACGTTTACGTAATTTACGGTATGTGTAATTCTTTTACTGACTCGTTCTTTGATTCTGTTTAAAACAGAATCATCCTGTACATTTATTATGCTTTCCTTTGAAATTATCGGACTGATTGATCCTGTTTGGGCTGAGTCTTTACTTGCAGATTCAGTAATTGTTGATCCCGATTGAATTGTATTTGTTACCAATCGATTAAGTTTGGACAAAACTCTACGTGGAAGTTCTTTTTGAATTCTTATTCTTTCTACAGTTGTACCCGTACTAATCGCTTCGGGTTCTGCTTCTACCTGAACTTCTTCAACCTGAATTACTGTTGAAGCACTTTCTGTTACCTGAACTGAGATATCATCCACTGCATCTCCTGAATCTGATTCTTCTTCGACCGAATGTTCCGAGCCGGAACCGGCCGAAGGTACCGAGTCAGAGCCGGCCAAAGGTTCTGAGCCAGAGCCAGTCATAACAATCATCGGAGGCAATGATTCAATCAAAGAAGCTGCTAAAAGCTCTGAATCCCTTTGTGTGCGAACCATTGTTGATAATGCCCATGCAACTTCAAGTGAGCGGAAGGCGGAGGTTCTGTGGGGTAATTCGTAGATATTGCCTTCTATCCAGTTCATAACGAACCCATAAGAAGTGCGTAGCCGGCGAAATCTAAAATTCTGGATTTCGTCGGTTACCCCGGATATGTTTGATTTATTTGAAAGCTTGGATGAAGCCAAAATAGCTGATTTAACTGATTCAGAACCTAACCATTTCATAACAATGCTCTTCGGAGGGGACAGCGATTCCTGAATCGCTGCTGCGGAGTTCAGGGCATTCTGGGTTCCTACCCATTGCATAATTGCGACGGATTCCATCTGCGATTCCTGAATCGCAGCTACGGACTCAGAATATATATCTTGAATGTCCGACAGCATCACCGAAGCCCTGATTCCGGCCGAAGGTGGATTCCGAACTCCAACCCAATCCATAACAACCGCATTCCCAATTTCAGAATCCCCGTCTCCACCCGTAGCAATAATACTCGGCGGAAGCTCATCGACCTCTGCATGCGACATAAAGTAATCAACTTTATATTTCTTAATTTCGTTTGTTGGTTTTACATAATTTCTTGCAGCAAATAATGGAAGTCTGAATGCAGATGCCATTGATGTATATATAATGTTCGAAGGTTTTAGTTTATCTCTTTTAAGCACCAGCAAACCGGATTCCGAATTCCGGATTCCGAATTCCGCCCGTGGTGTACGCTCGTGTATTTGGTCAAATCCAAACAATCTAAATTGCGCGGAATTGTTGTTAAATATGTACTCTGTATCAGTTTTATCTACTACAGAGCTTATTACCCTTATCGGTGAAGGAGATGAACTTCGAAGTATACTTGTAACTTCAGAATTGATTATTTCGTAGAGCATTGCTCCAAGCTTGCTTGGTTTATTTATGTTCTTAAGCTTTTCATTTCTAATATTTGTTCTAATTTTATTGTTTTGTTGCTCCTCCTCGATTGCTCTTCTTATACTTCGAGGAGAAAATAGTGATGCCCCAAATGCAGTATCTGCCTCTTCGATATCTGAATCTTCCGAACTTGTGTCTTCTTCTACTTCTACCACCGGTTCTGCGATTGAGGTTGATCCTGTGGCAATCGGTAAATCAGATTGTGTGGACTGGGTATCCAATGCAGCATCAATCTGAATTGTCTCCTCATCTTCCTGAACATCACCAGTATCTGTTTCCTGCTCAGATTCAGTACTGGAGCCGGTACTTGTTAATACATCGGATCCACTCGCACTTAATGCCGCATCCAGCTGAATAGTTGAACCGGTAGAAACATCTGCATCCTCTTCTTCTGGAACGGTTGCACCTGTGGATGAATTCAATGACGTTCCTGTCGAAGGTATGGTATCACTACCGGAGCTTTCTGCCGTTGTTTCCACAACTGCTCCCGAGTCTGTAAATCCCGGATCAATATCTTCGATAGTGGTTTCCGTACCAATCGATGCCCCCGAATCACTTGCAGGTTGGAACAGCGGCAAATCAATCTCCTCAGGTTCAATGTCTTCCGAGTAACCGGTAGCTTCCAGAGGACCGAAGAAAGAGAAGATTGTATTTTCAGTACTTGGGACCTTTACGGTATAAGTCAATTTGAGCGGTTTATTTGCTTCAAACCTGCGGTCCCATGTGATCTTGCTTGCTCCTGTTGTTTTTAATTCACTCACAATACCGGGGGGATCTGTGAGTTTAACTTCATATCCGGGAGGTACGCGTTCAATTACTTTTCCAACAAAAGTGTATGTTGGGATTATTGTTATTTCCATTTTTTCCGTCGCACCCGGATACGTTCTTGTTACAAACGACCGCTTAACATCCATAAGCTCAGGATCTTCCGCAACATTAATCTTGTATCCGAAGGCATTCCTGTTTTGCGCGCTTATGCTTACGGAGTACTCACCCCGAGAAGTAAGCCCCGATGTGAATCTGTAATCAGGTAAGCTGGTTACATGCCTTAGCTCACATCTGTTAAGTGACTCAATGGATTCACTGTCAGTGGAATAGTGTTTTCTGGACTTATCAGGAGTATCCACAATAGCGTGCATTTTACCGTCGCATATCAACCTTCCTTCATTGTCCATATAGGAAATATCCACATTCATTCCCTGCCACTGCAGATACTCGGATCTGTCCGTGTTAAAAGCAACGGTTCCCCAATCAATATCACCTTCATAAAGCAATATATCCGATTGATCACCCTGTGTTTTTCTCAAAAAGCTTTGAACTTTTCTATTTTCACCTCTATCTGAAATCAAAACGACCCTGACCGAATACTTTCCGGGAATAAAGTTATCACCGGGGGAAAGAGTAATCAAAAACCTTTCATCTTCTTCGGTGATAGTACCCTGTGCCTCAAAGTTTTCTCCATCGGGATCTTTTACTTCTATGCTTACGCGTTCCATGAATTCTTTCGCACTGGATATCTCTTTGTGTTTTGGGACACTAAATGTCGGATGAGTATTCATCGGATACCTAAGATTACTATTTATCAGAAGTGATCCGGAAAGATCTTCTATCTTACGTAGAATTTCCTCTTCCTCAATTTCTTCTTGTAGCTCTCCACTGCCGGTCAACACTGAACCGGTTTCCGAAGTAGTAGATCCGGATCCACTATCAGAAATTACAGACCCACTTGAGGTATCCACAGTTACTCCACTACCGGTAATAGATCCTGTTTCAGTTAATGCATCCATTACAAGTGATCCTGTTCCATCTTCCAATGTGCCGCTTCCACTTAGTGCGCCTGTTCCTGATATTTCAGCTCCGGTCTGTGTTACCAATGAGCCTGTATCTGTTACTAATGATCCCGTTTCTGTTTCGATAGAACCACTGCCTGCCGAATGTGTGATTGATCCGGTCTGCGTACCGGCATCAAGTATTATTGTACCTGTGCCGGTATCATCTTGTGATTCTGATTCAGTATCATCATCCTCAGAGACATCAGAGGAGTCACTCCCCGTTACTACAGCACCGTCCGAAGGTGTGGTCACACCGCTTGATGTGTCCTCTGATTGTTCTTCAATATAATCAGCATCCAACGCTTTGATTATTTCCAGACTTCCACTTTCTGTTGTCATTGATCCGCTTGTGTCTATTGTTGCATCCAACTTAATGATTTCGGGTGTTATTGAATCTTCTGAATCTGATCCTTCTTTTGTTGCCTGAGTTTCATCTGCATCAATTTCGATATCTGATGTAACGGTATTTGATTCTTCTTCCTCGGTTTCCGGTACTGCGATTGGATCGCCGGAATCTTCGGCTGCCGAATGTACCTTGGATTCCTTAGATATTTCTTCAACTTGATCTGCTATAACCTCTGCTCCACTCTCGATTTCAAGTGTTGAGCCACCGGAAGACTCTTGAGTATCTAGTACAGCTCTAAACCCTTCTTTGTAAAACCCGGTATTCAGTTCCTTCATAATCGAAAGAACCACCACCGAGTTGAAAAGTATGCTGATTGTAACGGTGATTGCAATCACTCTCGGGAATGTCAGGAAACTATCTACCTGATCCCGATGCAACTTCCATTTTTCATACTCCTTACAGGCACTTTTTTTAATTCTTTTTAATTTTATTTTGGAATCTTTCCACATCTTCTTCGACTTGCACTTGATAACCGGTAAATACTTCTTACAGTACAGCGATTTTTTTATCATGAGCCAGGTCGAATGACGAATCGCTGCTGCGTTAAGACACGAGTGCAACCCACCTACGAGTTTCCTCATGGGAGTTGTCACTCTTTGCGCGCACAGAGCACTCAAGTGATTCGTGGTCGATCGCCCAAGGGACGTCAGGAGATCGACACACACGCCGGTCAGCGATTTCTTTTTCTTGGGATACATTTGTGTGTGTGAATCTCATTATTATAGCATAATTGTTGGTTTATTGGCAGATGCAACAGTATATCAACGATATAAATATTAAGTTTTGCAATGTCAAAATAACCCCGAGTATTCGAATACTGGAATACTGGATTATTGGGGTTATGAATAACAAATATTAAGCTTGCTATCGCTTTAGACCAATATTCCAATATTCCAGTATTCTACCTGCCGTCACATCTTCTTACACACCCCTATATTTTCCTCCAAATTTGTAATATCACAGAAGTATCCGGGAGGACAAAGTACTCCGGCAGTACCTCCACATGGCAGTACGGAACCGGTGCCCGTTGAGAGGATATTTGAATCGTCATCACCTTCATTTTCGAGTATAATGGAACGAATTACTCCCATCCATTTAGCTTTTAATTCAGTAGAGTCAACGGAGGATTTCGGAGTGAACAATAGAGTCAATACTTCGTCACCACCACGCCTAATATACACAGTTTCTGCTCCTGTTTTTTCGTCAACGGACCTAAGTGCCTTCGTCCCATCTATCATAACCGGGAAGCCCTGCACATCATTGCCACCTGCTTCCATGAAGAGAGTGAGCACAGGCTTTGTCTGTCCTTTGATAATAAATTGTATGCCATCATGCGACCTAAAACTGCGCCAGTCCTTTGGAACTTCCAACGAGATTGCATACTCTTTTAAATCCGATTTAGTTTTGTCACTTTCTTTTTCCAACACCTCTTCGACAACCAAAACGGGTATGTCATTTACGTTTGTATTGCGTTCCAAAAACCCCGAAAGAGACGTTCGTTCACCCTCAAAATTACTTAGATTTACGGTGGTACTTTCCACATAATAAATCGGAAGTCCGTCGATAATCAGTAAGTGAGTTCCACGTCGTGTGAAAGAAAGTTCAGCTTTGGAAATAACTCCGGTTACAGTTTGTAAACCTTCGGGAAGAGGTGGTGGTGGCTCGTTTTTTGAGCATGAAATCAGTGCAAAACTGATCAACAGTATTAATGAATAATTAATAATGAATGGTTCGATCCCCCTCACCACAGGTAATGAATAATGATTAATTGTTGCCGGAGTACTTACAGGTTTAGAAAGCATATTTTTAGTGCGGGTAATGTAACAGGGAATGATGAAATTAGCTAAAAATGTGGTGGGAATTATTGGTGTTCTTGTAGCGACCTCATCCCCCGGCCCCTCTCCCGAAGTATCTCCCTCACCCCCGGCCCCGAAGTATCTCCCTCACCCCCGGCCCCGAAGTATCTCCCTCACCCCCGGCCCCTCTCCCGATGGGAGATGGGAGCTCTGCTATTGGAGAATTCATGGCTTGTTTTATCAAATATTTGAGAAATCAAGGTTTGTTCTCTCCAATTGCGTAGTTCCCCCTCTCCTGTAAGTACCCAGAATTCTTTAATAGCAATAACAACCCACTCGAAGCTCTCAGCATGGCAGGAGAGGGGGTCAGGGGGTGAGGTCGGTCGTCGTCGTATCCTACTTCTTCGTCCCATCAAACGCATAAACAGCTCTACCAACCCTCTTAAAATATGGCATTTTCTGCAGATTTAGCGAGATTGTGCCAACTTTGACGGTTCTCTGCTTGGCTACCTCTGCAATTATCTCTTTTTTGCTGAGTGCGCCCTTTTCCTTGAGAATACGCTCAATTACATCCGCAACAGTACCGGATTCATATCCCCATTCCTTTAGAGCATATAAGCCCCTCCCAACCAGAACGAACTGAGGATAGCGGATTAATTCATTGTGAACTGCCTGAACAGTAACGTTCTTGTGATCAAATCCTGCTTCACGGATCTTGTTTGCAATATCCATAAAGTGCAGAGGTTCTCCTGATTTCTTCAGAATGATCTCCACTTTGTCTCTGATACTCCTTGGACGAACAAAGCGCCATTCAGTTAAACCCCATCCTTCGGTTATGTTTTTCAGCCTTTCATCTATTCTAAGGCAACTCTCTACCAGCTCTGTGCTTGGCATTCTGTTTTCAAAGAGATTTAGCTTCTGGATTGATGAAATCATTTCATCACTATCCATACAGCTTTTTCGCTTTTTGAGTGTTTTTACGATGCTATTTACGATCTTCATTATATCGTCCATAGAAAGTGACTCCAGTCTCCAGAATGGAACGAAGGTATTGCTCCTGTTACCGGAGATCAGTTCCGAATCGATAGTAAAGGAAAGGCGAAGAACGGATCCGTCGACTTCCGAGCTGCCCTGAATCCTCTTTAGTACCGCCGTAATCAGATCATCTTCACGCATTAATCCTCCATTGCTCTGCAATACTGATTTTGCGATTTTATTTACATCATCAAGCTTTGTTGTTCTTACAGTTCTTTTTAGCTTACCAAGTGCGATACTTTCTATCTGTCTTATACGTTCTCTTGTTACATTGAAATGTTTCCCGATCTTTTCAAGTGTCTGCCGTGGCTGCCCCTGTAGAGCGAATCTCCTCTCGATAACTTTTGACTCCTTCTCGGTCAAAACCATGAATAAGCTCTCCAAAAGTTCGGTTAAATTAATGCTTAACATATTGGTTCCGGCTTTGGAACCGGTTCCGATAGCGGTGGAAGTTGGATCAGACATAATAAGTTGGGTAAGAACAACCCTCTTTTTACCATAAATTTGACAGTTGTTAAAGTTTTACTAACGGTTTGGGTAGACGAATAACTCACATATTGCTTATTAACTATTAGTAAACGGAGATTGTCTAAAGACCAAAAGGTATATATTTTAGTGATTTATGAGCATTTGTCAACTCTTTTGTTTATCTTCATATATAGCCAAAATACTGCATGCAGCAGCCTTATTTTGGTCATTTTCAGTGGATTTAGGAGTTGTATACCGCTCATCAAGTAGGATTACATCAATATTATTTGATACCAATTTTTCCTCAACAGAGCGCACAAACTCTGCTTGTTCTCCTTCTATTCCGGATAATAAATAGGGGAGTCCAAGCACAATCTTATCGATCTGACGTTCAGAGATTAACTCTAAGATTTTCCCAACTAACTCATCTACTGAATCATGAGTGATTGTATCAAGTGCAATTGTTGTTCCATCTGAGCTTAGAGCTGCTCCGGTTTTTTTGGTGCCGACATCTAGTGCCAGTATATTCATTTGTAATTTAAAGGAATTATTAAGATCATTATTATAAATCCCAAAAAACAAAACACAAATCCCAAAAGTAAATCCCAAAATTCAAACCCCAAAACCCAACGAAACCCAAAATCCAAAATTCCAAACTATGATCATTCTTTAGTTGCCCGTCCTACGCAGTAGCAGCATTGTTGGGATTTGTTATTTGGGATTTGGGTTTTAGCTTATTACATACAATCATCGTATCATTTTACATTGATC
>JAHISE010000032.1 GCA_018818235.1 Patescibacteria group bacterium
ATACTCCTTCGCCTAAATAATTCCGATTCTTGAGGATTCATTAATTATTAACAAATCTATTTCTAATGGCTATGGAGTACGAGATTGCATAACAAAAGCACAGTGAATTTTTCGGAATTATTAACTAAAAGCAGTATATAATACTTGTGTTACAATTCGTTCATAATATGAGCATTCACCCACTCCTGGTCTCACAGAAAGGCATGAATAATAAATGGCCTCCAATGCCTATCGTCATTATTGGAATAATATACGTGTATTTTGAAATAATTTTTTTCATTGCAGCGCATATAATTTGCATTCTTCATCAGACTATTGTCTTTACGTTATTCGGTGCACCGAAGTTTCCGCTTAAAGACTTTATTGTGTTGGACCGTGGCAAGCTAAATAAACTTAATTGGGTTCAAAGAGTCGGATGTTTGTATTGTGGTTATGCGAATGGACTAATGGCGTGGATCAAGGCAACTGTCAATGTAACTGAAGTTTATTCCTGTGCTATTAAACACAGTGTTAGGAAACAAGGGCAAGAGCATCAGAAGGGGTTTTATGAGTATGGGGAGTTTAGATAATGATATGTGAGGTTTTTGTTTTAGTCCTGGAGTTTTAAGATTCCAGATTACAGAGGCCAGATTCGCAGGGAGATTCCTAAATATGAAGATTCCAGATTCCAACTTCCAGAATCCAAGAAGTTACACACAATATCAACTTGGATTTTTTTCATCTTGGCATTTCGGAATCTGTTTGCGAATCTGGAATTTGCGAATCTGGAATCTTTAAACTAATTACTAAACACCCCCGTCTCCAACGCATCCAACAAAGCAAACACAGCATGCTGCACAAAATCTATTCTCTGAGAGTTATTAGCCAAAGAACTTCTAAAACCCCCAACAGCTCTATCTTGATTGGGAACATAAAATGAATTCTCCGGTGTGTACTGAGTTAGTAATATAAATCTGATCCCCCGTTTAATCGCATCACCATATTTTCTTACCCGATTCTTATCCCCAGCCAACTGAGCAACAACATGTGCACTCGTAAGCCCCTCCATGTAAGAGGAAGTTGAATTTCTTTCCTGTCCACGTGGCATTCCACCTATCAGATCCCCATATGGACTTTGTAACGTTTGATGATTCTGAACAATCCAATCATTCATCTCGAATATAAAGTCTGCAACCTCGGGGTCTTTTGTTTCTTCATACAAAATTCTGTAAGCCTGCGAATGCCACGGAATAAAAGCTGTATTTTTGTTCTCTCTCCAGTAATTCCTGTAATACGGGAATGCTTTTTGTACTGATTCAAGATAATTCTTGTTCTCGGTCTTTTGATAAAGTTTCATCAGTGCAAATACCGCTTCGCCGGGGTAATAATCCTGTCCGGAGTTCTGTGTCGAATTGAAGTAAGTATTATATGAGCCGTCTTCCTGCTGTTGCGAAACAATACCACGAGCAATCTGAGCCAATAGCATTTGTGAATTCGGATAATCAGGACTTTCCAACAATAAAAATATAAGAAAAGCGTTATATGCTAGCTTCGCGGAGCCATCAATTTCTGCAAAACAGTAAGAAGTCCTCTTCCCTTCCCTTTCGCATTTTAAAAACTGTAAATAATGATCTAAGGAGCTGTTTACAATCCCATCCAAAGACCGATCGGAAAAATAATTACGCAGTTTTGCCACAGACCATGCAGTTGCAATCTGTCTGACATGATTATTATCGGTTGAGTATCTGTCGTCACTCGGATAATACATATATTCCAGCAATCCAGTCTGCGGATTTACATTATTTTTGAACCAACCAACCGAAAGTTTAATTCGATCATTCAAATATTCCTGATTAATGTCTTCAGCTGCAATCTGAGTGTTGTATCTGTATAAGTCTGTTATTTTTCCGGCCCTATCTCCCATAAATGTGTATGTATCATAACGATAAACAATGGTCTGTGGATCATTTATGCAGTCCTCACCAAGTTCGGCCTTCCTGCACAACCTCTCGAACATCTTTGTGTGGTCGTAATTCTTGCTTATTGCCACTGATTCTTTGAAGAAAGCATTGCGCCCACCATTTACAATTTCAACTCCGTGTACTCCAAGCTCAATTTCTCTTGTAAGTGCAGATAAGCCTCCGGATATCGGGGTCTTGTTCACAAGAAACGAAAATACTATGACCGTATCATCAATTTCTTCTTCTTTTGTTACTCCGCCAAACCTGTCGTCTTTTATACATCGAGTTGTTGCATGCTCAATATTATTTTTTAATCTTGCGGGACTCATAGGCTGTACTCCGGCGCCCATTGAACAGCGAACGGAATTGTTATTTAGAAATGTAATGAATAAATGATCATAATCAATAAATTTAGGTATCTCCGAATTGTTGTCACTTGGACGATTGAAGTATCCATCCAATACCGAGTAGGCATAAGACAGCATTTCCTCCTTGTCCTGACCGGAAATGAACTCTGACGAGACAGAGGCACGAGGTTGCATTCTGGAAAACAGTGCAATAAAAGCGATTACACAAACGACTAACAGTAATAGGGTTTTATTCCTGATCATATTATTCAAATAAGTAGAAAACATTCATTAATTAGTATTATTCTCTCTTAATTACTTTAATTTTACAATATTAGGTTTAATTTTTGTGTAACTATCGAATATCTTCGGTTCATGTCCGGGAATAATAAGCGCACCGGATGCTTTGCGAGCCTTGAGGAGCCCCAGATACTGTTTATTCCCCTCAATATCAGTTGCGGAACCAATGGGAGCTAGGTCATCTATGTTTTCTGACAGATAAGCATTGTCCGGCACAATGTAAACGGTTTGATTGTTCGATTTTACAATCACAGTTTGAGTTCCTTTTGTGTGGTACGGTGCCAGTTCTACTGAAATATTCTCCGAAATCTTCTGATCACCATTAATTAACACAAGTCTTCCTTCATCTTTCATCTTTTTTATAAAATTTAAGTGTTCCCTATAGTATCCCCTTGAAGATATTTTGGAATCTGCAGAATTTTCGAAGGCATCTAAGATTGCTCTGTACTCTTTTCTCTGTAAATAGAAATCCGCATTCGGATAATTTGAACAACCATCAATATGATCTGCATGAAGATGTGTAATTATTACTCTGGAAATGTCTTTTTTTGAAGTTCGAAGTATAGTTATAAGTTCAGATGGTGATTTATATTCATCAATTTTCCATTTATCTATAAACTTCTGATCTTCCAGACCACAATCAATTAATGAATATCCTTCCGGCTCCTTGACCATCCAGAACATCCAAGAAAATGGCAAAGTCCTCTCTTTGCTATCTCTGAATATTTGTTTTTCGGGAAATTCTGATTTTCCGTAACGCAAGGCATGCAAATCTACCTGATCCTGATTAACCGAAGCGCATGCAACTAATATGATTGATCCTATACCTATGATCATTAATCTGAATCTCACAGCTACAACAATACCACACCTTTTACTTCTTAGAAGTATGAGCATCCTTTATACTCCTTATTGATGAAACCTGTTTTATTATGTCTTCATGGCTGGGGCGGCTCACGTGAATCTTTTGATCCATTGCGCGAAGAGCTTAAAGGAACTGATATCGAGATCATTACTCCGGATCTTCCGGGATTTGGAACAGAACCTGAGCCTGATCGTCCTTGGTCAGTTGATGATTACGCGGACTGGGTCGAAAGTCGAATGTCGAAGGTCGAAGGTCGAATGTTGATCCTGGGTCACTCTTTTGGAGGAAGAATTGCATTCAAGCTTGCAATCAGAAGAAATCTGAAAATTAATCACTTATTTCTTTGCGCATCTGCCGGGATTAAGTATCCGAATCGTTTTCATATAACAATCGGACTGGCTATTGCCAAAACAGGAAACTTCTTTCTTTCTTTGCCCATAATTAACAAATTAAAAGCACCCGCAAAGAAGATACTGTACAAAGCTCTGAGAGTGCATGACTACGAAGAAGCTTCGCCCATGATGAAACAAACAATGATCAAGGTAACCGGAGAAGATTTTAAACCACAGCTGTCACAAATTACTCTGCCAACCGACATTTTCTGGGGTGAAGATGACAAAATTACTCCGATTTCAGATGCTCACATTATAAATGACCTGATTAAGGGGAGTCGGTTGCACACCTATCCATCGGTAAAACACAAAGTACACAAAGATAAGGCGAAAGAAATTGCAGATATAATCACTTCTAAACTTAATATTTGAAGTAAAATAGCAATATATGAATGATTGGATTCTGATAATTATGACGCTAACGGCATCCGTATCCCCTCTCCTAACATTCGCCTACCTATGGCAGGTTAAGGAATGGAGAATCGATCGCTTACGTGAACACTTAAGGAGTGAATGCTTCTTCAGGCAAACATTCGGGTTTACCAGACCCTTAGTCCTTGGTTTCTTTGGTTTCTTTCCTGTCCTCCGTAGCCTTGGCGTAGGAGGAGGTTACCTTGGTTACCTTCCCGGCTGGCACCTACTAACACTCGCCACTTTCCTCGCCATCAGTCTCCTCCAGATTATTCTTCGAAGACATCCCAAGCCTGTTTGGACAAAAAAAGCTATTACATTATGTTCGACATCTTTAATCATCACATTATTAATTCTGATACAAACAACTGTGTATAATTTTCCATTTTCCACTTTCCATTTTCCACTTTTCCCCGTTATACAACCATTCTTCCTGGCTCTCTCGGTAATGCTATGGAAACCGATCGATCAATTTTTAAAGAAGCGTATTATGAACTCTGCCAAGAGAGTCCGTTCAAGTAGATCTAACCTAACAGTAATTGGCATCACTGGAAGTGTAGGTAAAAGTACAACCAAAGAACTTCTCTCACATATTCTAAAAAACCATCATCTGCTCTCTACTCCCGAGCATGTGAATACGGAAATGGGAGTATCTCAGTGGCTAATCCGTGAGCTTCCAAAGAATCCTGAGGCGGAAATATTGATTGTAGAAATGGGAGCTTACCATACCGGTGAAATCGCTCTTCTTTGCGACATAGTTAAGCCAACTATGGGAGTAGTTACGTTTATCGGCAAGCAACACATCGGTCTTTTTGGATCACAAGAAGCACTTTGCAAAGCTAAGGGAGAATTAATCGAGGCAATCCCGGAAGATGGCTTTGTATTTTTGAATGCAGATAGCAAAATGTGTAATAAGCTCAAAGATGTTGCCAAATGCTCTGTAGTCACCGTGGGTACCGGAGGCCCGATAGATCTGGAAGCATTCGAGATAGAAGAGACTGCACACGGAATTGAGTTTAGGGTTAGTGATACCGGATTCTTTATTCCGATTCATGGTACTCATAATGTTAGCAATGTTCTTTTGGCAACCGCTATTGCTCAAAAACTTGATATGAATCTAACGGAGATTGCTGAAGTTCTAAAATCGTACCGCCCGGCAACACATACATTCGCGATGCGTAAGCATAATGATGTTATGATTCTGGATGACACTCATAATTCGAGTCCCGCTAGCTTTAAAGCCGCACTGGAATGGTCCAAATCACAACCTTTTGAATATAAAACACTCCTTACAAGCGGACTTATAGAACTTGGAATGGAACAGGACAGAATTCACAGTGAACTAGGCGCACTCTCATCGGGAATATTTGATCGTGTTGTGTTTTTAAACAAAAAGAGTGCTAGAAATTTTTCAAGCGGATACGGACGGGAAGTGGAAACTCTCTCCAAACACTCAAATTCTATTCCGGAAACTTCACTTTTGGTTTGCGTGGGAAGAATGTCTGAAAAATCTATCAATCAGTTGATTCCAAAAAACTCAAATTGAGAATTGATATGATTAACTAGCAACCAATAACCAGCAACTAGTAAACTAATCTGCGACTGCACCATTAACTCCATTGATATGGTACTAACTCCAATACATCACTCCTTCGCGCCCCATGTAAACATCTCATATATTATCAGGACACTGATGATTATATTGGCTCCTTGGAAGTGGAGACGAGGCAAAAGCCAAACAAAACTAGAAAGTGAGCTCTCAAAGAAATTTAATGCCGATTGTTTTCTGTTTTCTTCCGGTCGTGAATCACTTTGTGCACTACTTCGAGCAATGAAATTGCAAAATGGTGAGGAAGTTATTGTTCAAAGCTACACATGTGTTGCAGTTCCCAATGCAATTCATGCTGCTGGCGGAGTTCCCGTGTATGCGGACATTGATCGTGAGACATTAAATCTGACTCCGGAAGATTGTGAGGCGAAAATAACAAATCATACTCGTGCAATCATCTGCCAACACACTTTTGGTATACCATCGGACACAAAAGCACTCAGAGAAATCTGTGACAGACACAATATTGTCTTGATCGAAGACTGTGCACATATAATGCCCGATGAATCCGGACCTGAATCTGTCTGTACACGTGGTGACTTCATCTTTTTCAGCTTCGGACGTGATAAAGCGATCTCGGGTATAACCGGAGGAGCTATACTTTCCAGAAATAATTATACTTCTCTTCAGTTACGAGCTGAACGTGCCAGAGCTGAGCAACTAAGTTACTTCACAATACTACGACTCCTCTCTTATCCCTTCATATATTTTATTGCGCGACCTTTCTATGGATTGTTTTTTGGAAAAGCACTTCTCTTCTCTCTTAAAAAAATCGGATGGATGGTTCCTATACTTACTGATAAGGAAAAGGAGGGTGATCAGTCCCCTATTCCGTGTCATCTTCCAAATGCATGTGCTTACTTAGCACTCACACAACTTAAAAAACTTAAAAAACTAAATGATCATCGTCGAAAGCTAACAAAAGTTTATCTAGACCAATATTCTAATACTCGAATATTCCCCTCTCAAATAACCACCGACCTCCCACTCCAAAAATTCCCCTTATTCATACACAACGCCGATGAAATTAGATCAAAACTCAAACAAAAGAACATTCATCTATCTGATGGATGGACGGGATGTGTGGTTTGCCCAGAGGGAATAGATCTGGATCCGACCAACTACACTCCCGGAAGTGATCCGATGGCGGAAGCGGCTTGTGAGAAGATCATGAGCTTGCCGACTCATCCGAGTATGAGTAGAAAACAGGCAAAGAAATTGATTAAAGTGCTTATGGCCCAAGTTTTGGCAGGCTCATGAAAGAACTTTCAAAAACATGAGAATCCAATATCTTCCAACGACCGACTGTCGAAAGGGAATATTGCTAATCTAGCTATTTTTCTTTTCCTCTCTTAATTTTTAATATTGCTTTTTCAAAAGCCCTAATATCAGGCTTCAACAAGTACATAATTTCTTCTCCAATCATAAATCGATCTTCTTCCCTGAAAAATGGAACCGGGAAATCACAAAAATTGAATGTCATTAGCATTGCCTTTGTTTGAATTGCAGTCGCACCGATGATTATATCTGCATCATCGAAATTTTGTAGATTATGAAATACAGGTTTTCCTTTGTTTTCCCCTACTTTCTTAAGATTTTTAATAGCATTGTAATAAAAAGTAGCCACCTTCATTGTTTCGAGTGTTATTGGTAAATATTTAAATTGTTTAAGGAAATCATAGTTTCTTATAAAAGATTCATGATCTGAAGCATTTCTGGTAAATTCATAGCATATAGTCCACGAAATATAGTATCCAGCATTTAAGCTCTCCAGAGCCTTTGCAACTACTATTCGTGTTAATTTATGGTTAAGTTTTATTAGTACAGATGTATCAAGAATTATATTGTCTTGTTTAACCATATTAATAACTTCTGATTATATTGCCAATCTCTGAAGCTGGAATTCCACGTATTTCAGGTCCTGACTGCAGCTCTAATTGTATCCCTGCTATATCAATTATCTTGATCTTTATATTATTATTTTTAGTACGTCGCTTTTTCGACATTGACCTGGCAACTCTTTTTGAGCACTTTGTGACTTTCTTTGTTGGTTTTTTGGATGACCTCATAACAAATGTATATTAAACGATCGTCCACCAATGACAACGAAAATCGATTGACAAAGTTATTATTAAAAATATACATCAAAACCCTATATTTCATATAGAATACGAGGGTATGCAAATCTCCCTAGCCACCAACAGCCAAGAATGGGATTCCTTCCTGAATGCCCAAGCCTACTCTCCTTTCCTGCAAAGCTGGACGATGGGAGAGGTTTATCAGGATATTGGGGAAGAGCCGATCAGACTCGAGATTCGCGAAGGCAATGAGTTGGTTGGAATTTGTCAGGCAATTGTTGTGCATGCTAGGAGAGGAAAACATTTGGCCGTTCCATATGGACCGGTTGTTTCGGAATCCGGAATCCGGAATCCGAACCTTAGTACCAAGCTCATTGAAAAACTTATGGAAATATCCCATAAACATAACTGCTCATTTTTTCGAATTAGTCCATTTTTACAACCAAATATAATTAAATATAAAGAAGCAAAGCCATCCCCACTTCATCTTCTTGCCGAACATGTATGGTATTTACCATTAGTTACTTCAAACCACTGGCTACCGGATTCCGGATTCCGGATTCCGATCTCCAAGCCTAGAACATCAGAAGATATCCTCAAGGAAATGCGTGGCAACCACCGCAATCTAATTCGCAGAGCCGACCGCGAAGGAGTTGAGGTCATTGCTTCACAAAATCCGAAAGGAGACATCGAAGAATTCTTTAGGCTCTATGACGAGACCAGAAAGCGTCATCACTTTGTTCCATATCCGAATAATTTTATCCGAGCACAGGTAAAAAGGTTCTCCGAAAGAAATGAATGCACTTTGTATCTCGCAAAATATAACAACGAAGTGATTGCAGCTTCGGTTCATATGCATATGGGAGGCGAAACCAGCTACCACCACGGTGCAAGTACGCATAAGTACCCGAAAGTCCCCGCAAGTTATGCTCTTCAATGGAAAGCCATTCGTGATGCACTTGATCGCGGTGACTCGATCTTCAGTTTCTGGGGCATTTCACCAGAGGGAGTGCGTAAACATCCCTTCGCAGGAGTAAGAACATTCAAAACAGGGTTTGGAGGTGAGTTACTCGAAATTCAGCATTGTTTTGACATTCCTGTTTCGCGAAAGTACTACCTGACAAGAGCTTTTGAGACGTGGAGGAAGTGGAGGAGGGGGTTTTAGAGTAGTCAGAAGGGTTATGGAGTATTGGAATATTGGAATACTGGGTATGCTTTCATTAGTGTGACCCAATATTCCAGTATTCCAGTATTCTACAATGAATCTTCGGCTTCCTTTATCTAGAGAATTCTCTATAATGCAGCCAATGTCTAACAAAGAATACCCCAAAACTACGGACGACAAACTCAATGAGATAATACTGCACCTGCGCAAGCTAGACCGCCGTGATCGCAACAGAACATGGGGCGGGTTTATAAAGACCATAATTTACTTTGGTCTTGTATTTGGAAGCATCTGGTACGCGTATGCATTCGGAGACCAGCTTCTGGAAAAAGTCGCACAGCAAGCTGCCAAGCAAGCTGCGATTGTTACTGAGCAGCAGGGTGGTAAAGTATTGGAGAAGTTTGAGGGGCTTTTGGTTAGATAGATAGATAGTACGCAAGCGTCGCTAGTCACTGGTCGCTAGTCGCTAGTCTCTCTTTGTTAAATAACCAGTGACTAGTGACAAGCGACTAGTGACCACCCACTCCACCAATAACAACAACTATCCTCACTCTCCTTTAACCAAACCCACCACCTCCTCCGCAGATGCCGAAGCCGACACCATAAAGCTGGGGATTCTTAGCAACTGTTCACGATGAAAAGTACGTTCTTGTCCTGATCCGATACCTATCAGATAACCGGATTCTTCCGCCTTCTTCTCTACACGTGAATTTACACCACCCATTGGATATCCCACCGCAAATACGGGTCTGCCTGTGTATTCTTCCAGAATTTTTCTGCTCTGCTTAAGCTCCAAATCCACCTGAGCATTTGTAAGGGAACGAAGATCGTCACCCGTGTGACCTGTTGACTGCAGATCATGACCATTTGCAATTAAGTTAATGATTGTCTTCTGTGTAATACCGTCCAACCCCAATAACTTTGTTTCCAACAATAGAGTTGCCTTTAGTCCGCTTGCGCGAAGAACATCAGAGACATCATCTATGTTTTCGGTTGTAATTCCGGAAATTACTATTGCCATACTGTTTGGATCCAAACGTGCATCGCGCTCCTCTTGTTTTAGCAACAAGTCTTTAAATTCGCGCAATGTAATTAACTTTAAACCTGCCTGCTTTAAGCTATCGATGTGAACCGGAAGCGAATCCAATACTCCATTCTGAGTTACACGATACTGCAACACCGGAAAAGTAAATTCATCCTGTCTTACACGAAAATTTGGAAGAAAAGGCGTAAGGTATTCCGCCGCAACATATCCTTCTTTCCCTTCAAAAGGAATTCGCGCCCACACTTTATCCATACTAAGGACACGAACAAATGCCTGACCGTCAAGTTCTCCGATCTTTTCGCTATTTGTGTCCGCAGACTTACGAACATTCAGAAAACCGAAATCCACATAATATAGATCTTTATATTTCTCCCTTTCCAGCGCCATTTGGCTTTCGGATGTCAGCTTGGCAATATATCTTTGAGCAACATATCCCTCACGATCATTCGGAAGCTTTACATGAGCCCATGCCGCATCCACAAATTCGATAAGTGAAACTGTTTCGCCCTCCAATATTCTATCCAAAACTTCACTTGTAATACTTGGTGCCGAACGCACGTTCAAAAACTCATTTGTTACTCTATACAAATCTTCCCCGGTTGCAGCCGGCCCTGACCTAATTGCACTGTATGTCTTTGCCATAGAAAGATCGATCACTGGAGAATCGATATCCTCTTCTATATGCAACTTTGGTCCTGATATTTCATTAAGTTCTTCCAGACCCTCCTCTGCCTTCTGAGAAAGCTCTTTGAACTTGGCTACATCATCGGCAGTAAACGTAAATTCCTCCGGTTCCTGAGGAGTTTCTTCTTCCGAAGGACTGCACCCTACAAACAAGATTCCAAAAGATGCGATTAGCAGAAATGCCACAAGTGGGCGTGGCGAGGAAACGGTGGAGCGCCTGCGGCGACGGGCTGTGTACATGATATTGGAGGGATAGAAGATTTAAGTGGTTGCTCACATACGATCCGGAACACGAATCGTAAGAAGCTCTGCTCCGGTTTTTAGAACAGAAGCAGTTAAAGATGTAAGAGAAAGCCTAAGAGAACGCGTTTGTTCCTCGGCTTTAAGAATCGGTTCAGAGTTATAAAATGTGTTGTAACTTTGGCAAAGCGCATACAAATAGTTCGTAAGAATATGCGGCATTCGCGCCTCTCGTGCTTCATCTAGTACCCTTGCAAACTGCAACAAGAGATTGAGTAGGCTTCGCTCCTTGTCTGCCAACTCTTTTATGTCCGAGGGCATAACAAACTCCTCTTGCTCTGATTTTCGTAATACTGATTTGGTCCTTGCATGAGTGTATTGAAGATACGGAGCGGAGTTGCCCTCGAAACTTAAGAATTTATCCCAGTCGAAAACTATGTCCATCTTTCTGTTCTGACTTAGTACTCCATAAACCAATGCACCCAGTCCCATCATCTCTGCCAATTCGCTGCGATCATCAGCTTGTATTTCATCCCCGCGTTCCGTGATGATTGCCTCGGCTCTTTTTTCCGCTTCATCCAAAACCTCCTCCAGCCTGAGTACCGTCCCCTTCCTTGTACTCATTTTTTTGTCTCCAAAACTCATACGTCCGAATACCGTGTGTTCCAACTCCGGAAGTTCCCATTCAAGCTTATTACATGTCTCGAATAATTGTCGGAAATGAAGGCTCTGTGCACGATCAACCACATAATAAATCGCTTGTGGATGGTGCTGATCAATCCTGTATCTGATCATTGCCAGATCACGAGTTCCATAGAGTGTGGAACCGTCACTTTTTTTCATCATAAATGGAGGCAAGCCAGACTCTTCTGTGAATTCAGCAATAAGCGCTCCACCTTCTCCCTCTATAAATACACCTCTCTTTGTACCCTCCTCTATTATCGGATCCATCTTGTCCTGATAAAAACTCTCTCCGGTTTCTTCATCCGGATTAATATTCAAGCGCTTATAAAGATTTTTTAGATTCTCCTCGCTTACCTTTACTACCTCCTTCCAAAACATATGCATCTTCTTGTCTCCACCTTCAAGCTTTTTAAATGATTCACGTGCCTGATCCTCCAGTGAAGGATCATTTTCGACTTCATTATGAAATTTAACATATAAATCCAATAATTCTTCTACAGAACAATCCCCTGCCTTTTTCCCTTCTCCCCATTTTTCGAATGCAACTGCAAGTTTTCCAAATTGAGTCCCCCAGTCACCCGGATAACTCCATCCAATAACATTAAATCCCTGATGCTTATATATATTAATGATAGCCTGTCCTATTACATGGGGCAGAATATGATGAATTCCAAGAGGTTTGGCTATATTTGGCCCACAATAGTCGATAATTACAGGTGGTTCATCACGTTTAACCTGCGCGATACATGCCTCACGAGTCGAATTAAGTGATTTAAGAAGAGCTTTATGCGTAAGCCACACATTTACATACCCCGGACCGGCTATTTCGGCTCGTTCAACAGACTCATCTTCTGCTAGCTTATCGCAAAGAACCTGCGCGATTTCTTGTGGTTTTTTCCCAGCTTTTTTTGAAACCTGAAGTGCCACCGCAGTAGAAGCGTCTCCCTTATCCCCATCCGACGAATATTCCCACGTAACATCCGGCTCAATTCCAAAATTACTATTCAAAATATCTTGAGCCAAAGTTGATAAAAAGTTGTACATGAACAAAAAAGATACTCACTAATTATGGGCAATGTACCACGAAAAAACGTACTTTCCACCTGAATACAAAATTTCCACTTGCATACAATAACTCCTCATGTTTTGAACACAATTTGTATGCACGATTGATGAAGTACATGAAGTGTATAACATTTGTGACTATTTATTATAAATTGGCGATAAATTGTGTTCGTTTTTTTGGCAATTGCAAGACAAAAAGTTTATTTTTATGGGTACCCAATATGCTTCAGCTATGTTGCTCGAAATATTATCAAGTGCGAATTAAAAACACCCACGTCTTACGTATCAGCAAACCCGTGCTCGCTGTAGAACCAATAATAAATATATTCAAACTACAGCGACTACGGAGTCGCTGCTGCGGGTTATTCATGAAACTAATTCGTTTGATTAAATATTTGGTCTATTACAGGTTTTATGGTATAATCATATTGGTGAAAAGTATCTTCACGTTAACTGCATTATCTATATCCCTTCTTGCCTTGGTAAGTTGTGGTGGCTCAGACAAATCTGATACAACTTCGGAAATAGAAACAACAAGTGCTCGCAGTGCCGTAATTGCCACAATAAGAGCGGGAGGTGAGATTCAAAAAAGAGCCGTTGCAAGAAAAAGCTTCTCTCTTGGACCATATATAAGTATCTATCTCTCACAAAATCAGATGATAAGAGCTCTGAGTGCACTTAATGGTATCGATGATCAGATAAGGCTTGCCCGTTCGGATTCACAGGAAACCGATGAAACGTATGTTCTGCTGGAGGACTATGGAACGGTATTGCAGGTAAATATTGTTGATACACTAAATCGTTCCGTAAGAAGAGATGAGGCAATGGAAAAGTATTTGGAAACCCTCAGAAGAATGAATGCCAGAATGGATCAGAAGAAAAATGAATTGGAACAAAAAAGAGATGTTGTTGAAGATAGTCGCAGGGAACAAAAGAGAAAAGTCTCTGATGTGGAGCGTATTATCCGCAATGCTCTAAAAGATAAAGATTATGCTCAGGCAGGACCAAAACAGGAGGAACTTACAAAGCTAGCGGAGAAGTTGACCCAGATTGAGTCACATGAGAAACAAATAAACGACAAATTGGATATAGTAAAAGAGCTTCTTAAGGTAGGCGAGGAGCGGTTAGAAGCTATCGAAAAGAATAAAGAGGTATTGATAGCAGGGCTAAAGGTTACAGACTCTAAAGGACTGGAAGATTTGGGGATATTTATAGAGGACTAGCGGTTTATTGGAGTATTGGAGTACTGGAATATTTGGATGATTTAATCGAAATTACAAACATATGATATATATATGCTTCTTATACCCCTTCGCGTTTAAAATAGTACTAATTCACTCAAGCTTGAGGCTGTTGATTTTTGGCTTATGTAAACGCTACGGGGCACGAGAGGAGGTAGCAATTTGTTTTATTGATTAGTATCTTTTTAAAAGCAAATTGGTATTAGACACAATATTCGAATATTCCAATATTCTAATATTGCTTTATCTCTTTATTCTACTCTTATACAATATTTAGTTAAACAAGCAACTCTCCCCGAAGGACAAAACCCCACTTTTTAGCTATAATATAAGGATTAATTGTAAATCAACATCAATCTATGGCTGATAAACCTGCTAATGCAACTGTGCCGGCGGAACAAGTGAAGCTGAACCAAGTGTTCATAGCTGCTGTTGATGATCTACTGGGACTACAAAGAAAAGCAGAAAGTGCCCTTCGACGTGCAAGGCTAAGCAAAGGAAGTAATAAGAAGCTTTCAAAAGAAGAGATGGAAGCCATTAAAAGATATGAAGAGGGACTGCAAAAAACACTCGACATTATTGCTCCTGCCTCCATGGAGGTTAAGGCCGATAAGCTGATGATAAATGATCTGCATGCCAGAACTCTTTATGCAATAAACTGGCCAAATTATGTGTATCCCAACTGGCTTTCGGAAGAGATAAATTTTGATGCCCATATGAACATAACGCAATTCATTTATCCCGCGGATAATAAGACAATTCTTAGACTTCTGAGAAAGAAGGTTACACAGATGCGGTCTTCCATTCATATGTTGGAACAGCGAGGTATAGTTCGCGATCCCGGATTGGAAGCTGCACTTCAGGATGCGGAAGAACTTAGAGATCTTCTTACACGAGGTCGAGAGAAACTTTTTCAGATGGGACTATATGTAACCATTTATTCTGATGATCCGGATCATCTTAAAAAATTACAAACCGACATAGAATCATTACTCGGAGGAAAGATGGTTATCACCAAACCGGCATTTATGCAGATGGAACATGGATGGATTTCCACACTTCCGTTTGGAATCGACGAACTGGAAATAAATCGCAATATGAACACTTCTCCGGCAGCTGCATGTTTCCCGTTTTCCAGCTCTGATCTGTCCGATGACCACGGAATTCTGTACGGAATCAACAGGCACAATGACAGTCTTGTAATATTTGACAGGTTTGATCTGCCAAATGCCAATGCAGCCGTATTTGCCACATCCGGAGCAGGAAAATCTTTCGCAGTTAAATTAGAGATGCTCAGGTCGCTAATGTTCGATACGGATATGTATGTTATAGATCCGGAAAATGAGTATCGGGAACTTTGTGATACCGTAGACGGAACATATATTCCGATTTCTTTGGAAAGTTCTAACCACGTTAATCCGTTTGACCTGCCCAAAGCAGTCAGAGGTGAGGAGGCTTCTACAGGAGAAACCCTGCGTGCAGCTGTTATCAATCTTCACGGATTATTTAAGCTTATGCTTGGATCTTTGACTCCTGCGGAAGACGGAATTCTGGATAAGGCAATATTGGATACTTACGCACTTAAAGATATTACGCTGACTACAGAAAATAACCTGGATTTTGAAGTTCCTACAATGCATGATCTGGTTGATGTTCTTTTGACAACTGACGGAGGTGAAAACATGGCCAGAACACTATCCAAATATACGGAAGGAAGTTATGCGGGACTTTTTGATAAACACACAAATGTAGAGATCGATAACCAAATGGTTGTATTCCAGATACGCGATCTTGAGGAAATTCTCAGACCTATTGCAATGTATGTTGTTATTAATTTGATATGGAACCGTATTCGCGCAGACTTTAAAAAACGCATGCTGGTTATAGATGAGGCATGGAGTCTGATCCAGCATGAAGATTCCGCCAGATTCCTGTACGGTCTTATTAAGCGTGCTCGTAAATACTATCTTGGTGTTACAACAATTACACAGGATGTTGAAGACTTTGTAAATTCACCATACGGAAAACCGATTATAACAAATACATCTCTTCAGATACTGCTTAAGCAGTCACCAAGTGCCATAGATAATCTGCAGAAAATCTTTTATCTGACTGAAGGAGAAAAATATCTTCTTCTGGGTTCCGAAGTAGGTCAAGGATTATTCTTCGCAGGAAACCGTCACGTAGCAATACAAATAATTGCAAGTCCCAAAGAAGCGGCGATCATATCCACAAGACCGGAGGACATAGTAGCAAAACAGGAATCAAAGAGGCTGGCCAAAGCTGAAAAGGATAATTTAGATAAAGAAAATGCTACTGAAGAAAATGCAAGCAAAGAACCTGATAACACCGTATCAGAGGATACTGAACCTTCCAAAAACTCGGATGATACCTTGGTTTTGCCCTCCGAAGAGGAGAACACTGCATCAACAGATACTGCACCCGACGAGTCAGCCGATACCTCCAAAGACTCAGATGTTGCAAAGGAATCAGATGCTGATCCCGTCGAAAATTCAGATCCCAAGACCGATGCAGCTGATGAACCCAAGAATTCAGATGTTAAATCAGGAAAACACACAACTGCGGCAGCTATGGATGCAAATGTTACTCTTAAACAGGCAACTTCGCCGAGCAAAGCATCAAAGAAAGAGGAGTCAGATGAAGAGGAGGAGGTTTAATTGATAATTGATAATTAAAAATTGATAATTTGACACATTTATTGTGATTTCAAATTATGAATCAATTTACCCTCAGCAGTCACGACTGCCGTGGTTAAGAATTTGGATCAATGCCAAATATTGTGGAAAACATAGTAAAGCAAATTAAAAATCCCAAATCCCAAAAAACAAATCCCAAAAGTAAATCCCAAAATCCAAACCCCAAAACCCAACGAAACCCAAAATCCAAAATTCCAAACTATGATCGTTCTTTAGTTGCCCGTCCTACGCAGTAGCAGCATTGTTGGGATTTGTTATTTGGGATTTGG
>JAHISE010000033.1 GCA_018818235.1 Patescibacteria group bacterium
ACGGAAAAATATCAATATTTCCAACTGATTGAGGGGCTTGTCGGCCGTAGCCTCTGCCTTTGTTTTTATTATTACGAATAATAAATAAGAGTCATTAATGATATTCTTAGCAGAGCGTAGGCTGATGACGGATTTGTTTTTATAGCCGAAAAATAGTTTTATCTATAATAGCATTCTCCCGCCCATCCGTAGCCCAGAGGCGAAGGTGGGTGACGGATTTGTTTTAATACAGGGAAAAATTTCAATATTTCCAATTGCTTGGAGGGCTTGTCGGCCGTAGCTCTGCCCTTGTTTTTGTTATTATGAATGATAAATAAGAGTAATTAATGATATTCTTAGCAGAGCGTAGGCTGATGACGGATTTGTTTTAGACTCCCTCTCCCCCTGCCCCTCTCCACTTGTCTTCCCTCTCCCCCGGCCCCTCTCCCGAGGGGAGAGGGGAGCTCCGCTTTTGGAGAAATCAAAGTTTGTTCTCTCCAATGGCGGCGTTCCCCTCCTCCTTAGTGGGGTTAGGGGGAGAGGAGCTACTTCGGGAGATGGGGCTAGGGGGAGAGTGGGAACAAGGGAAAGGGGAAACAGTATGAATAGATTCTTGACATCCCTCTCCACAAGGGTAACCTCCGATTCCTCTAATTACCCCTAATATTATGATTGCACCTGTTGAAAGAAACACTTTGGAACGTCCTGATCCTGATATGTATAAACAGATATCTCTTAAGAGTGTTCCTCTTGCCAGAAGGAATATGCTTAAGAGTTCTCTTGCACGTACAGGCGAGGCCATATTTATTGACGATGATAGTGAGAAGGTAGAGTTTGATGAAAGACAAATCAAGCGCAGTGGATTAGTGCGTGACATTATGGCTCATATAGCTCTGCGTGCTCCTAACAAGCACGGCTCAGGGCATCCGGGAGGATCGCTTTCGGGTACCCAAATTGCAGATGAGATCAATAGGAACATCGATTACGATAAAGACTGGCCACTCCTTATTAGTGCAGCGCACTATTCGGTACTTGCTCATGTATCACAGTGGTTGTACGCAAGGGTGGAAGATGATCCAAGGTACAAAGATCTGAAAGAGATAATAGAAAGATTCAGAGCACCCGGCGGACTTCCCGGACATGCGGAGGTAGGGGATGGGGATACACCTTTTGGAACAGGACCACTTGGGAAAGGCCCCAGCAACATCCTTGGAGCTGCGATAGGTTACAAAATGAGAAAAGAAAAAGGATTATTCAATGTACTTGTTGGGGATGGTGAGATGCAAGAGGGGCAGGTATTCGAAATGATGCGTGTGGCTGCACAAAAGAAAGCGGACAATGTAATAATGCATTGTGATTTTAATGACGTTCAGATTCATGACAGACCAACCAATACCATGTCTTCTGATATTGCCGATATGGCACACTCAATAGGATGGCATGTTATAGAAGTGGAAAATGGAAATGATCCTGTTCAGGTTGCAACGGCACAGGCAAAGGCAAGAGATTTGATGGGTAAAGGTAAACCGGTCTTTGTATGTTATTACACGGTTATGGGGCATGGAGTTAAGACTATGGAAGAGGATTCCAATAAAGTACCTCATGTGAGCCATCATGGAGCGCCGGTTAAAGGAGATCAGTATGATGAAGCAATAGCAGCACTCCCAGATTTGGATGATCTAATTGCTGAATATGAAGAGTTCAGGCTTGAAGAGAAGAAGAGATATGCAGAAAGCAGTCCTGTTCAAACCAACACTCCACTTGAATGGGATATGGAAAAACTCAAGAAGAATAAATACAAGCGTACAGTTAAAGAAGAAGATGGTGCTGCAAGACAAGACTTTGGCAAAACTCATGTTTGTAATATTATGAAAGCAGATCCACGTATTGTTGTTTTGCATGCGGACATTGCAGGGTCAGGTGGGTTTGGAGAAGTTCAGAAAGTCTTTGGAGAATTGGGAGAGGACTTTGAAGGCAGGATAATAAATTGCGGAGTTGCCGAGGCAAATATGTATATGATGGCAGCGGGTCTGCGCCAAGCTGGCTTCATTCCCGTTACTTACACCTTTGCTCCGTTTGGAATGAACGAAGGTGGAGCTAATATCAGATTAATTGATATCAATCTTAAGCATGCACATTGCGGAGTAGTTCATGATTTAACTCATGCTGGGACAAGTGTAGGAGAAGATGGTCCCACTCATCAGGAACTAAACTTTATGAATGTTCCTTATTTCAATTCGGAAGTTTGGATTCCTGCTGACAGTAATCAGGCTGCTGCAGCGGCAGAGAAATCACTGGAGATTGTTGCCAACGGTAAAAAGCAAATCTTTACTTGCTACCCACGCACAGGCCATCCACAACTTAAAAAGGAAGACGGATCAATATTCTATGATGAAGATTATGAATTTAATGGCAAGGCAGATGTAATCAGGGGATTGGATAACATCGAAGATGATATGACAGTAATTGCTGCCGATATTCCTGTACATGAAGCAGTAGCAGCTGCAGATAGGATAAAGAAGGAGACTGGCAAATCCATTCGTGTACTTAACATAGCTTGCATCCGACCTATTGATGCTTCGGCAGTGCTAAAAGCTGCATGTGAAACAGGTAATCTGGTAGTAATAGAAGACCACAACATAGAAGGAGGACTGGCCACACAGGTTTCTGACCTTGTTGCTACTTATGGTTTACCAACCAAGGTCCGTCGAATCGGAGTATCTGAGTATATGGAATCAGCTCCGGCAGGATATTTAATGAAGGAAGTTGGTTTTGATAGCGAGAATATCGAACAGGTAATTATGGAGGAGCTTGAGTCGGGTGATGGAAGAACAGAGTATGGATTGCATCAGATTCTTGATAATCTTCATAAAATTCAAACGAATACCAAGAACAGATTTGCGGAAGCTGCTGTACCATTTGTAGAAGAAGTTCGGGAAGAATCTTATTTCAGTGTTCTTAGCAACGAATGGAAAAAGTATCACGAGATGTCTGCAGTGGAAAAACTGCAAACAAGATTTAGAAGATTTGCAAAAGCAGCAATGCAGAAGTTACCGGGACAATCTGCTTAGGAAAATTTCTATTCCTCAAAAATCACAGGCCATTCACTCATTTCACCATCACACTCTTCCTTTAATTTGAATTCGATAAGCTTGAACTCTATTGGTCCATCTATTGCAGGTGCCAATATATAAACAGCGACATAACCACAGTCTCCAACTCCTCTTGATTTGGCATGTGTTGTTAATCTATTTCTATCAAAATCAAATATTGGATCAATTAAAGAGTAAGTAATATCAGAAGTTTCCGGATCTGTATAAATCTCAAAACCAATTCTTTCTATAATATCATCACCATATATCTGGAAGAGAATGTAACCATTTTGATAGGCACCTCTGGAACAGAGTATTTGAACAACACTCAAGTTATCATTCATCTTGTAGACAGTTACAGGATCGAAAGGGAGTTCCTCATCTATTTGGAAGCAAGGTGTACCGTCTCCGGATGAGCTTAACATGTGGTAGTCAATCCAATCGCTATGTGTCCAATGTAGGTAGGAGTTGTTGGTATCATCAACCTCAGGCGGAGGTGTTTGAGAGCAGCTGATTAGAAATATAGGGAGGAGAAGGAGGAGAGTTTTCATATAGCTACATATTAGTGGATTACTTCAACTTTTTGTATACATCTTTCCTATCACCTATAGCTACAACGTTCACCGTCACTATTTTCTTGTCTATAGAATATATGATTCTGTAGGGTACAACACGAACTGACCACATACCCCCGAAGCGTCCCTGCAGTTTTTTACCGACAAAAGGATCTTGTTCCAAACCCCCCAGCGCCAAAATAATTCTTTGCTGGTCTCTTTTGTCTAAACCTGAAAGTGTTTTATCAGCCCCCTTAGAAAGTTTTACAGTATACATATTTACATCTTAAGTTTCTTTTTTACATCTTCTAAGCTCGTCATTTGTCCTGAGTTTACCTCCTTCAATCCTGCTTCTATTTTCTTTACAAGTGTGGGGCTAGCCATAATCTCCATTGTTTCTATCCAACCTTCAAATTCATCTACGGACATCATTACAACATCAGGAAGATCCCTGTGGCTAATGCCGATAAAGACACCTGGCCTGCCAGCCTGTTCAATCAGATCAAACAGTTGTTTTCTGGCATTTGTTGCGGAGATTCTTTTCATACATGTACATTATAGCGTACATATTAGTAATAATGCAAGCGATTTAATCTGTAGCTTTGTAAGCGCCAGATGTCTCCAAGGAAGAATTGCGCAGAATTCGTATAAGTATAAGGAAGTTGGGTTTTGAGTTAGATTAGTAGCTTTATTCATTAATATCACAAGAATACACATCTGATAAAACTCCATGATATTTCTATTAAAATATTAGAATTAGGCTATACTTACCCCGTAAGCTTAGTTTTGAAAGAGGTAGAAATGCTTCTCCCCAAGATTGTGGCTACATTTCTATTTTTTTCATCCTATTATATATGGATACAGGTACCATCAAGAAACTGTTAAACGGTTTCGGTTTTATTTCCAGAGAAGGAGGAGACGATCTCTTCTTCCACTCAGAAGACCTAGTAGAGGTATCTTTTGATTCTCTACAAGAGGGAACTGCAGTAAAGTTCGAGGTTGGCAGCGGTCCTAAAGGACCAAAGGCAACGCAGGTTTCCTTGGCCGAATAATCTTGATAATCAGAGAAACACACGGCGTTATAGTCGTGTGTTTTTTTAATGGAGAAATTTTTATCACTTAGCACTTCACATTAGACCAATATCCTATTATTCTATATCCACTGAGCGGGTATCGTATAATGGCTATTACATCAGGTTTCCAACCTGAGAATACGGGTTCGATTCCCGTTACCCGCTCCAACCTGCGCAGCAGGTTGTCAACCGAAGCTCGCCCGCAGGCGAGCGTAGGTTGGCGCTACGACAAAATCCTTCTGCTACGGCTGGCAGGCCAACTCAAATTAACATATACTCGATTACTTATGTGGCACTACGTGTATATTCTAAGAAATTCATACGGCAAACAGTATGTTGGTCATACTTCTGACTTGAATGCTCGCCTGAAGGAACATAATGAAGGCTCTGTAAAAGCCACAAAGAAATTAAGACCATGGAAAATCGAATGGTTTTGTGGATTTAATGACAAGACGAAGGCTATACAATTCGAGAAATACCTAAAATCAGGTTCAGGTACCTCAATAAGATATCGCCATATAGCTCCACAATAATGCCTTACACAAGCCATTTTTATGTACCGGTAAGGGGAAATACAAATCAGTGAAAAATGATTGATGCACTTTGTATCATGGCATATAATACTTGTGTCCCTTTGTTTAGCCATTAAACTTAGGGGGTAACAATACCATAGAGAATAGCCCGTGTTCTTCACGGGCTATTTTTTTCTATGTACCAAATCATTGCCATGTATTTCTGGGCAATTATGTAAATCAAAATAACCGTCAGCACCCGTTCTAAGTTCGCGGGAGACACATCCTTTTGTAGAAAAGATATAGACTTTCTTAGGTTGTTTTAAATTTCTTAGGTAGCTAATAAGAGGTAAAAAGTCCGAATCTCCTGTAAAGAAAACAGCTACATCATATGCGCTTGAATATCGAAGTGCATCCATAGTGATCTCGACATCAAAGTTTCCTTTCTCATGGGATTTTGGTTCTCCTGATTCATCATAAACAAGTTCGCCTTCCTGATCTCTTAAAAAGATTGTTTTTAACTCTTTCTTTACAACTATATAATCCAAGCCCTTTTTCAAAAAAGTACAAAATTTGTGCAATCTATCAATATCATCTTTTTCTCTTGTTCCTTCCTTTGGATGAGCCACATAATAAAACGTTTTAAACATTTCAGCATCAAACCTTGATTCAACAAAACTGTTGAGTTTCTGAAAATCCAAAACCTTGCCCATCTCAATGTATGAACTCCAGAGGTTTCCTGCATCAATGAAAATGGCAACTTTTCCGTTTGTCATGAGGGCACGAAGTGTAGCTTATTTTCCTATGGACACAAACTCTTTAGCACGAGTCTGTCGCCCTAGTGACACCCCATCTTGGTTGTAATAATATTCAGGTACCCGCTCCAGCCTCCGCAGGAGGCTGCCCGCCGTAGCCTTGGCAAAGGCGGGCACATTCAAATACCTCTGACCATCACATCCTGCTACGGCTGGCAGGCCAAGCCAATAAACATGAGTTCGAATAGCGAAGCTTTTTTTGGGTTGGAGGGCAATCCTTTAGGGCTACCCGATCCATTTATACATCAAAATTGCCTTATATTGAATTTAAATTAGCTAAATCAATTACAAGCGATCTCATCATAAGAAATAATACTGTACAAATAGGAACAGCTATGAGGAGGGCAATAATTTGATATCGCCAATATGAAAAATGTTTCTTGAGTTTTCTTTCAAAGAAAATGATAATAGGAATTTGAACATGAAGAATAATTGCCAATACTGATATGGCTATGAATATCAAAGCTGCAATATGCTCGGTCTGCTCCCATAGATATTCCAAGGTGCCTATGATTGCTAGCCACCCCAATAGCTGAAACCAAAATTTGGCTATTGCCTTTACTCCTGAACTAGTCCATTCGTAAAATTCTTCATCAATCGACTTCTTGTGTACAAATAATCCCTTTATCTTTGAAAAAATTTTCTACATACCTCAAGTATAGCTCATTTCATTTGCATTTTCCTTTTCCATAAATAGAAAGCTCGATCTTTTCTATGAAGTTCCCATATGGAGGGCAATCCTTTAGGGTTACCCGCTCCAAGTTAAATAATAAGCTCATACTTTTAATAATTAAGTAGTATCAATCCAATCATAATTATTACAAAGGACAAAACTTTGAATAACAAAGCTGTCGGAGAAATATCTTCTTTATCTATATCGGTAAAAATACGAGATAAAATCAAGGTAAGAATGAGCACAAAAAGTGGTTGTGTTTGTACAAGTACAGAGGTTAGTGCAACTTTCCCCAGAGTTAGAGCGTAAGCAAAAGTAATAGAACCAATTACACCAATCAGTACGGAAATGCATTGCATAGTCCATCCACGTATAGGGACTGTGTTGACTTTGAATGTTAGAATATTTTTACGTAGATTTGGTACTAATAAGACAAAAAAGCCGGCTGAAATACTTCCAAATAGAAACCAACTAAAAGCATTTATAAATGAAGAAAATCCATAACTGAATAATTTAAACAAAACATCTGAAACAGACCAGAATAAAGAAGCAATAAGTATAAGCCAAAAAGCCCTGCTGAAATGCCACACATTTTCTAGGTATTTAATTGCAGCCAATAGGCCGCCAACAAAGATAACAGAGAAAGCAATAGATTGTTTAACAGTTAATGATTCCCCTAATATGATAAAAGCGAGAATCAATGAAAAAATTGAAATCATCTGGAGGAATAAAGCTACTCGACTTGGTTCTTCAAATTCCAAAGCTCTTAAGTATGGAACAAACATTGCGGTCCATAAAACTCCTGCAAGTATCATTCCTATGCCAACTCCCCAACCAGGAAATTCAAATCCATATATTAGTAATAGAAGTAAAAAAATCGGCAAACGCAAAATTGCCGAAGTCCACATCATGAAATAATCATTTCTGATATATCGCCTACGTATAGAGCTATCCAATATATTGGTAAAAGCCCAAAGAAAAGGTGATATTAACGCGAAGAAAAACCA
>JAHISE010000034.1 GCA_018818235.1 Patescibacteria group bacterium
GTTGCCATCTTCTCGCAAAAGAATGCCTGATCCCTATCTCTCTCCAGCTTCTCTTTTACCGAAGGACGTATGTCATCCAGATTTTTGTAAACACCATCGAGTGATCCGAATTTCTGCATCAATTCTGCAGCCGTCTTTGGTCCTATCCCCATAACACCGGAAAGATTATCCGACTGATCACCGCAAAGCCCTTTATACGAAGGTACCTGATCGGGACGTATTCCATATTTTTCTTCAACACTTGCAGGATCCAAATACTCAGCCTGTTGATATCCTTTATGCGGAATAACCATTGTCACTTTATCTGTAACCAACTGAAGAAGATCACGATCTCCACTTACAACCGTTACCTTCATACCATTTTTTTCTCCTTCTTTGGCATATGTATAAATCAAATCATCAGCCTCATATTTTTTATCGGAAATGTGACTGATTCCAAACGATTCAATGAGCTCAATTACTCTTGGAATCTGTTCATAAAAATCATCAGGTGTCTCGGCCCTGCCCTCCTTATAATCCTCCGCCTCCTCGTGGCGAAAAGTCTCTTCCCCCTCATCAAAGCAAAACAATATTGCATCAGGCTCCTCTTTACTGATTATCCCCAGAAGCATGGAAGCCACCCCAAAAGAGGTATTTACAAGCTCTCCCTTGCTTGTCTTTAGGGTGCGTGGAATAGCCCAGTAGGCACGATACATGAGGTGGTGGCCGTCGATTAATACAAGATGCGACATATATATACTAAAGGTTATCAGAGAGTGAGGAATTGGCAATTGGCATTTAGCTTATTGGCTTATTGGCTAGTGTATGCAGCAAAACGTAGCCAATCTGCCAAGTGCTAATATGCTAATTGCCAATAAGATTATGATTTGACAAGGATAGGTTCATTTTCTAACAACGACTTTTCCGCTATAATAAGAGGATAAATACAAATCCAAATGACTAATATCTCACCTTCCACAGACCGGTCCATACCATACCAATACGATGTTAAAAATCTTGAAAGTAAGGTAAAAAATAAAACTGAACTTCAAAAAAAGCTCGGATGGCCTACGGAAAAAAAGCGTGCGATGTTTTGTCTTCCGGCCGGAATGACAGACGAATTGGGAGGTGAGCTTCTGATGAAAATTATGGAGGGTATTCTTTCTCTTCCTTTGGAACTTGTAATAGTTGGAAGAGGCACCAAAGAATATGGTAAGGAATTTACCAACCTTGCAAGCGACAAAAGCCACAGAATTGCGATAATTCCGGATAAGCCTGAGTCCATATGCGAAATGTATGCAGCTTGCGATGGAGCACTCTTCTTTAAAGATCCTTCCGGTTTACGCGAATTGAAGGAGTGCTTGCAATACGGAGTGGTACCAATTTCACCGGAATCTAAAAAACTTGAACCATATGATCCGATTCAGGAGAGCGGGTTCGCATTCACATACGATAAGCCCGACTCGTGGCACTGTTTTGCAGCAATTGTAAGAGCTTTGGAAACGCAGAAGTTTCCGTTTGACTGGCGAACTGTGCAAAAACACTGCATGGAAACGATTCTCTAAATAGTAAGAATCACCGTTTAGATTGATTAATAGAATTTTCCAGTATTCGGAATCCGGAATCCGGAATCCGATTATCAGCTTCAATATCAAAGATAGATTTGTACAGGTTCAGTCTGCTAATCATTGGCGAACTCCAGCTATCGGATTCCGGATTCCGGATTCCGATAATCTGTATTGGTTAAGCAACTAACTACTCAACTATTTTAAACACCGCAATAACAGCTCCCGACTCCGAAAGTTCCCTAAGAGATTCCACCCCCCTCAAATTATAAATAAACTGAGGGAAGCGATTTGTAGAAAGAACAATATAATCGGAAGGATATTGCGCAAGTATACTCTCGCTCCATTTTTCACCATCAATCAAAGATACATCAAATTCAACCGGACTTGCCGATGCGGTTCTGAGCAATCTGTGAACTTTGGGATCATCCAGATATGTATAAGTTGATACAACTCCGGTTGCGTACTTCAGATCCGGTCGCACTGCTATTAGAGGAGGAATAATGTCCCATTCCAGATTAAGAACATGCGAATCCGGAGGTATCAGATTTAGTGTATCAAACATTTCCAAAGACCTATGCCCATCTCCTTTTGTAATAGAATTGATTGCTAAATAAAAATTTGATGCCAACAAAGCAATAAGAATCAGTGCGACAAACTTTCCCGTAATCTGAAATTTATTTTTCTTTGTCTCTTTATAATGTTTTTCGGTAAATAATACTTCGGCCTTTTGTGGCTCAGCTTTAATCAGCATCGCAAGTAAAATAATTTCCAATGGCCAAAGAAAATCCAGAGCACGCATCCATACAAAGAATGCAATAAGGAATATGATTACCAGAAAACACAAAAAGGTAATCCCCTCTTTATGCCATTCAGAAATTTGCACACGTGGCTTAATGGAAAAACATATAAAAGAAAACAATATGATTACCCCAAGAAGAGCTGTTGCTGATGTACTTGTAAATACACCGGAATAAAGCTCCATTCCCACCTGCAGATCTTTCATAATCGGAATCCGCAGGAATACATCGAATGTATGAACGGCGTACTCAATGGTTTGCGGATGCAGCAGAAGCCCAACTGCTGTCCCAACGATAATTGCAATTCCCATTCTACAAGCTCCCTTAAGCCCGGACGAAGTAGTCCACATCCAAATACATCCCAGCAAAGCAATAAACAGTGGAAATACAAACAGATTTGATACAAGTACTGCAACCGCAAGACTGAGAGCCGTAAGCAAATACCTTCTTTCCAGAATTCCTTTGAGTGTGATAAGCGTGACTGCAGTCATCAGCACATAAGGTCTTCCCAGCATCAGACGAGACAAAAATAATTGATCTCCCAGTATAAGAATGGATAGTAGTATGGCGATCCATGCCGGAGGTAACTTCATAGGTTTGATTACATACCAAAAGGCGATCATCAAAAGAACAATGCTTGAAAAAATGAAAGCTTTTAATGCAGTCACAATCGGTAAAGATGCAAACGGGATGTAAGCAAGATCCGCTCCGTACCAAGGATCAACAATGTGGTCTGCAAAGTATCCTTCGTAAAAGAAGTTATTCCAGGCAAAGCCGGATGAGTACAATCCATTCTCCAGCATCGCTTTTGCCATAGCTATGTGTCTTAGCCCATCGTCCAGTGACGGAGGATTATTAAATGACATGAGGAAAAGGCCGACCAAGAGTGCAAGAAGTGCAACAGTTAGGGTTACAATTTTGTTTGATGAGAGGAGGGATTTGTGGGTTGGCATATAATTGAGGATGATGGCTTGCCATGAGGTATAGTGGCCAACCTTCGCTGCTGGTTGGCCTGCCACGATCACTCGTGAGTGACGTGGCCTGCCAACCGTAGTCAGGAGGTATAAACTGAAAGGTCAGCCTTCGCTCGCTACGGCGAGGCTACGGCTGACAACCTCCTGCGGAGGTTGGTGGGCCACGTCTCACATGTGAGACGTGGTGGGTCAGGCGGGACTCGAACCCGCGGCCAATTGGTTAAGAGCCAACTGCTCTACCACTGAGCTACTGACCCATGATGGGGAAAGA
>JAHISE010000035.1 GCA_018818235.1 Patescibacteria group bacterium
CATCGGGAGTATCTAAGGGTGGATCTGCATCGGGACCAGCGGGGGGATCTAAAGGTGGGTCTGCATCGGGAGTATCTAAGGGTGGATCTGCATCGGGACCAGCGGGGGGATCTAAAGGTGGGTCTGCAACCGGCGGATCTAACGGAGGATCAGCATCAGGAGTATCCAAAGGATCATCCGCAATAGGAGGCAATATTGGATCATCAGCATCAGCTGGACCTAGAGGATCATCTGCATCAGGAGGACCACCTGCAGGACCACCCGGAGGCACAGCACCACCAACAGGAACCCTCGGCCTCTCCCTAATCTCACCCAAAATATTCTGCAGCCTTGGAGTAATCGTCACAATAAAATCAGCCATCGACATCTCGCATGTTTCCGCAGCCTGTCTTCCGATGTGCATTATTTCAATATACTTCCGACGAGCGTGAGTCCCGTCTTCTATTGCATCAAAATTAGCAATTACATCCAACGGATCTCCTGTATCTACACTTAGGTTCTTAACTGATTTAAGTACCGTATTCATATGAATTAACTGATTTGCATTTCTAACAGTACTATCCAGTCCTTCATTACCAAGATAACCGTACGCATAAAATATATGAGCCAGAGGATTACCCCACCTTCTACCCTTCATGTGATCAATCACAGCTTCAGCTCTGCTATCATTAATATCTCTATTATTCATTAATTCTTTCTTTAAATAATTATCTAAATCATCACCATCATAGAAATCTAGTGTGCCTGACCTGCCGTCAGGATCCGGATTGAAATGCGCCGCAAGATGCTTTAGAGGTATCTTGCCCATTATGTTCAAAGCCAGTATTTCATCCAGCCTTTCATTCTCACCATGTTCATACAAATACCTGTCCATGTGTTCTATTAGCGCCATACCGGCTTTATCTTCTTCATCAGGTTGTGACCTTTGTCTTACGCTATCATCCTCTTCATTTTTCTTTTCTTTGTCATCCATAAATCCACGTATCACTTTTTCACCTCCAAACAATCCTGCTAGTCCGACCACAGTTGCTAAAGCAACAGGCTTAGATAACCAGTGAGATTGTCTAGAACCGAATAAATTGGTTATTGCTCTGTAGCCCATATACACAACCAAAGAACCTATAACTAACTTTTGCCCATTGCCGAGCTTGTCCCACTGTGCCCAAACCTGATCGGAAATGTATTCCGGTGACTTATCCTTGTTCTTTTCGATTATGGCACCAGTGTTTTTTCTAAGTTTAAGCAATTGCTCTTTCTGCTCCCCAGTTCCAATAATCCTTTCCATGTCCTGCTCCTGAAACAAAACAACTATATCTCTGGCATCTGTATCATTAATAATATTCAAGTGTAATGCTCCCCACAGGGATGAGTGTGGTAGCTTTGACTTCAATTCTTCTTTTGTAACAGTTTCTGGATTTAAAGCGCGTAATTCCTCCCTCAAATTTTCGTCTCTGAAAACCATAACCCTAAGATCCATATGCGCTGCCGCCAAGAGGTCTCCACCTTCTTTGTAACGAAGATTTAAGATTGCATCTACTTCCGGTTTATTTTTTCCTTCTACCTGATTACGCCGTAATTTAAGAAGCTTTCCATAGCTTCTTACATCAGTATATCCACTGGTTTCAATTTTATTTAAAGTTGGATCTAAGCTCGCTGCACCTTCCAAATTTTCTCTCATATAAGCTTCAAACAATTTATGTCTTTCCCCTGCACCCAATTTATGCCAAAACAGATGTACGGCATGCCTGGGTACCGCAGCTGCCGCTAACCTTTTAGTCGGATCCTCAAATACTGCCAACCAAGCTTCCTCATCAATAAATTGAGTATAGACTGACTTAGGAAACTTATCAGTATCATCAATGCCCAAAGCAGGTCTTACATCACGTTTCCACCAGCCAGTTTCATGCCTTTCAATTCTTGCAGGTACACCAACTGCACCACGTGCTGCATCTACTGTTGCATCCACTATACCTGAATCAGGTGTTGCAGAAGGCTGATCTGCACCGGAATGCTTCTCCCACAATTGCATTGCCTCAAAGAAGAATGCCGAATTTGTTTTATCTATAATCGCCCGATTTTCTGCAGACCTATCCACATTAATCCCTTCATACCTGTTTTCGTCTACATACTCAGAATGCCCACCCAAAAAACATAACCTCCTCTCACCAGTTGAGTGGGAATCGAAGGGAACCGACTGATGATTGAAATTGAATTTTTGCATGAGTGTTTACTTAAGCAGAATCCTTGGTTTTGCGAGGTGCTGGTGGAGTTAAATCAAGAACATTACACATGAATGTAGTTGCACCATGACCAATAGCGCCCATTGCATTGAATGGTGACTTGAATGCTGTTCCAATTTTATTCAAAAAGCCCCCACTGGATGGAGCGGTTTCACCACCACCATCAGCTCCAGACGTAGCTGATGTAGATGTGGCGACAGGAGTGGTGGAGGATTCATTGGATGCTCCGGTTATATCGTTAGTTGATTTTACAACTCCTTGCATATGTCCAACTATCTGACCTTGCTGCTCATCACCCAAACCTAAATTCGTATGACGGATTCTAACTACTTCATCAAGAACAGATTTAGCATCCAATCTACCCCTTGATGATGCTGTTCCTTCATAAGTTCTCAATCTATCTATTCTTATTTTGGCATCATCGTTAGTTAACCAATACCCAATTTGTTGATCCTCACCATTAAAGACTAAATGATCTGTACTAGCTGCACATCCAGCATTAATTGTATCGCCAGGTACAAAATTATCTAAATGTGTATCAATAAAAACATATTTAAGCTCTGTAAGTCCTCCAGCAGCACGAGTCTGTTGCGAGAGGTCTTGTATCTTTCTAAGTTCCTTTTCAAGCTCATTGCGTTTCGTGCAATACTCTCCAATCTTTGTTTTTGCTCCCGCTATCGCTTCTTTATGAGCCTGTATATCTTCCTGATTTCTTTCCAAATGCTGAGCATATGCTTTTGATTTCATTCCTTTTGTTTTTTTAATCTTACGTAACTCTTTCATGTTTTCCTGAACAATTTCTTCCTGCTCCCTAATTTTACTACCTGGAGGAGAAGAAAGTTTGGATTTTCCAGTAATAGTATCAGTAGATTTACACCCTAATTTTTGGAACTCTTCGCCTTTTATATTGTCATGAATTGCACGAATACGTGTAAGAATGTTCAAATTGATCCTTTCATTGTCATCAGACAATCCGTTTAAAGCACTATTTATCTCGGTTTGCTGGGCTGGAGTGGAAATGCGAAATAGATATTCGACCATTTGTGCTTCTTGAGAATCTGGATTCCTGAATATTTGACCCAAGGGACGACCTCCTATTGCAAGCTGAGTTGCCGGATTTCTATAACGAAGCACATTCCGAATACCAGTCCTTGTTTCTGTCTCGATCAAATTCCTTATACCAACACCACTTTCCATTAGAGCTTCAACTGCCCGATCTTGGAAATTTTCTCTATTAGCGGTCCACAGCCCTGGAAGTTTTTTTGCTTTTACATTCAGAAGCCTTGCTATCTTCTCTCTTCCTTCATCGCTAAGTCTATTTATATTGCTCATTACCTGCTCATAAAACCGCATAGCCTCCCTCCTTGCTTCGGGCAATTGGCCTGTATTTGTATCTGTATTTTGTGTTTCAGTCATCAGAATATTATAGCAGAAATCAGCAATCCATGGTAGAGGGATTTATGCTATAAATTGCCATTTAAGCGACTTTCACCATGCTTCTCCACCATTTCCTCGGATTATTGATTATATATCTGCGGATTGCCTCTAATTCACGCTCATTTTGGATTATAGAATATTACATAACAATTGTTTGACTTAGCCAAAGAGCCTGATAAAATATCACTGTCATACTTCCCCCGTGCACACCACGGGGTGATTTTTGATTTATTCAATTTGATATGAATTCAATATACTTGCGCAGTTTTTTCAGATCTATATATTTTGCACGTTGCAATAATTCCAAAGACACATGCCCTCTTTCCGAAACAACAAGCACACGCCTTCTGTTCTTTTTAAGAACATCCAATAAATATGCAAAATCGCTATCTCCTGATAAAAGCAATATTGTATCGTAATTATGCATATTTAACACTGCATCAATTGCCAGTTCTACATCCAGATTTCCTTTTAATATATACATATTGTCACTCATTCTTATTCGCTTAACCTCCTTTGCATTAACAAAGTAACCAATTCGTCTTAACTTGTTCAGAAAACTTTGTTGCTTAATATTGTCACCAACTTTTCCCGTGTAAAAAAATATTTTTCCCAGCAAGCATTCATTATCAAGATAATTTTTTAGCTTCGTATAATCAACCCTCCATCCCAAAGTTTGCTGTGAATACAAAATATTTGCAGCATCTATAAATACATAGGTTCTGCCGAAAATATATTCTCTCAACATTGTTTTAGAATTAATTCATCCCCTAAAAACCTTCAAAACAAAAACCCCAATCGTTGAAAAAATTCCACCAATTATCAAAGCAATCTCTTTACCAATCCCGTTCTCCTCAATATCAATCTGTTGATCCTCATCCGAAGGCTCCCACATCTTCATATCCAAAAATACCCCCGATAGATTTTGCCCGGATCCAATTTCTGATTCCGGCGATACGGCAGATGCGGGAAGAATATTTTTATATTTTTGCCGTAGCGGCACGGAATTCCGTACCGCAACGGGAGCAACCCCACCCAGCCCATTCACTTCTTTATCCATGGCAAATATTTCCTCATGCCCGCCAGGCGAGGATGTTAGTTCCACTACCGCAGGGATGTATCCCTGCGCTATTATGGGCTGGGTGGGATTGCCCTTATCTAAAACAAATAAATATGAATCTCCTTTTTTGACTTTTGGATACTCAACCGAAATCTCGATGCTTTCATCCGGTGATATTAACCAAACTTCATCACCGGAATTGTTGAGTGAAATGTGTGTTTCGCTTTGCTTTAGAACAAGCTCACCTTGAGGCAGTATTTGATACTCCTCAGGAATCGTCCACGACTTGCTTCCACCATCCCTAACGTCATCGATGATCCATCCGCATAAATTAAATTCGTGGTCCAAATTATTTTTAAATTTAATCCATTCCTCATCGCCTGCATTCGGTGACGGAAAAACTTC
>JAHISE010000036.1 GCA_018818235.1 Patescibacteria group bacterium
ATACATCGGCGATATCAATGGCAATGGTGATGCATCACCTGTTCCATTTAGGGTTGCAACTCCTGACGGCATCGATGATGATGCACAGGAATATTTACTTTCTCATGACGGAATCGAAATGTCAGATCTGACAAATGCACAAGGAGCAATTATCAGAAGTGCAACAAAGCTAAAAGATGCTGCTGCATTCGAAGCAGCTCCTAACTTGGCTTACGTAGTAAGAAGTGGCGACGGACATGATAATATAGATAAACCTGAGGCTTCGGCACACGGAGTAGCAACAGTGAACACTCCGGGGGTCAGCAGCAGAGATGTTGCATTACATGCAAATGCATTTATTACATCGTGGGCAAGAAGACTTATGGAAGGTTCTGCAAGTTTAAGAAGAGGACAATGGGCTAAAAAAGAACTTAAACCACGCGAACTTAACACGCTTGGAATAATCGGATACGGAAACATAGGAAAACAAGCTGAAAAGATAAGCGGTCCTCTGTTTGAAAAAGTATTACGATTTGATGCACTCCCTGATCGAAATAATGTGAAAAACATAGATGAGTTATTGGAAACTTCAACTGTTATTTGTATTCACGCAGCCGGTAAACAAGAAATACTTACTCCTGAGCTACTTAATAAAATTGGTCCGGGAACACTCCTGGTAAACACTTCAAGAGGTTCTAATGTAAATATAAATGGATTACTTGCAAGACTTAGTGCAGATGATGACTTTAGCTATGCAACCGATGTATTCTGGGGAGAGCCACCTAATCCAAGGGGTCAAGTATATGAGCAAATAAGAAGACACCCCAACTTCATGGGAACCCCACACATAGCCGCATCCAGAATTGGTAATCAGAAAGATCTGGGCAGAACTGCAGTTGCACGAATTCTTGAATTCGCACAACACGGAACAGTTAATCCTGATGACATTCAGGGGCATACTCTTCCAAAGATTGAACTAAGGCCAAGAGAAGAAGTCGGAGGACGTGTGGTTCTGCTACATGAAAGTAAACCAGGAAAGCTTGAAACTATTTTTGACGGTACCGGAGATAAGCAAATGAATATTCAACGTAATACAAATGACCAAGGAGCTAAGTTTAGTGGGCACAGACTTGCACAAACTGTATTTGACTTTGAATCTGACGTTGTCCCCGAAAGTGCACTTAAAATAATGCGAAGAATTGAATCAGAACTTGATGCTTACCATACCAGACTTCTTTGGTATGCACAAAAGCCCCCTACCGCTTAACCACTTTTAGCGTCCCCTTCGCAACCAGATTTTCTGAGGGATCCGGGTTACCATCATCAGATTCCAGAGTAACCATTACAAATGGTTTGCTCTGGATATCTGTGTCCGCCTCAAAACTTAGCTGATGACGCGAATCTCCGAAGTAATTTGTTAAATGCCCGATCGAAATAATTTCATCCGGTTCTTCTGCAGTCAACCATGCCTCGTAAAATGATCCTTCCTCTGTCGGATTAATATTCAATTGCATTGTTACAGCCGAAGTTCCATCTTCATACTTATAACCCTGCACAACTCCGTTTGCAGGAGTGTCTCCTACTCCACTCATTGCACCATAGGCAAACCATTCTTCCTTGCCGTGTTTTGGATGCTCAAATTTTCCATCTTTTGGCATCGCGTAATTATAAGCCTCCTCTCCGATCACATCGTCCTCAATCTTGACTTTGTCATTGCAAGCCGTTAATGTTAATGGCAACAAAATTGCTAATATAATAAATCTAAACATAGTAATTATTGGAAAGGACTGAAATATTATACAAGAGCCAATAAATAGGAAAGAAGAAATTCAATAAACGAGTAAACGAGATAACGAGCTAACGAATAAACGATTACCAAAGGTACCCCGGCGCCCTCCCCTTTATCTTCTCCCTCTCCACCTGAGAATGATGATCCGCACGGGCAGCAAGAACCTCATATAAAGGCTTTTCTCTGTTCGGTAACGTATTTACATACATATTGGCAAGAGCAATTACTTCCTCAGCATTAGGAGAAAGAGCTATAAAATGGGTATTATGCTCAATGGCATCTACAAACTTTTCGAGATCTTCAGTTACCTGAGACCTCATATCTTTGACGTCATTCCACTGTCCGGCTGCCATCATTAACTTAACTTTGGCCCGCATAATGCCAAAGTCATTATATTTACCTCCCAGATCATATGCCTTTTCATATGCATCAAGAGCACCTTTTGCGTCCAGATCTGACCTTAATGTATCACCTAGCAGCTTATATCCCCTGAAGTCCTCAGCATTCTCCTCCATATAATCCTCAACAGCACTTTTTGCTTCTGTGTAGCGCTTTAGTTCGTACAATATTTTTGCACAACTAAGGTGCATATCACGACTGAATATTTGCGGCATCGCATAGTCATACCAAACCAATGCTCTCTCCCCTTCTCCTGCAGCCTCCAGATGTCTTCCAACCGAAGAAAGCAGTATACCTCTGGCTTCTGTTATTGCCACTATCAGTAAGATTGTGGCTAGCCCTACCTCAATAAACCGTACTATTTTGTTGTTCAACTTCGGCATTTTTCCCCACTTAATTTCCGGAACCAAAAGAGAGAGCATTACCCAAAACATCAAGCTTACAGATACAAATTGCAGATTATAGTCGATAAGGCTGTGTGCCATAAGACCTGCAATTCCAAGAACAATAAACATTGATTTATCATTCAAGCCTCCGATTATGGACTTAACAAGTATCACTGTAATTATTACAAGCAAAAGAATTGCAGCTATCCATCCCCTCTCTGATGCCATCTTCAGAAAGAAATTATGCGGATGATCCGAAGTTGCGAGCACAGCATTTTGAAGACGAGGCTGCACAAACCTGAAGCTATACGGTCCCCAACCAAGCAAAGGCTTTTGAACCGAAAGAACCCATGCCTGATTCCAGAATGAGGATCGCTCTGATACTGATGATGCTCCTTCGTCCGCTGTGAATGTTGCTTTTTGTGATATCGATTGAACCGGAAATAGTTGAGATCTGATCAGATTAGAACTGGAAAATAACAGACCTGATACAACAAATACAATTCCGATTTTTACCAGAACATTTTTGTAAGGAAAAACATCCTTCTTCCAATATTTATTAAACACAATAACCGCCCACAGAATTAATTGACCGACAAATGAAATCAAAGCACCTCGCGAAAAGCTCAGATACAGGAATCCGACAAATAAACCAACAACCAGAAACCTAAGAATCATATTCTGCAATCGCTTTTCTTTGAGTGCCCATAACATTACGAGTGGCCACGTTACAAGAAGTAAATCCGCCCATGCATTGGGCCAGTAATCGGTATGAAATCTGTAATCGAAGAAAGTGCCGACAAATCTGTTTACCGGCTGAAAAATGTAAACAAAAAGTCCGATTATTCCTGCAATTAGCATAGTAACCACTACAACATTAACCAATCGATTAAACCAATCTGCCCCACTCCCATTCCGGATCACCCAGAAAAATATAAGAGCCAACGAACCTGTCCTCAGGACTTCATCCAATCCATAGTTAGCAGTTGAAGAATTTAAGAAGCTGGCAATTGTTAAAAATACAAACAAAACAATTCCTATCCATAAATAAGAAGGCACTGATTCTTCATCCGGCTTCTTTTTCCAGTAAACAAACGTTAGCATCCATGCCAGTAACGTGAGCAACCAAGTAGTTTCCAGCCCCTTACCTCCTTTCCATAAGATTGCAAAAACAAGGAACCACGGGATGCTCTTGAAGCATAATTCAGGCCAAGGTAGTGCAATGAACTTCTTGTACTTATTCAACCACCAAGTTCTTTTAAGAAAATACTTCATGCGGTGCATTATTGCATAAATCAGCTTAAATAGCACTTACTTATGAATTATAAATTCTTATATGTTTTCTCATTTCTTCTTGCCACTTTCCTAATCTCAATCTCATTTGTTTTGGAATGCACCTCAAAAACAATTCTGTATTTTCCAATTCGAACTTTAAATAATCTCCTCTTGCCTTTAACCGAACTAATACCCGGTACTTTCTTGTAATCACGTTTTAACTGATCCATTAGAAGCATAATGGCTTCCTGCTCTTTTGCAGTTAATGCTCTAAGTAGCTTTTCTATCTTATCCATTCTTTATCTTCTTTAAGCATTTAATAATTTCTTCAGGGCTAATTCCTTTCCCTGAATTATCACGATCAGCGTCAAACAAAACCTCTTCTTCTGCAACTTCTTCTATATTTATCGGCATAATAATGAGTTTGTTACCGTGCATTTCCAGTATGAAATTATCGGTATCAAAGTTTTTACGCCAGTTTTTTGGAAGAGTTATTTGACCCCTTTCGGTGCTTTTTACGACTTTACTTGTCATAATAATAGAAGTAAGTAAATACGTAAATAAGTATATCTTATTCAATAGAAGAAATCAATAGCTTCTAGGCAAAAACAAGGTACTTATCCTTTCTCTATACAAAAGAACTCTTGTTAATACACTTTGTTCAGTGCCATTTAGAATATGAACACAACGACCTTGATCCTGCATCTCAAATCCAACATCCAATTTAATGCCCATTCCACCCGTTCCGTTTTGTGATTTTGATGGAACAATTAATTCCCTTTTTGATGTGTCGCCATATTCAATAACCGGTACAACAGAATTTGGATCATCTATGTCCTCCAGCAGTCCATTCACACAAGTGGCAAAAACAAGCGCATCTGCCTCAATAATTTTTGCTACAGCGCCCGCCAGTCGATCATTATCCGATATTTTTAATTCATCTATTTCAACAGTATCATTTGCATTAAAGATAGGTATCGTATCCTGCTCCTCTGCAAATATTTCATCTAGAACTGCCAATAGTTCCTCTGAATCAATATCATTCTTTGTAGGTAGAATCTGTGCAACATGACATGCATTATCCTTGAAAAATTGTCTATACATTTCCATTAGTATTGGCTGCCCAACCGAAGCATATTTCTGTTTTTCTGCTACAGTTTCTCCTTTAGTTTTAACTCTTCCAAACTCTGCACGTCCGAATGGTACAGCTCCAGATGTAATCAATACAATATCTTTAATTCTTCTTTTCAAAATCAATAACTGCTCAACAATATTTCTAAATACTTCAATTTTTGGTTGGCCATTATCTGTAGATAAAACGTCAGATCCTACTTTTATCACAACCCGTTTGTATAGTTGTTCCAATGATGAACGGTGAGAAATCATTTTAAAATAGAGTAAATATACAAAAACACCTCCACTGCGTGAGGGAGGATGCTATCCGGATTTATGAGTATTTAAACTTAGATCTCAAACACGGCACCATCCCTCGCAATTGGCGGGGTCGGGGTTATTGCCGGAGTCTGAGGTAGCAAGTTCATTATGAGAAGTAATTTAGCAAGTATATATTATTAGTCAAGTCACTGGTGCCGATGGAGAGACTCGAACTCTCACAGGATTGCTCCTACACGCTCCTGAAGCGTGCGCGTCTACCAATTCCGCCACATCGGCATGTGATCCAACCAATCCTACCCTATTCAATAGTTTATGTTAAAGGGATATTATTGAAATTTCCAAATGCATCATAGAACAGCTATTACGCCCTTCGTCTTCGCTCAGGATTACAATCACTGCTGCGAATATTAATGGAGCAATTGCGGAGTTGCCGCTGCGTGTAACCTTGCTAACGAACAACGAACAACGAGCAACGATCAACGCATTAACGAATCAGCCAAAAACCCTAAGGATACTCAAATCAACCTCAATCCTCACAGAACAAATGCACCTCCTCCCAAACAAACCTAACTCTCTTTCCATTCTTTGCAACAACAATGATTTGCTGAGTGTCGGGTGGCTCTCCTGTTCTGCATTGATTGAATGTCGCAAGCACATCAACACGCAAAGTATCATACAACTCCATAACCCTGCGAACATCAACCGAAGCACCCTTACCTCCGGATACATATACTACTTGTTCATTCTCGTCATCTATATCCGGTGATACGGGTCTATCATTATCACCCATAAAACTAAACCACTCATCCCATGCATTATTAAGAGCCTCTGCTCCGGACGGAACTGCATAAGCAGCAGGCATCAAAGAGGTAGTCGGATGAATGAAACTATGCAATGGCCGGAATTCATTATTCTTTGCAAGTCCGGTTACTTTTGGAGGCTCCCTCCAATCAGAACTCCTCCTCTCTGCATCCTCATTACAAAAACTATATGTGTCTGTAAACCTTACACGCACTGCTTTTGCACCAACACGGGGAATAGCTATTATATTGTGCTGAGATTCAACTGCAGGGGTCACTCCGCATCTCCATGGAATAACGTTGTTAACATCTATAACAACCTCTTGTGGCATTTCTATAATTGAATCAATCTCGATTGAATGTCCTCCGGTTGAACTGTTCCCAAATATTGCAACAACCATCTCGCTTGCAAAATTTATTGGAGGAAGTTGCACACCTTCACCTATTGCATTTTCCCAAAGCTTTCTCCACTGCGTCTCGCTTTTCGCAAACTGCACACGACGAGTCTGACGATCCTGCAATACAGAGTTCTTATCCAGTGTTCTGTACTCAACTTCTTTTCCGGTAAGCTTTGCTTCCTCTACCCAACGCGGTGGATTGCTCCAAAGCGGCAACTGGCATCTGTAACCGAATCTGTTTTCTACACGTTCATTTACTCGTTCCCACATTTTCTGATCATCACTAAAACGACGAACAACTCGTTCGCATAAACGATCTTTGAAGTTGTCACCGGAAGTTCCTACAGCCAGAACATTATCAATGGAATTAAATACAAAAAGAATGACAAACAAGAGGCCGATGGTGGTATATGCGATTTTCATAAGGGCTATTTTATACAATTAATAACAAATTAGGAACACATTATTTATTTATCCAATAAAAAACCAATCTTTTCTATTTAATAACTTGACTCCCACAATTAGCACTCTAAAATGGCGACTGCTAATATGACTATTGACTATTGACCAGTGACTAGTGACACCCAACATTCCAATTGCTTTCTATACTCCACTACCCCCTTACCCAATGACCGACATCCCCGAACTAGCCGTAAAAATTGAACCGTTAGGCGACCGCGTGGTAGTTATGCCACTCGAAAAAGAAGATGTTACAGCTTCCGGAATAGTAATTCCGGATACAGCCAACAAGGAAAAACCATCCGAAGGCATTGTAATCGCTATCGGTAAAGGAGGAGTTGGAAAAGACTGCTCTGATCCTTCCGCATTCCTTAAAATCGGTGACAAAGTCCTGTTTGGCAAATATGCCGGCGATGATGTGAAGCTTAAGGACAAGGAGGGCAAAGAAGTCGAAGTCAAAGTACTACACTTAGAATCCGTCCTTGGAAAAGTGGTATGACAATTGACAATTGACATTCAGCTTTCCCAACTTTCCCAACCTAATTTAAAACTATTTCCCCCTTATAAACCATGGCCAAACAACTACTATTCTCCAAAGAAGCCCGCGAAAAAGTTCTCTCAGGCGTTGCACAGCTTACTCGCGCTGTTAAATCCACAATGGGCCCCAAGGGTCGTAATGCAGTTATAGAAAAGAAATACGGAGGTCCAACTGTTACAAAAGACGGTGTTTCCGTTGCAAAAGAAATCGAATTGGAAGATCCGTTCGAAAACATTGGCGCACAATTGGTACGCGAAGCGGCAACAAAGACAAACGACGCAGCCGGTGACGGAACAACAACCGCAACCGTACTTGCATATGCGATTATGGAGGAAGGAATCAAGCATATAGGTTCGGGGGCCAATGCAATTGCAATTAAAAGAGGAATAGAAAAAGCAGTAGCAGCAATTTCTGAAAAGCTGGAAGAGTTGAAGAAAGATGTTTCTAAAAAGGAAGAGTACGCGGCTGTGGCAAATATTTCCGCTCAGGATCCGGAAGTGGGAGATGTGATTGCGGAGGTTATCGATCAGGTCGGAAAAGACGGAGTAGTTACGGTGGAAGCAGGCCAAACCCTGGGATTAGAGAAAGAATATGTGGAGGGAATGCAGTTTGATAACGGATATATTTCACCTTACTTTGTAACTGACACACAGAAGATGGAGGCAATTTTCGAAAATCCTTCCATCCTGATTACCGACAAAAAAATCGGTTCGATTCAGGAAATTCTTCCCCTTCTTGAATCACTGGCACAATCGGGAAAGAAAGAGATTGTAATTATTGCGGAAAGCGTGGATGGAGAAGCACTGGCTACGCTGGTTGTAAATAAACTGAGAGGAACATTCACGGCGCTCGCAGTAAAAGCTCCCGCATTCGGAGACAGAAGAAAGGAAATGCTAAAAGATATCGCAGCGTTGACGGGAGGTAGAGTAATATCCGAAGAAATCGGACTTAAACTGGAAAATGCAACAGTTGAAGATTTGGGAACGGCAAGAAGAGTGGTTGCGGACAAAGATAATACTTTGATAGTTGATGGCGGAGGTAAGAAAGAAGACATAGACGCCAGAATTAATCAAATCAAAGCAGCTCTGGAAACAAGCAGCTCAGATTTTGATAAAGAGAAATATCAGGAACGCCTTGCAAAACTTTCCGGTGGAGTTGCGGTTATCAAAGTAGGTGCGGCTACGGAAGTTGAACAAAAAGAAAAACAGCACAGAGTGGAAGATGCCCTTCAGGCAACACGCGCAGCAGCAGAAGAAGGAATTGTCCCCGGTGGTGGTACTGCATACATCCGCGCTCTCGTAGCATTGGATGACGTTAAAACAGACAATGAAGACGAAGCAGTGGGAGTTGATATCATTCGCAACGCACTTACCGCACCCGCAAAAACAATAGCAGAGAACGCAGGAATAGCCGGTGAAGTAGTTCTGGAGAAAGTTAAAAAGGAATCCGGGAATGTGGGTTACAACGTACTAACCGATAAATATGAAGATCTGGTTAAGGCAATGGTAATAGATCCAAAGAAGGTTACACGCGTGGCATTGGAAAACGCAGCATCAGTTGCATCCATGTTCCTAACGTTGGAAGTTGCAATTACAGAGATTCCAAAAGAGGAACCTGCAATGGCCGGAATGCCGGATGGAGGAATGGGTGGTATGGGGATGATGTAGGGGACATGCAATAATAAGGAATTGTATGCTGCAATGAATTAGATCAACAAACTGTCGCTGGTCACTGGTCACTGGTCAAATAGTGAAAGACAAGTGACCAGTGACACTTCGATCTACCATATACGAAACTTACTTCAAGCTTGTGACTCACCACTCGATATGAATGACATCATCTTTCGGGCAACTGACCTTCAACAATACTAATAATCTTCAAACACCCAACTACTCCTCTTTCCTAATAACTATCTCCTCCCCTCTCCTAACATCATTCTTAAGCATATATGTCGCCAAACGATTCTCGATAGTTTCTACAATTACTCTGCGCATTTCGCGTGCACCAAACTCTCTGCTGTAACCTTTTTCAACAATTGAATTAAGAACCTCTTCCTCAACTTTAATATCAATCCCCTTCTTATCTTTAAGATCACTGACAATGTCGGTAAGCATAAGAATGGCAACTTGCTTTGCTTCGTCCATTGTTAACGCATGATATAGAACTACATTATCAAAACGATTTACAAACTCAGGCGAAAAGGATCCTTCCTTGATAATATGATCAAGAAGTTGAGATTTGAATGCATCATGATCTGCACTTGATTTGTCTTTAAAGTAATCCCTTACAAACAAAGCTCCTGCATTTGAAGTTGCAATAATAATGGTATTCCTGAAATCAGTTTTGGACCCGTTGCTGTCAACCAAGAATCCTTCGTCCAATATCTGAAGGAAAAGATTGAGTACCCTTGGATGAGCCTTTTCTATTTCATCCAAAAGAACCAACGAAAACGGTTGGTCATGCACACTCCGTGCAAGAAAACTTCCGGAAGATCCTTCACCGGTAATTCCGGAAACCGAAGATTCTGTTCCGTATTCATTCATATCCAACCTGATCATTCTGTCCTCAGATCCAAAATACACATCTGCCAGAACCTTTGCAGTATGCGTTTTGCCAACCCCTGTGGGGCCAAGGAACAGAAACGTACCAAGCGGGCGATTCTCTTCATGTAGCTCCAATGCGGCTCTTTTAAGAGTTCCCACAAGAGCATCAATCGCCCGTTCCTGTCCAACAATTCGCTTTCTGAGAACTCCATCAAGCTTAAGTATTTTGTCTTTGTCTCCCTCAGATAAAGAAGTGATATCTATATGTCCTTTTTGAGATACAATCTCACGTATGTGTTTTTCCGTTACAAAACTATCCTTTGCTTCCTTTGCCAACATCATTGCATCTTCCATAACGGCAATTGCCTTTCCGGGGAAAGCCAAATTTGCCATATACCTACGCGAAAGAGTCAAGATGCTTCTGAGTGCTTTGTATGTAACCTTCACAGTAATTTTCTTCTGAAATTTATACGCATGTTCCATCATAACTTCCATAGTTTCTTCATCCGTTGGCTCATCTATATTTAACTTCTCAAAAAACTGATCCAGTGCGGGATCTCTTTTGATCAAAGAATGATAATCTTCGGTATTTATTATGCCAACAAGCTGAATATTTTTTTCACGAATAAACTTCATCAGTATCCCTTTGATATTCTCACCACCGGACTTTAACATCAAAGCCAGATCTTCTATCACAAGTATAAATCTTCCTGACTCTTGTGCTTTTTTAAGTGCCTGAAGCAGAAACTTATCGGGGCTTGCTGTACCGGATAAAAGTTCCGCAGTTTTTAGAACCAGAACTCTGGTATAAGCACGAAACTTGGAACGCTCTTGTGTTCTGATTGTATATACGATGTTTTCAATCAGAGTTTTTTTGCCAACACCCGGATCTCCGATTATCAGCAAATCATGCAGAGAAGATTTTTCCAATATGCGCACTGCATTTTTTTGCTTAGATTCATGAATCTTTACTTTGCGATCCGCTACCCAAAAGATGTGTGCGCTCAGATCATAAGTCAACATATCCAATGCATCCGTATATCCCATAATCCATGAACGTCCAAACCCACCAAATATCTTCAAAAGTGTTTTTGGGGATAAGTATGGTTCATTTGCATTGAATAACTCATTGAATGATTCAAGTCTGAGTATTGATTCCATATCTTCTATTGCAAGATCGCATTCGTGTAACACATCTCTGAAGACCTCATTATCACGAAAGTGCGTATAAAGAATAACTCCCGCATCTATTCTACTGCGACCCAATTGAATCATTGTTTTTTTTGCATTTGTGATAAATTCATTTACACCGACAACTTTTGCCTGCTCAAGCACGTGATGAGCATGTGCAATAAAATCTTTTGGCTCCCTGCCCATTTCTCTTATTATAAAAGTCCCCTTGCGCGTTCTTAGAGCCGCATCAATCAAATTGAAAGTTGTTATATTATCCAAAGATTTTATATTACTGAGAACATTGAAAGAAATAAGTTCCCTGTCTTCATCCTGCCACTTTTTATTTTTATCAGAATTAAATTCGTAAGATAAGTAACTGTGGAAAACTGCCAACGGAAACAAGAAAAGAGCAAGTGCAATTATCAACGGCGGAAGTCCTCCGGTAAGCCATATAGTGATCAGCAAGAAAACAACCACAGTTCCATACAGCGAAAATGCAATATTCCCATAAAAGATCCTTGCAAGGCTTACTCCCAATGCAATGTTTGTGCCGGAAAGGTCAAGATTATTATTATCCATCATGACAAACTACCAACCAAATAAAACACGTCCATTGCTATTAGAATTGGAAAGAAGAACCAAACAATTAAGACCGAAACGAATATAGCAAGAACAACAAGCTCCATAGCCACTCCGATTACAAATGCAACCGTCCTGAATATCATTCCGATAATCCTTGACGTACAATTGAGAGTAAACGCCTGAGCTATTAATCCGATATTTAAGCCTTTACTTGGATATTTATCCGTGATGCTCTTCCATGGCTTAAAAAATGTCCTAATCAGGAACAAAAATGAAAATATTTCATTTACAGTCCACAAAAACCTTAGTCCCCCTCTGATAATAATAACTGGCATCTGCAGGAAGTACCAATGAAGGAACCTGAGGCAAGTTACGCCGAGTAGATGTGAGGACATTAGAATCAAAAATGGATATGGATGCAGATGATATAGATTATTCATCTGATTATACCAGAAAAGTGGGGGTAATTGAACCGACTTTATAGCAATTGGCTTATTGGCTATTGGCAATTCGCTTACTATCTCTATTAATGGAGAAAACTAGCCAATATGCTAATTGCTAAATGACAATTGCCATTGTAAAAACTTCTACTTGGCTTTTAACAACTCTGATGTAAAGTACCATTCAATGTCAGGTACATTTATAGTACTCGAAGGCCCTGATGGATGCGGAACCACATTGCATGCTCGCCTTCTTTACGAGCGTTTGAAAAACGAAGGTATGAATGTTGTACCCACTTTTGAACCTTCGAACGGCCCGATAGGAAATGAAATAAGAGATATACTTCATAGCCACAAAGAGATATCACCAATGGAACTTCAACAGATGTTTTGCGATGATCGTAAATGGCATGTTGAAAATGTTATTGAACCGGCTCTGGATAAAGGAAAAATTGTTATCAGTGACAGATTTTTCTGTTCCACTATTTGCTATGGCACAGCACTTGGTTTAAGCAAGGATAAGATGAAAGATTTGAATAAAGATTTTATACAACCTGATCAGGTATTTTTCCTATTGCCACCTTTTGAAGTCTGCAGAAAACGCATGGGGAAACGTGATAAGCATGACTCTCTGGAAGATGATTCCCTCCAACAAAAAGTCTACAAGGAGTATCAGGAGCTAGCTCGTGAGCACGATTTCATTAAAGTTATTGATTCATCGGGGGAGAAGGAGGAAGTTGCCTCGAAGATATATGAGGTCATTACTAAAATGATAAAGTAAATAGTTTATAGTGAAAAATGAATAGTGTTTTATCCCTAAAGACACCTACTGTATTCTCACTTTTAACTATTCACTTTTAACTTTTAACTTATTTCTGGCTATCAACCCCAAAGTACCACTATCATATATCCATGCCAGCCACCCTCCTCTCCGGTCGTGAAGCAGCAGGCGCTCTGCTTGAAGGTCTGAAATCAAAAGTTAAAGAGCTGGATCCTAAGCTTGTGATCGTTCAGGTGGGTGAAGATCCCGCTAGTTCCAGTTACATTAAACAGAAGTTTAAGAGTTGCGAGAAGGTAGGCATGAGAAGCGAACACATGCACCTTCCACCAGATACTTCGCTTGATGATCTGATGAATGTTATCGATAAACTTAATACCGATGCCGATGTATCCGGCTTTATAGTACAGCTACCATTACCAAAGCAACTTGAAGACAAGGTTCCTGAAATAATCCGAGCAATTGATCCCAAGAAAGATGTTGATGGATTCGGAGCATATAACCTTGGCAAAACATTTCTTTCGACTGAATTTGAACACCTGCCACCGGCAACACCATCGGGAATTATCGCAATGCTTGAACATTACAAAATTCAAATAGAAGGCAAGCATGCTGTGATTGTTGGAAGAAGTAATATCGTTGGCAAGCCACTTTCCATAATGCTTCTGAACCGAAATGCAACGGTTACCGTATGCCATAGCAGAACAAAAGACCTTGCATCTTTAACAAGACTCGGAGACATTCTGATCTGCGCCGTTGGTAAAGCCAAAATGATTACAAGAGATATGGTAAAAGAAGGAGCAATTGTAATAGATGTTGGAATGAACAAAACCGAATATGGACTGGTGGGTGACGTAGATTTTGAAGAAGTTAAAGAAATTGCATCTGCAATAACACCGGTACCGGGAGGTGTGGGTCCTATGACAGTTGCAAGCCTAATAAGAAACTGTGTTAGGGCTAAAGAAAGACAAACTAATTAACCCGCTCTCCTTCTGCGTTGTTCAATTCTATCTTTTTTTGCAATTATATGTGAACCAGATTTCTTACCACCCTTTTTTCCATACTGATGACTTCTGAATCTCATTTGATCGTGTCCGGCATCTGATCTGTGTTTAATAGCATCATGTAAATCATCCTGCATTAATCTAATTCTATTCAATACATCTAGTTCCGGAGACAGTGACTCTGCACTTTTGATAGATGCTATTTGGAATTCGTATCCCTTAATTCTATGTAATACTTCTTTCCTTACTTCCAATGGCATTCTTCCTTTTACACTCGCATTAATACTATCGATCTCCATTACAATATTGATTGAATCTGATCTCCCAGTATTATCCAATTCATATTTCAATTCCGCTAACAACTGAGCCAGATCATATTTTTCTTCATCATGAATTTCATCTGTCAAACGACTCTTAATCGCCTCGATTTCATCTGAATTCATCAAATATATGTCACTATCTAATTTTTGTATCATATTGATATTATATCATTTATTTATAGTTTAGTCAATCTTCAATGAATCAAGTATATTACCAAATATTTGTTTATGCTTAGGCTTATAATCCGTTCTAATTATTTATTCAGTTACGCAAAAACTCGATTGTTGATTGTTGATTGTTGATTGTCGAATGCCTGACGGCCGTAGCTCCGCCGAGGCGGACGAAGGCTGGTCGATTGCCATCACGGGCATATCCTCGAAATCCTCTGCTTACAAGTTACCGACGAAAAGAATTCATCACCATTCTCAATCATATTACAAACAGCCGGATCACAAAGCTTTAAAGCCACCATAGAGATACATTTGTTCTTTGGCGGACTGGTTTCGGAATATCTGAAACTCTCACCTTGAATTTTATCACAAAATCTTACCTCACCATTATCCCAAGCAGTTTCCTGATAGCAATGATCTTGTGGAAGTCCCAATAAATCCTCACATGGATCTCCCAAAACATCCTGAATCTCTTCCATCGGTACTTCCTGTACTGTCGTACCCGTTTCCGACTCTAAATTGGTATAGACCAATTCTGGTTCTTCTGTTATTGGATCCTCTATAACAATAGAATCCCTATCCCCCACGTCATTAATCATCCTAATGACTGCATCCCTATTCAGATAAGCCAAATAAAGTGCTGCAGCCAAAAGAAGAATAATAAAGTATTTCATGTTACTATTCTACCTCAAAACAAAATAAAACCCAATTTTGATTGATTCTCTATATTTCTGAGATCCAATTTCGACCGGAATACGGAATATGATTACATGATGCTATCACATATCGCATAGAAAGCTTTCCAATTACTCATAAATAGCTTACGGATTCCGGATTCCGGATTCCGAATATCCGAAACAAATTTAGTGCCTGCAGAATTATTAAAATATTCGTAAAATATTCGAATATCATGTTGCTAACTTCAAATCTATCTGTAGAATATCTCCGTGGAAGATGACAATTCCCTCAAATTTGGCTCTCAAGAGTTCGCTCCTGCAGGCCTTAGTTTTTGTATCTTAATTTTTCCCTCTTAATATATGTGTGGAGTAATTGCTGTCTCAGCCTACCGCAATGTTATTCAAGATCTTTATGACGGTCTGATAATGCTACAACACAGAGGACAAGATGCAGCAGGTATAATAACTTATAATTCCCAGTTCCATCTTAAAAAAGCAAACGGGATGGTACGCGACGTTTTTCATGCAAAATCTATTGGAAGGTTAACCGGAACGGTGGGAATAGGACATGTCCGATATCCTACAGCGGGATGTTCCAGTGAGTTTGAGGCACAGCCCTTCTTCGTATCAACACCATTCGGAATTGCACTGGCACATAACGGCAACCTAACAAACACCGATGAACTCAGGAAAAAACTTATAGAAAAGGAATACCGCCATCTTAATACCAACTCAGATTCGGAAGTTCTGCTAAATATTTTTTCAGTGGCACTAAGAAACCAGAAACCTAAAGGAAAACTGAGTCCTGATCACGTGTTCGGTGCAATAAGCTCGGTTTTTAGGCAATGCAAAGGCGCATATTCCAGTGTCGCTCTGATCGGAGGTCAGGGAATTGTGGGATTCAGAGACCCACATGGAATCAGACCTTTGCAATTGGGTAGACGTAAATTCGGAATGAAGGAGGAATATATTATTGCATCCGAAAATACCGCATTCAAAGCACTTGATTTTGAATTTATAAGGGACGTCAACCCTGGAGAGGCAATATTCATTGATACAAAGAATAAACTGCACACAAAACAAATTGTTAAGGGCGAACTTAACCCTTGTATATTCGAATGGGTGTATCTGGCAGCTCCGGATTCGACCCTTGACGGAGTGAATGTATATAAAGCACGAGTTAGAATGGGAGAATATCTTGCTGAGAAAATTAAAAAAGCAAATATAAAAATCGATACAGTTATACCTGTTCCGGACACAGGCAGACCAATAGCCGCCGGACTCGCCGATAAACTAAAGATACGTTATCGCGAAGGACTGATTAAAAACAGATATATTACACGCACATTTATAATGCCAGGGCAGGAAGTTCGTAAACGCAATCTTCACTTTAAGCTTCATCCGATTGAACTTGAATTCAAAAACAAAAGAGTTTTGCTGGTTGATGACTCTATTGTACGTGGAAATACAAGTAAAAAAATTGTTGAGCTTGTTCGCCAAGCCGGAGCAAAGAAAGTGTATTTCGCATCGGCAGCAGCTCCTATTGTATGTCCAGATCCTTATGGCATAGATCTGCCCACCAAAACTGAATTGATAGCAGCAAACTACACAGTTGAAGAGATCAGGAAACATATTGGAGCTGACGGTTTGTTCTACGGATCAGTTGAAGATCTTGAAAAATCAATCAAGTATGGTAATAACAATATTAAAGAATTTTCAGAAGGATGCTTTACCTGCAAGTATCCCACTCCTGAAGTTTCACTTAAAAAACTGCAAGCAATGGGAGTAAAAAGAAATCGCACACGTGATTCGTATGAATTCGAATCATTTGATGAGGATGAGGACTCAACTAAAACGATGACTTTGGTTTGACAATCGACATTCGACAATCGACAATCGACATATGAAAGTATTATTAATATCATCGTCAGCGAGGGGACATGCGATCGCTGATGCATTTGCCAGAAGCCCACAAAAGCCTGATTTGATATCCATTTGCTCATCTAATAATCCTGGTATTAAGAAACTTTCATCAAGATTTGATGTTGGAGACATAATGGATTTTGGTTTTATTGCTTCTATTGCAAAAGAGACTAAGCCTGATTTTGCCTTTATAGGACCGGAAGATCCTATGGGAGCAGGACTTGCTGATGTTCTGGAGGAAATAAATATTCCAACAGTCGCACCAAAAAAATCCCTAGCCAGAATAGAATCATCAAAAGGATTTACCCGTGATCTGCTTGATAAACATGACATAAAAGCTAATCCTAAATTCAAAGTCTTTGGCTCTACTGAGAGCTCTGCTATGTACACTTTTATTGATCAAGAATTGAGAGGAGAATTCGTAATCAAATACGACGCACTTAAAGGAGGTAAAGGAGTAAAAGTAAGTGGCGAACACGTTCACTCAATCGAAGAAGGAGTTGAGTATGCTCAAAGATGTATAGAAGAATGCGGCAAAGTTGTAATAGAAGAAAAACTTGTAGGTCAGGAATTCAGCTTACTTAGTTTTACATCAGGAATAACTACAATTAACATGCCTGCTGTTCAGGACCATAAGAGAGCATTCGAAGGTGATACGGGACCAAATACGGGTGGAATGGGAACTTATAGTGACACAAATCATTCACTCCCCTTCCTGACCGAAAATGACATCAAAAGAGCAAGTGAAATCAACGCACTAACAGCCAAAGCTCTTCAAGAAGAATGTGGTGAACCATATAAGGGAATATTATATGGTGGATTTATAGCAGTGAAAGACGGTGTAAGAGTTATTGAATATAACTCCAGATTTGGTGATCCGGAAGCATTGAATATTCTTCCGTTACTGAGATCCGACTTTGTAGATATTTGCAAAGGAATAATCACAGAGTCACTTGATCAAAGTATGGTCACATTCGAAAATAAAGCTACCGTATGCAAGTACATAACACCGGAAGGTTACCCTATCAACAAAGACCAACAAGGTGAGATAGTATCATTTCCAGAAATTTCCGAAGATGCTCGAATTTTCTATGGAGATATATCTGAAGATGACGATGGAACCTTGCACTTAGGAGGCTCCAGAACAGCTGGAATAGTTGGTATAGGAGATAGTATAGAAGAAGCAGAAGCAATTGCTCAAAAGCTATGCGAAGAAGTCCGTGGTCCGGTTAGATATAGAAAAGATATAGGAACATCTGAAATAGTATTAAAACGTATTGAGATGTTAGATGAACTGAGAAAATAAATAGTTCGAGTGATTTACCAAAGGCAAGACCTGCTCTGGTCATTTATTATATAAACTAAAGCATAAACCAGAGCACCTCTCTCGCCTTCGCGTAGCAGTATCGAAGTCTCGTATGTTATACTGCTTTTAGTTAATAATTCCGAAAAATTTACTGTGCTTTTATTATGCAATCTCGTACTCCATAGCCATTAGAAATAGATTTGTTAATAATTAATGAGTCCTCAAGAACCGGAATTATTTAGACGAAGGAGTATAATAGCGATATTGAGCTTTTGTAAAAACGCTACGGCGTAGCGAGGTCGAGATGCGAGGACAATCAAAAAATTGTATAACTTATTTATTCAAATTTATTCCCCTCCACTAGCCAATAACTCCTCCTGATGCTTAACCTGTAACGCCTCTATAATTTGTCCCAAATCCCCTTCTAAAATCCCCGGAAGATTGGAAAAATTCTGACCTAATCTATGATCCGTTACTCGATCCTGAGGATAATTGTAAGTACGGATCTTTTCGCTACGATCACCGGAACCAACCTGTCCGTGACGCATATCTCCTCTTTCTTTCGCAAGACGCTCTTGCTCAAGCGCATATAAACGACTACGAAGAATACTCATGGCACGAACCTTATTCTTAAGCTGACTTTTTTCATCCTGACAGGAAACCGTAATACCGGTTGGTTCATGAGTTATGCGAACTGCCGAGTCAGTTGTATTTACAGATTGACCACCCGGACCACTGGATCTAAACACATCAACTCTGATATCTTCCGGCTTAATCTCCAAATCTACTTCCTCGACCTCCGGAAGTATTGCAACTGTTGCAGCTGAGGTATGTAGCCTACCCTTGCTTTCCGTAACAGGAACTCTTTGAACTCGATGTACACCGGATTCAAACCTTAGCTTACCATAGGCACCCGATCCTTTAATCTTACATATTGCCTCTTTGATTCCACCACCTTCCGCATCTGTTTTGCTCATAATTTCAATTTTCCACCCTTGTTCCTCTGTATATCGCATATACATTCTAAGCAATTCACCTGCAAATAATGCAGCCTCATCACCCCCTGTCCCAGCTCGAACTTCAAGAATTACATTCTTATCATCATCAGGATCTTTTGGAATCAAATATACCTTCATCTCCTCTTCAAGTTCTATGATTCTACTCCTCGCCCCAACCGCCTCTTCTTCCGCCAATCCCTCAAGTTCAGGATCCCCTTTTACCTCCTCAACCGAATCGATTACCTTTTTGCATTTATCATATTCATTAATGAGTACTATCAAAGGTTCCAGATCGGATAGTCTTTTTCCTATCTTTGCAATCTTCTTGGAATCAGAATATATATCCGGATCCTGCATCTGCTTCTGAAGATCTTCATATTCTCTTGCCAGTGCTCGAGCTTTTTCGATCATATTGACTCAAATGATACAGAAATATCTCATACAATTCACTTTTAACTTATATCTTTCTTGAGACACGCAACCTATAAATTGGATTTACTTTTAGCTATCTTAGTTCCATTCCGACCAACTGAGCATTACAACCTCCTGTAACTTTGACTTTAGCAAGCAGATCCTCGCCTCGTGCACTTTCCACTGCCTGAGCCTCCTCCTTTGAAGTAAAATATTGAGCTATTTGAGGAAAGTCGACCGATTCATTGTCAAGTAGAGGGCTAAAAGCACCAAACCCTTCATGCCCACGTGCTCTACCTATAATACAAATAGTATTTTCCGATAATTTAGGCTTTTTAATCCCCACACTAACAAACTTTGCCGGACGATCAGTTGTGAACTGTACATATACAGGCTTACCGGTTCTCCTTGATTCATCTGCTATTTCTTTCGATAAAACATCCTGCGCTTCCAGATAACCAAGTATTGCAAAATGACCACGGAACATCGAGCGAGGATCCATTTTATCAGTTTCCAGATACACAACTTTACCTGTCGCCATTACCAGAAGCGGTGGTATTAGCACAAGCACCATAATGGCGAGTTGAATCCCGATGGCAATATACGTTTTCTTCATGAAGTAGCAATTGAAGCAAGTAACTTTCTCCTTGTTCGTTCCATAAATACGGAAAGCCCTATAAGAACAATCCCGCCGATAATAAATGCCATGGAACTGTGCAGCATATCAAACGTCCAAGAAAAATACTGGATAATTATAATTACTGAACTTGAAAGTATGCCTGCGTTCACCAAATGTCTGTTTGCAGATTGGACACCAAACCATATTGAAAGCAAAGTTAGACCGAATACCAGCAGTATGTGCACAACAAAAGCCGGCGTGCTTTTGCTAATAACTTCTCCTATAAACGAATCACCACCAACATGTATTGTTGGTATTAAAAGAAGAATTGTTACAAGAATAAGTGCGTAACGCGATAAATCGCTCCTCATCTTACCCTTCATTACTGCAAAAATAATCAAAAGAAATACACCCAGCATTATAAAAATTTGCTTAAGGGTAAATGCAGCTTCGAAAATTTCCTTGATCATGTTCTCTTCCGCAGTGGAAATAATCAAAGGCACTGCAATAAGAAAAGCACCCCATTTAAACAAGCTTTCTTCCGCCCATTCAATTCCATTCCTTACCATTGTCCCGAGAGCAATGAGCCCCACTCCGATCAGTGGCAGAAACGATCTTAGACCTTCTTCATCAACCAGAAACTGCATCTGATCATCCATGAACCATCCCTTCCCGCCTCCCAACCATCCGAGTGCAAGCAAGCCAAGAGGGACTGCAAGATAAGCATAAACACTTTGTCTTCTTGCCCACCCCATGACCAGTACGCCAACCATCCAAAGGAAAGGCCCCTGCCAAAAAGTAAGAGAATAATGAAAAATCTGCGCAAGAAGAAAAATACTTGCACCAAGTAAAAGTGAACAAAGGAACCAAAGTGATTCTGCAACCCTTTCAAATCCCCTGCTCTCGCAAATATATGCACTAAGAGTGGCAACAATGTATCCTGCGAATATTGTAAGAATTCTTTGTGATGGTCCCATGTTCTGCCAGTTGCTTCCTATAAACAACAATACTCCCAGCCCGATAAGAATCGCTCCGATTGTTGCAAATATCACAATCCCCTTTCCTATCCCGTCATGCGCATCTTCACCCTCAAGTGCAGCCTCAAGCTTCGCAGCTTGATCAGCATTGATCGTTCCTTTCTTTTGCCAGATGGATAGAGCTTCTTTGGCGGATAGATGGATCACGACAGACATGATAACAATATAGGCTATATAAAGCCAGTCCTAAAAAGATACGTTGATACGTTGACATGTACTTATAACGTAGCAACCTAGCAACATAGCAACGAGATAATTATCCTTGATTGCTTTAGTTGCCTTTATCCACTCAATTACCTTTAATACCCCTATGAAGATACTAATTGCCATGTCCGGCGGCATCGACTCATCTGTAATAGCATACCTACTTAAAGAGCAAGGCCATAAACTCGTAGGCGTCAGGTTTCTACTTTGGAATGATCCACTGGCTCCGGCCGAAGCACAGATACTTTCCAATAAATGTTGTGATGCACAAAGTGCTGCACGCGCCAAACATATATCCGAAGAACTCGACTTTCCACTACACACAATCGATCTTTCCGAAAAGTTTAAACGCGAAGTTGTGGATTACTATCTGGAAGGATGTAAAAAAGGAATCACTCCAAACCCATGTGTTGTTTGTAATAAAGTTGTGAGATTCGAAGCGCTGCTTGATCTACTGGAAGACTTTGATTGCGAGAAACTTGCAACAGGTCATTTCGCACGTATCGAAGAGAGACCTGACTACTTTGCATTGTTACAAGGAGTTGACGAAGAAAAAGATCAAAGTTATTTCCTTTACCGCCTGACTCAAGAACACTTGAGCAAACTAATATTTCCACTGGGTGAAACTAAGAAGAGTGAAGTTTATGAACTTGCAAAGAAATTTAATATTCCACTCAACGCAGAGCGTTACCGAGAAAGTCAGAACCTGTGCTTTTTCCCCGAAAAGGAACCGACTGAATTCTTAAAAAGATACTTAGATGATTCAATGAAAGAAGGAGAGATCGTCAAACGTGACGGAACAAAAGTCGGAACTCATAAAGGACTCCCCCTCTATACAATCGGTCAAAGAAGAATTGGAGTTGGAGGTTTGGCCTCTCCACTGGAAGTCGTGGAAAAAGATATTGAAGGAAACAGATTGATTGTAGATGATCAAAATACTGAGTTTGTGAATAAAGTTTGTGTTCGGGATTTATCCTTTATTAATGCGGTTCCTGACGATAATAAACCTATAACATGTGAGTGTATGACAAGGTCACTATCTAAGAAGAAAGCAGGGAGATTTTTATTTAATGGAGGTAAAGGAGATAAAGGAGTCAAAAGAGAAAAAGGAGAATTTATATTCTCAGAGCCTCAATCGCCACAGGCTGAAGGGCAATCATTGGTGTTATATGAAGGGAATGAGGTAATTGGGGGAGGGATAATTGTCTGAACCTAGATTTTCATGATTTAGGGATTACCTTGATTATTAACCTGATTTTGCATTTGCATAATCATGAAAATCCAATAATCAGGTGAATCATGGTTCAGACATGCTACAATCCTCTCCACTCAAACGTGCTTAATCCCCTTCTTTCTGCTATAATAACCTGAATACTATGAATCCGAATTTCCACAAAGCACAGTATGACGAAAACGGTAACATCATTCTTCCATCGGAAGATAGTGGTCCTACGGGCGAATATTCAAACGAAGGTGAATGGAATTGGTCGAAAAATAAAACAGTCTGGAACACAATAGAAGAAGAAAAACCTGAACTGATCAAGAAAGAGGCAAATCATGGAATATTTGAATCAAAACCTGCAAAAACCAGATTGTCACGATCAGTCAATAAACCCAAACAACAAAAATCAAAGAAAGAAATCAAAAATCCTTTTCCTCATATCAAAAAGAAAATTAAAAGTTCGACAAAAGATATTATCTCGGAAGGTGCACACCAATATAAATTCAGCCTAAAAAGTGCGGGTAAATCCATATTGAACAGCAAAAAGCATATCAAGCACGGAGCTAAGCATACATGGATATTTATGATGCAACCCGTATGGGTACCGCGCAGAAACAAAGATCTAAAGGAGTACAGCAGACTTTCTTTGTTCCTTGTAGATACAGTCAAATTCGGAGGAACATTTGCGGCAATCTTTGTTGCTTTGTTCGTAAGTCTTAATTACCAAAGCTTCTGGAGCATTGTTACAACGCATTTAAATCCTGTTGAATATGTACGCAATGTCCATGCTTTAACTGCTTCTGTGGATTCAACACTCAGGGAAAAGTTGCTCAAGAGCCCCTCGCTTGCAGTGTCCGGCAGTAATGATGGCAATCTTCTCAGTTTCCTGCCCAGTATCGGCCCTCCCGAAAACAGGATAATCATTCCAAAAATGGGACTGAATATTCCATTGGTTACACCGGCATATGATTCGCTACTCAGGGAAGATTGGGAACAAGTTGAAACAGATATACAGGATGCGTTGCAAATGGGAGTGGTTCACTATCCGGGAACAGCCAAGCCGGGACAAGCAGGAAACTTCTTTGTAACAGGCCATAGCTCATATTACCCTTGGGCTCCCGGCAAATATAAGAATATTTTCGCACGACTGCATGAACTGGTACCGGGTGATGAGTATTGGGTTTATTACGGAGGAGATAAACACAGATACATTGTTCGATCCAAACGTGAAGTTAAACCTTCTGATGTTACGGTTCTGGATCAGCCAATTGATCGCAGAGTTGCAACACTTATGACATGTACTCCCGTTGGAACAACCCTCAGGCGTCTGGTAATTGCATCAGAAGAAGTAGATCCTCAGACAGGAATTGTAATGCAGGTGGGCGCAAAGGTTCACAATACGATGCCTGCTATGAAGGCGGGGGCGTTGCCGATTTAGTTAAATTTAAGCCAAATATCTGAACTTGTATTTACATGAATATTTTGATAAAGTAATACCGTATTACGTATTACCCCATTACCAATGCCAAGATCCCGACTTACCAAAAAAGGACAGGCAACCATTCCCGCAGAAATACGTGCTTTTTTGGATGTAGATTCAGGAGATATGATCTCTTTTTCGGTCGAAGATGATTCAGTCGTAATAAGTAAAATGAATGAAGCAGAAGACGAATATCTTAGATCTGTAGAAAGCTCACTTGCAAGCGAATGGCTGTCTCAAGAAGATTCCAATGCTTACGATGATTTGTAATTCAGGTACAATCGTTATTGTCCCTTTTCCTTTTGTGGACGCGCCGCAAACAAAGCGACGCCCTGCGCTGGTTCTTTCAGGACATTCTTTCAATAAAGAACATAAAAACACATTGCTGGCCATGATAACAACAGGAGGGAATAAACCATGGAAAAGTGACATTTGCATTTCTGATTGCAAAGAACAAGGGCTCTACCCTAAATCCGTTATTCGAATGAAGATTTTTACATTGGATAATCGTTTTATCCTCAAACGCATTGGTGATGCAAACAGTAAAGACTGGGGGAAAGTGAAGGACGTTATACTTAGAGAGGTATTAGAAATTGAGAATTGAGAATAATTTTTGATTTTTATTGGTGTTGATGATGTTTCTGGTTATATCTTATAATGGTGAATTTGTTATGAATCTGAACTGTTCAATCATTCTAGCTGAAGAAATGTTTTCATTGCATATCGTAATTTAGATATTTCATCTTCAATACTTGAAGTATTAATTCGATGAACTATAAAATCATTACTAAGCAAATTATCCACAATCGGATGAAACCCCTCTCTTTTTAATTTACCTCTAATCATGTCTATAAGTATCAGCAAAACAACAGGTGTTCCATTTCGCCCAAGAGATCTCCTAAAAGCATAATCAATTGCTGAACTTGTATGATGTGTTAAATATATAGGTATAGATATTCCATTACGATCTTCATGAGAATAACAATTTGCAACTTGAATTCTTGTTTCAAGATACTCCATGTTAGTGCCATGCAATAATACTGGAATATTGGCATATTTTTTTTCAAATCGACCATCTAACCACTTATCTAATATTCCCATATCCTACATTGTAGAATTTATTTCCATTCTCCACGAATTAACTTTTCGCTATACTGGCAACGGTAAAATCGTTCATTCTTCAAAATATGCCGCTGTGGTGGAATGGTAGACACGAGGGACTTAAAATCCCTTGGCCAATTACGGTCGTGCTGGTTCGATTCCAGCCAGCGGCACCAGCCTACGCGTAGCGTAGGCTGTCGAGCGTAGCCTCCTGAACTCATTTGTATAATTTTCAACAGAGTCGCTACGGCTACGGCTGGCAGGCCACGTCACTCGTGAGTGACCGTGGCAGGCCACGTCACTCGTGAGTGACCGTGGCAGGCCACGTCACTCGTGAGTGACCGTGGCAGGCCATCAGGAGCAAAGGTTGACTTCCAAAAACAAGTAGTATCCTGAAAACCCCTCGCTACCAGAATTAACACAACCAATACCATTGCAATTAATACAAAGACAAGTATAACACTTTTATGACCAGCGAAAACAGGCATGAGGCCACTAAACACGTAGAAGATTTATTGGAATATGCTTTTGGAGAAGCTTTGGCAAGATTATTTCCAACAGGATCTAATGCTGTAGTAATTAGACATCATTTGCGTGCAGTACTTAATGGAACTGTTCTTAGAACCATCGAACTTGCAATGCTACACAAAGATTTACAGGAAGATGAACTATTCGAACTTGTATTACGACATCTAACTTCCGATCCCGACTATTTACGAACAGGCAATCTGCCTCTCACTTCGCAAGAAGCCGAATCAGATGAAAATGACCCATATCTCATTAATCAGGTATTACACGAACTACATGATTCCAGAGCACAAATTGCACAAAGGTTTCCAAAATTAGCTAGTATTATCGAAGGTACAGATTTCAAAAAATTGGGACAGTAATCAAGTCACTGCGGCCACTATCTGAATTACATAACGCAGATGGCGCAGATAACGCAAATCCCCCCCCAGACAAAGCAGTAGGTTGATATTACAAATCCACGTAATCCGTGCCTGTCGACCGTAGCCAAGCCTGCCGGCCATCCGTCGAGGCGCGGCCTCGCCGCGACTGATAGCCAAGAGGCGAAGGTTGATAATCTGTAGTTCAGACAATCACTGTATCTCCAAAGTAGCCGCCGTAGGACTGATTAGCACAGCACCTCCGGTCGGGTTCAAAAGTTTAAGATTAACCTTTTCCCCGGAATCATTTAAGTCATCATTCACCAAAGGAATTACAAATGATTTTTTAGACTCACCGGTTCTAAATGTAAGAGTACCGGAAGTAACAGTGTAATCCTGAGTCGCAACAGCCGTACCTCCGTCAGTGGAATATCCAACTGTTACAATCCCATCGGTTCCACCAACCCGACTTACTTCTATCACAGCTTCTTCTTTGGACTCCAATGCTTCGTAATTTAATCTTGAGAATTTGATGGAACCTGATCCAAAGGATGTGACTTCGTCATCCATGATTGTAAGAACCACAGATTTATTGCTTCCCAAAACGCCACCACCGGGTTCACTCAAGCTCAGATTGACTGTCTTGTTACCATTGATATTTTGATTATCTTTTAGGGTAATTGAAAAAGATGTCCGGATTTCTCCTGCATTGAATGTCAGAGATCCACTTGTCGGCTCATAATTCGAATTGCTGGCAGTACCGTTATTCGTAGAATATTTAACAGTTGCTTTGGCAGAAGAGTCACCGATTCGTTCAACCAATATATCAATGCTACCTCCTGCTTCGGAGGCCTGATATTCAAGAGCGCTGAATTCTATTAACTTATCACCCTGTTCTTCTTCTCCCTCCTCATTATCCTTAATTGTAAGTTCCGCGGCACTTGGTGTTGTAAGCTGCGCCCCTCCGGAAGGATCACCAAGAGTGATATTTACAGTTTGATCTTCCTCGGCCACTTCATCATCAATAATATTTATTATAAAAGTAGAACTGGTCTCCCTATCGGCAAATCTGATGGTACCTGAAGTAAGCTCATAATCTTCACCTGATTTTGCCGTCCCATCGGTTACCACATAATCAACTGTAATCGCACCACGATTTCCTCCCGTTCTTACAACACTTATTGTTGCAACACCTTCATTTTCATCCACACTGTATTTATTAATTGTAAACCTTACCAAGCCTGCAGTATTTGTATTGGGTGGTTCTATATCGTCATCAGAAGTATCTGAGGTGTCTGAGGTGTCTGAAGTATCTGAAACATCAGTATCATCTGTAGTTTCAGTATCATCCGTCTGGGAAGTAACCGATGCAGCCAAAGCACTGGCAGCGGCAGCTCTTGCCTGCTGTCTCTCCTGCGATGAAGTACTTTGCGAAACCTGAACTTCATTTATTTCATCTCGCAACCTCTTCATAAGAACTGCAATTTGACCTCGGGTAACATAATCATCCGGTCCAAATTTACCACTATCATACCCATTGATTATTCCCAGTGAATTAAGTTCACCGATCGCCTCATCGTAATACATTCCATAAGGCACATCAGTAAATACGCCCGAACCAAGCTGAGATGCCACAGAAGTACCTGCAATTCCAAACAATATACCTGATAAAACAAGAATAGAAGATTTAATTCGAGTGCCCATAGTAGTAAGGGGAAGGAATGCGAAAAATATAGTACTTTTCGGCTTATGATGCAATATCTACCTCCAACCCTCTAAGATGCCCTTTGGGTATAGCCACTCCTCCTAAGAAGGATGGAGCTTCAGTATTGGAGAGAACAAACTTTGAATTCTATAATAACGAGGCCCCCCTCTCCATACAGGGAGATGGCCGGGGAGAGGGGGTATAACACATCCAATAAACTCAAAAAACAAAGAGACAGGGCACACCTCAATGCCCTCCAACTAATATATCCTCATCCCCATCCCAACAATCTTAGCAATCTCCGCTCGTGTAACCGGATCTGATGGACCAAACAAACCGGTAAGATTCCCATCTTCATCAGCAAAGCCTGATACCAAACCATCACGTGCTGCTGTTTCTATTGCAACCGCAAATTCTGTGGCAGCAGTGACATCCGAAAAAACAGTCCCTGTTAATTCTTTGAAATTGGCTTCGAATGCCTGAAGAACTGTAACTATAACTTCATTTCGCAGTGCGGGACGAGTTACGTCCACGGAGCCATCACTAAATACAGCCCATCCCAAATATTCCGCACACTTAATATAATCTTCCGACCACCTTCCGATTGCCGTCTCGCTCTTCATGCTATCGCCACACTCATCATATCGTGCATCAGAAGCTTCCATTGCGATTTTCGCCAGCTGCTCAATTGTCACATTATCAGCAGGTCCAAAAAATCCGGTTGGCTTTCCGGTTGAATCACGATAGCCGGAGATTACACCTTTCTCTGCAATCTCTTGAATGTAAGGAGCAAACCATGCAGATCCCAAAACATCTGATAATTCAACTTCCTGCCCATCTATTGTTATTGAGAGATTTTCATCAGAATCTGCAGGTGCTGAACCTTTTAAAGTGTCTCCACCACTGCCATAAACAAGCTTTGGAAAAAGCTCATCCCCAAATTCATATTCCTTATCCTCAGTATCACGTTGATGCTTACTCTGGAAAAAGTTTAAATCCAGTTTTAGATATGGAAAGTCAGATTTGATCTGACTAAAAACTCCTGCATGGGTTAGGATTGGAGATAGAAGGAAGGTGCAGAATATGACAGATGATATTGAACGGTTGAGCATTGTGATGATTTTAGCAAGATAATGGTTAAAATTCCAAATTCCAAACTCCGAAATTCACAAATAAATTCCAATAATCAAAATTCTAAAATTTTTAAGATTGCTATTGCCTCCTTGGATCCTTGAAATATTGGAATTTTGGATTCTTTTTGCAAATTTGTGGATTTGCGAATTTGGAATTTTAACTCTTGAAGAAACGCTTGCAATCCACCCCCAAACCCATTAGGCTGCATCGGAAATGACATCAAAGATAACGCAGGGAACCTCCAAATCCGCCCAGGCGGAGGAAGGGGGTCTTTTTTTTAAATCCGCAAAAGATAAGACTATTTTACTTCTTGGCTCAGGAGCTCTGAAAATAGGAGAAGCGGGCGAATTCGATTATTCCGGAAGCCAAGCAATAAAAGCTTTTAAGGAAGAAGGCGCACGAGTAGTACTTGTTAACCCGAATATCGCAACCAACCAAACCAGCTGGAATGTCGCAGATACTGTGTATTTCCTTCCTGTTAACCCTCAATTCGTCAAGAGAGTGATAGAGAAGGAGAAACCGGATGTAATATCGCTGAGTTTCGGAGGACAGACCGCACTTAATTGTGGACTTGAGCTTAATGATTCGGAAATTCTGAAAAAAAATGGAATTGCAGTACTGGGAACTCCGGTAGAAAGTATCAGAAATACGGAAGATCGAGCCTTGTTTAATGCACAATTAAAAAGTATCGATGTTAATGTTCCCGCATCCCATGCCTGCGAAGATATAAGCGAAGCATTCAAAGCCGCAGAAGACATCGGATTTCCCGTAATTGTTAGAGGAGCATTCGCGCTTGGAGGAAAGGGCAGCGGAAGAGCCAATGATGAAAGTGAGTTGAAAGAAGTGTGCAAAGTTGCTTTTGTTGAATCACCTCAGATATTGGTCGAAGAAGACTTGACCGGATGGAAGGAAATTGAATATGAAGTGGTACGTGACAGAGCAGACAACTGTATTACGGTTTGTAATATGGAAAACATAGATCCGCTCGGAATACATACGGGTGAATCAATTGTCATAGCTCCAAGCCAGACCTTGGATAATACCGATTACCAAATGCTCAGATCAATTTCGCTTAAGGTGATCCGGCATCTTGGAATTATTGGGGAGTGCAACATACAGTTCGCACTCGATCCTGATTCGCGAGATTACCGTGTTATAGAAGTGAATGCTCGTCTAAGCAGAAGTTCCGCATTGGCATCCAAAGCTACCGGCTACCCACTGGCATTTATTGCAGCAAAGCTTTCCATGGACTACACCCTTCCAGAATTATCAAATGCAATAACTCATGTAACCTGTGCGGACTTTGAACCGTCACTAGATTACGTCGCCATAAAAATGCCCCGATGGGATATGCAGAAATTCAGAATGGTTTCCAATCAGGTTACAAGTGAAATGAAATCTGTCGGTGAAGTTATGGCACTTGGTAAAACATTCGAAGAAGCAATGCAAAAAGCGATTCGAATGCTTAATATTGGTGCAGAAGGTCTTTTCCCAACTCCATTTGAATTTAATAATCTGGGAGAAGAAGCAATACTGCCAACTCCCAGACGCATATTTGCAATTGCAGAAGCACTCAAGGGAAAAATTGAGATGCATGAAATTCACGAAAAAACCAAAATGGATATGTGGTTTCTGGAACGTATTCGCTCATGCGCACTGATAGCAGAACGACTCAAAAAGAATAGCTTACCTTCACCCGAACTTCTGAAAGAAGCCAAGCGTTCAGGATTTTCCGATAGATCTATCGCAATGATTTCGGAATCTGATGCCGAAATTATCCGCAAGAAACGCATTGAAAATAATATCACTCCAGTAATTAAGCAGGTTGATACGTTGGCTGGGGAGTTTCCCGCACAGACGAATTATCTTTATATGACGTATCATGGAACTGAGCACGATATAATTATTAAGAACACGGATGGGTCACTAGTCACTAGTCACTCGTCACTCGTCGAGGGTCCAGTGACCAGTGACCAGCGACTAGCGACCCCCAACTCAACCAATCAACATAGAATTATCGTCCTCGGCGGCGGACCCTACTCCATCGGCTCCTCAGTTGAATTCGACTGGTGTTGTGTACAGGCAGTTCATGAACTGCAGAAAAATGATTTCGAAGTTGCGATGATTAATAGTAATCCCGAAACCGTAAGTACGGATTACGATGAATGTGATCTGCTCTTCTTTGAAGAGCTTTCCGAAGAACGTGTTCGAGATATCGCAGATCTTATTAACCCATATGGAATTGTTGTTTCTATGGGAGGACAAATTCCAAATTCACTTGCTCCAAAAATACACAAGGCTGGACTACCAATTTTAGGAACCGCACCCGAAGATATAGATCGGGCGGAAGATCGACATAAATTCAGCACCCTTCTGGATGAACTTAAGATTGATCAACCGGAATGGAAAGAATTTTCGGACATCAAATCTGCAAAAGATTTTGCACAAAAAGTGGCATATCCCGTAATTGTCAGACCAAGTTATGTGCTTTCGGGTGCTTCTATGGCTGTGGTTCACTCCGATGATGATTTGGAAGATTACGTTGGCGGATCAGCTTTTGTAAATAAAGAAGCTCCTATTGTGGTTTCCAAATTCGAGATTGGTGCAAAAGAAATTGAATTTGATGGAGTTGCTCAAGACGGAAAATTACTTTTATATGCGATTTCGGAACATATCGAGAATGCCGGAGTACATTCCGGTGACGCCACCATTGTTCTTCCTCCTCAAAGAGTTAATCTGGAAACATTGCGTCGCGTTAAAAGCATAGCCAAACATATTGCAAAGGGATTGAATATTTCCGGACCATTTAACATTCAACTTCTTGCAAGAAGTAACAAATTGAAGGTAATTGAATGTAATCTGCGTGCAAGCAGAAGCTTCCCATTTGCAAGTAAAGTTACGGGAGAAAACTTTATTACACTCGCAACTCAGGCTTTACTGCACAAAGCTCCACCAGACAAAAGATATCAAACCGTAGATCTGGATCATGTGGGAGTTAAGGCTGCACAATTCAGTTTTAATAGACTAAAGGGTGCAGACCCACGTCTTGGAGTAGAAATGGCAAGTACGGGTGAAGTGGCTTGTTTTGGTAACAACGCGGAAGAAGCATTGCTTACGGCATTGATAGCAATTGGATTTAAAATTCCAAAGAAAAACATTTTGGTAACTGTAGGACGACTGGAAGAGAAGATTGACCTCTTTCCGGAAATTAAAAATATGCATAAGAGAGGCTACGCATTTTATGCAACCAAAAATACTCACTCATTCCTTGAATCACGCGGTGTACCATCGGTTTTGTTGCATAAAGTATCCGAACCACGAAGCCCGAATATAAAAGAATATCTGGAAAAAAAGCGCATCGATCTGGTAATAAACATCCCGACTCATTCAAGCAGTGATGAGCAGACAGACGGATATTATATTCGCCGTATATCCATTGATCACGGGATTCCTCTTATAACCAATGTTCAACTGGCAAAAAGAATCATCGAATCAATAATACAAATTGAAGATATAGATAATATGCCATTGATTGGATGGCCGGAAGTGGTGGGACGTCGATGATATAGCTATAAAGGGTTAAATAATCTTCGTAATAAAAGTCTGATACGTCACTAGTCGCTGGTCACTAGTCGCTGGTCAGAACACACATGGGACTAGTGACTAGTGACCAGTGACAAGCGACTATAAACTTCTTCAAATAATATCCCTCATCTTATTGCTTTGCTGACAAAAACAACTTAGAATCCCCCCACATTCCCCTTTTACTATGCCCAAATCCTCCAAAATTACAGATGACGATCTGGTAACCGGCGATGAGATTCTGGTAACCAAAGAAGGCCTAAAAAGGCTGAAAGATGAACTGGATCACCTTAAAACCACAAGACGACAGGAGGTCGCTCAAAGGCTAAAAGAAGCCATTTCTTATGGAGACCTTTCGGAAAATGCGGAATATGAGGAAGCCAAAAATGAGCAGGCGTTCATAGAAGGACGAATCATAGAATTGGAGCAAAAAATTAAGAATGCAAAAATAATTGCAGACAAAAAAATGATAATGTCCGGCAAGGCTGCAGATATCGGATCTACCGTAACAGTCAGAAATAAAACTGATCGTGATGAACCGCAGGAATTTACAATAGTCGGATCAACGGAGGCAGATCCTGTTGAGCATAAAATTAGCAACGAATCACCAATTGGCAAAGCTCTTCTTGGCGCACAAAAAGGTGATAATCTGGATGTGGATACGCCATCGGGGATTATTAAGTATGAGGTGTTGAAAGTTGCATAATTCAAAGTTATACTGCTTTTAGTTAATAATTCCGAAAAATTCACTGTGCTTTTGTTATGCAATCTCGTACTCCATAGCCATTAGAAATAGATTTGTTAATAATTTAATGAATCCTCAAGAATCGGAATTATTTAGGCGAAGGAGTAT
>JAHISE010000037.1 GCA_018818235.1 Patescibacteria group bacterium
AGCAGTATGAGAATGCTGAGCGAGAAGCCTGGCAAACCGTACAAGACATGGCGTCACTTCTCACCACTTCCTACTAGATTGTATTAAAGAGCAATCAGATTATTATATCACTAACTTCAGATTTGTGCAATGGCTGATGATAAAGTTCAAGAATGGTTAAATGGTTAAATGGCCAAATGGTTCGCAAGCGATTACCAATGTTGGAGTCACTTTAGGACCATTAAACCATTCAACCGTTCAACCATATTACCTTGGTTATATAAAAATAAATCGCTAGGATTCATCCAATGAACAACGGCAAACTAGTCCTCATAATCGGCCCCAGCGGAGTTGGCAAAAGTGTTATCCTGAAAAAACTCAAAGATGATCATCCTGAGCTTCATTTTCCGCGAAGTGCTACTACAAGGGAAAGACGCAAAGGAGAAGGGGATGAGCTCTATAGGTTTGTTTCTGATGAAGAATTTGATGAGCTGATTAAACAAGACAAAGTTCTTGAGTGGGCGGTTGTTCATGGAGAGGAAAAATATGGAACTCTGGAAGACGAGATCATTCCATTTATTGAAAAAGGTCAGATTGTTGTTCGTGAAGTTGATGTACAGGGATTTGATAGCATTACCAAGCATAATCTTTTTTGCAGCGAAGATGCACCTTATAAACTTGAATCAATATTTATTATGCCTGAAAACAAAGAAGTATTAATTGAGCGTATAAAAGATCGGGCTCCAATTTCAGATCAGGAACTTTCCCGTAGAATAAATAGTATGGATATGGAATTGGGATACTCAAAAAAGTGTGATCATAAGGTTTATAACAAGCAAGGAAAACTTGATGAGGCTATCAGTGGTATAGAAGAGATTCTCGAGTTGTAGAGCGTCATTAATTTTCAATTATCAATTCTCAATTTTTAATTAAACATAAAGTTCCCAAAAACTTGGAATGTCTTTTGTTCTAGGCTAAACTTGCCTCATGCCCCGTCCAAAAATTGCACTCTTGTACGTCGGTGGATCCATCGGAATGAAAGTCAATCAAAAGACAGGGAGGATTGAACCTATAGAATCTTTGACGGAAATACATCGCTTTTTGCCCGAACTTCAACGAGAAGTTGCCCTTACGTTTTATTCACTTGCCAATGTTGGATCTTCCGAAGTAACTCCGGAAAATTGGATTGAAATTGCGCAAAAAATAGAAGAGCTCTATGACGATTTTGAAGGGTTTGTTGTGGTACATGGTACCAATACAATGAGTTATACCGCTTGTGCGCTTAGTTTTGCGCTTCAGGGCTTAAGTAAGCCGGTTATCCTCACCGGAGCCATTCATCCGATAAACGATATTGCAGGTGATGGTAGGATGAATTTGATATATGCGATCCGGTCAGCACAGCTGGATATTGCCGAAGTTTGTGTTGTACTTGGGCCGCGAGTGATAAGGGGGTGCAGATCCAAAAAGGTTGATCAGTCATTATTCAGGACTTTTGATTCCGCCATCATGCCTGCTCTTGCTGAGTTTAATTTGGATGTGCATATGTCCGAACGAAGAATAGTACGTAGAAAAAGAACACTACAGTGCAAGCCCACATTCGATTCCAACATAGTAATTACAACGTTATTCCCCGGAATTCATGACAGTTATCTGAATGGGATACTGAATTGCAATCCTCATGGGATTGTTTTAAGGGCATATGGACCGGGAATGTTGCCGGAGCATCTGTTTGGTTGGCTTAGGGATGTTACAAAAGCAGGGATTCCGGTTGTAACCACATCACAGGCTCTGCGAGGAAAAATAGATCTTCATCGTTTCCGTAAGCAGCTTACACTTGAGCGCTTGGGAGTAATTTCCGGAAGTGATATGACTCTGGAATGTGCTGCGGTCAAGTTGATGTGGGCGCTTACTCAGTCAAAGAATCCAAATAGGATTCGGGACATTATGGAGAGAAGCCTGGTTGGAGAACTCGACGATAGATAAAACTAAAGCGTTGCTCAGGCTTGGTCGCAGATTCGTTGACTAGTTTACCTGTGGTGAGCGAAGTCAAACTACTGGTTTCTAGTTTGCTTGTTATACTGCTTTTAGTTAATAATTCCGAAAAATTCACTGTGCTTTTGTTATGCAATCTCGTACTCCATAGCCATTAGAAATAGATTTGTTAATAATTTAATGAATCCTCAAGAATCGGAATTATTTAGGCGAAGGAGTAT
>JAHISE010000038.1 GCA_018818235.1 Patescibacteria group bacterium
TATTGAAATAGTTGCATAATATACCTAAATATTGTATAATATGCTTACAAACAAACATGAAACAAACTACAAAAAACCTATCGCAACTTACCGCATTACTCTTAGGTGTGCTTTATTTGGTTACTATAGCACCCTCAAATAACTCAAATTTTGCCTTTATTCCGCTATTTACGGCTAATATTGGTTCAGATATGATGGCAGCTGCAGAGAGATATGCGGCATATCCGGACATGATGGAATACCGTATCGCCAAAAGGCTGAAGCAAAGATTAAGGAAAACAAATAAGTCCTCCCCCAATATTCACGTGCTGGCTGACGCCATTTTAAGACGTCAGGGTCTAATGAGGCGCAGTGTTAATGTAGAACTTTTTAGCAGTGACGGAGCAGTAAAAGAGAATTGGAATGCATCACTTCAAGCGTATCCAACATGGATAAATCCTAAATTTACTTACTCAACGGCAGAGTTTTCTGTCTCTGAAGAGATCATTCAGTCATATCTGGAGGAACATTACTTCCCCGGAATTACACCCCCAACAGATGTCAATTACCTGGGAGACACCATGAGCGGTACCATCCTGCGGGCAAAAACAGATGGCATAGCAATGGCAGGATACGAGACCAATGTTGAAGATGCCGCCAGACAAATATCAGAGGCACTTGAATATGGATACCCCGATCTAACGTTTAGCTTTGACTGGCGTGAGGGACAGATATACTACGAAAGCAATGGCGATACCATCACGCTCTCCAATATCTCTCAGGGCAGATCCAATTACAAAGGATCAACATATAATCGAATGGCAAACGTCAAAAAAGCTATAAATCAGCATATTAACAACGTAATTGTAGAACCGGGAGCAGAGTTCTCCTTTAACGAGACACTAAACGGACGAGTTACAACAGGTAACGGCTGGAGCATGGCAAAAGTTATATTGAACGGAGATCAACTGGTATTGCAACCCGGAGGAGGCATATGTCAGGCTTCGACAACCGTATATCGAGCAATTGTTAACTCAGGATTCCCTGTTACAGCTCGCAGAAGTCATAGCTTGTATGTCTATTATTACAAGCAATATGGTGTGGGAATTGATGCAACCATATATCCCGGAACTCAGGATCTGGCATTTGTAAACGAATCATCTCATCCAATAATTATCCAGTCATACACAACGGATGATAAAGATGTTGTTGTTAACTTCTATGGTGTTCCGGATGGCAGAAGTGTTGCTTTGGAAGGTCCGTATTTCTATTCAAATACACCAAAAGATCTGGAGGAGAAATGGAGAAAAGTTAAGAAGAACGAAATCCTATGGGTTCAGAATATCAAACTGCCAAATGGGCAAATTAAAGAAAACTTTATAGTATCGAAGTACAAAACATTGCCAAGCTCTCTCCCAAGTGAGTTTATAGTTAGGAATGAGGAGATAGAACCATTGGCAAGTAATATGTAAATAGCCGGAAATAGCAAAATAGAAGCTTGACTAAAGTACATTTAATTATACCGTATCTCAAGTAAACGCTATAATACGACTCCAGTTTTATAATAACCAATCATTGCCATGAAATCATACATTTATATGATAGCCCCAATACTTGTAATCATTGCAGGTTGTGCACCTCCTGCACCTCCAGCTATGGATGAAGATAGCCCCGCAGAACCACCTGCCGAGGAGATGCCATTCGAGGAAGATATTGAAGGACTTGCAGAAAATTCTGAAGATACTGAGGTCAGGGAAACCAAGAACGTAATTTATCAGGGAATTGTTAAACCTGCCGGGATTAGTATTTATACTGAAGGCAGCCACAGATTACTGTTACCTGATGGTCGATTTATATTACTCGAAAGCGATGGTGTTGATCTTAACGGATATGTAAATGAGCAAGTTGAACTGCTGGGAGCACTTCGCCCGACCATAGAAGGAGCAGGCACTATTATGAGAGTAGAGAGTGCAAGGTTGGTTACTGATGGTGATTCTGATAATTTGCCGGAAGATGAGGAAGCAGATGATTCAGAGGAATCAGAAGATTCTGATAATGATCCTACGGAAGTGGATGATGATGAAGAAATAGCTGATGATGACGATGATGCTCCAATACCCGGTTTAGATGAGGAGGCAATCATAGGCTCAAATGACGATTCGGAGGAAAAAGATGATGATATCGATGAAGATATGGAACCAGCCGAAGAACCAGACGAGACTGACGAAGAACCAGAAGAAGACTCCCCTACCACACCGGTCTCAGCTGAATTAACTGCACGAGCAGATAAAATGTCCAAAGAATCACTCACTGCAGATAACTGGACACAAGAATACTGCACAGCTCATATTGGATTCTGTGTACCGATACACAGAAATTGGTGGTTTAAATCTTTTGGAACAACCAATTCATTCTTATGGCATTTGGAACTAAGCTCAGAAGAACTAATCAATCTTTACGACGGACCAATCCAAATTAATCTGATGTCGGGATCGGTAGGATCCAAAAAGGCAACAGACAAGCAGGTTCGTACAGAGGGTGGTAATGTAATAGGATACAGAAGCTGGACTGATAGCAGACACTTCGAAATCTCTGCTCCTGCTGCTTTGGAAGAAGCCGTTAAGTATATTACGGAAAATTTGAGTGAACATACGGAGAATTAGGATTCAAAACTCTGCTAAACTACCGTCATGCCAACCTACGCCTATACTGCAAAAGATATCGGGAACAAGACTGTTAAAGGAACAATAAATGCTGATAACTTGCAAGCAGCAAAAACTGCTCTGGAAGAAATCAACCTTAAACCAGAAGAGATACACGAAGCTACGGGTGACGAAAGAAATGAGACTGATAATGCCCAAACAGACTCTGATATGTTTTTTAAACCAAGTACGCAATCCCCCAAACAAAAAGGAAATGATATATATTTTCCAATAGTAGATACGCTCAGGTTGTATGCCGGATGGTTATTAGTTGGATACCTTGTTGCATATTTCCTAGGCTCATATCAAATTACCAGAAATCTACCTTTCGAAATCCCTTATGTAAGTGCATTCCTTTATTCAAATATCATTCTCAAGTTTACTCTTGTTTGCTTTCTGTTTCTACTGGCTTCGAGTATTCAAAAGTTGATTAAGGGTAAAGTGTTTAGTGCGATTGTGTTGACGATTTTGTGTGTGGGGATTTTTGTGTTTGTGCACATTAATATCTAATAAATATTAAGTAATTGAGTGTCACTTGTCACTTGTCACTTGTCGGTTATACTCCTTCGCCTAAATAATTCCGATTCTTGAGGACTCATTAATTATTAACAAATCTATTTCTAATGGCTATGGAGTACGAGATTGCATAATAAAAGCACAGTGAATTTTTCGGAATTATTAACTAAAAGCAGTATACACAAATACTTTAGACCAGCGACTAGTGACCAGTGACCCCCAAAACAATCAACAACAAACAAAAATCTAAAGCCCCAACTGCTTCCTAATCTCCTCCGCCTGCTGGTCTTCCTCCTGTTTTGCACCCTCCTGAACAGTAACAGATTGAAGATCACCCCAGTCTTCTGCGTGCTTTTGCTCAAGCTTTTGTAATTGCAACAAATGCTTAGGACTAAGTTCACTGAACTTATTCCTTTCCTCCTGTAATATCTTTTGCAATTCATCTATCTGGAACTGGCTTAGGTTTGGAATAGCCTGAATAATGCGCCATTTTTCATCTCGTGTTAATGAGATGCTTCCTCTAAGAAGAGTCAGGAATTCCTGTTCATCGAAAGTGGTTTCGTTATGTGCGGGAATAGTAATATTGTCATTTGTGGCAGTAGCTGTGATGCTACCAAACCTGTAATCACCTACTTCACCCAATACACGAATATCCTCATCGTCAAACCCCATCTCTTTTGTAGCCTGTGTTCCGGGTGGCGGTGGTGGAGGACCTGTATCTTGTGGTGGAGGCGGAGGAGCTCCTCCATCACCTTGTGCACCAGCGGCCCCTGCAGCTGCAGGTGGTGGAGGTGGAGGTTGTGGTGGAGATGCGAATACCTGAGAAGGATCTAGTCCGCCTTCAGGTACCTTTTCGCCGGGTCTTGGTGGCGGTGTAGGCTGTGTGCCTCCTGCTTGCGCTCCTTGAGTGGTTGGGTCGTCTGCCATAATTTAAAGTGGTATGAAATTCAGTTGCCTAGCTTAGCATCTAGTACAATTTTAACAAACTAGTTTTTCATTTATTTTATTGATCTAATTTATGTAGAATCAACTTATTCTACCTAAGTATCTTATATCCAAGATCCCTAAGCGCATTTGCTATATCTGCTGCCGGACCTGACAGAAACGATCCACCCTGCGCATAATGCTCAATCCTAATGGTATCAAGTTCACTAAAATCAGCAGCTTGTTTCTGGCTTGATAGGATAATATATCCATCTTCACTCGGGACATCGATTGCAATCGGATTTCGACTCATAACATAAATTTTGTTAATAGAATATATTAAGTCGCAACAGTATTAATAAGTTCTCTGTCACATACAACTAATGCTTGATCAGTCTCTTCCCTAATATATATTCCCAACCCATCAAGAAGTTTACTGGCCTCCATATATTTTTTCTGATTATGGAGATTTAGCCCAAGTGTCCAAAGCAGACTGGGTATTTGGAACATATGTAATCGTCCTTCCTTTACTAAGTTACCAAGTTCATTTCTAGGTATTGTTCCATCTATTTTTCTATCCTCAGTTACCCACCCATCACGCGAGAGTTCCAATAGAGCACGGATATCCCCGCTTGTCTTTTGCTTCCATTGTTTAAATAACCTTCCAAATTCAGGAAAAGCACAAAGTCCATAAGGAGAATTATTAATGAATGCTTTTTCAAATCCCTCCGGTCCAAACACATCTGTAACCAGATCTTCCATTTCCTGTGATGGTGAGAATTTGTCAGAAATCATATATATAAAAAGAAACCCTCGATTTGCGAGGGGTGTAGCTTCCGGATCTAGTTTCTTACAAAATATCCGGCCCTCGCATTGAGTGCATCATCATTTGCATCATGGCCACTGTGAGAGAGACGTATATCACTGGTCGGTAATTTAGACTTGTGAGTAATGATGTCAAGTTGTTTTTAAGATTTCCTTATGTTGAGGTTCGGAATCCGGAATCCGGAACCCGATCAATAAAAGTTTATTGAACTTCGCATTGAGGATTCTCATATAACTTATAAATAGCAAACGGATTCCGGATTCCGGATTCCGAACCCCCACTATCCTCAAATCATAAAACAATACCAGTTCAAATCCCCAGGACTTTCTCCGCCGCCCTCCTAGCCCTCACCACAACCTCCGGATTAAACATACTATTAAGCTGTACATCAGGTATCCCGCTCTGTCTTAGCCCAAACAGTTCTCCCGGCCCTCTGATCTTAAGATCAATCTCCGCCAGCATAAACCCCGAATCATGCTGTTCCATAGCTTTAAGGCGTGGTGAACCGGCCTGAGCGGGTGTTGTTGTAAACAGGAAACAATGACTCTTGTAATCCCCTCTTCCAACCCTTCCTCTAAATTGATGTAGTTGTGCAAGCCCGAACCTCTCCGCACCTTCTATTACTATTATTGTTGCATTGGGAATGTCTATTCCAACCTCGATTACAGAAGTTGATACAAGTATATCTGACTTTCTATCATTAAATTGTTTCATAACATCATCCTTTTCCTGCGTATTTAGCCTCCCATGAAGAAAAGAAATGTGCCTATTTGGAAATTCCAGATTTAATCGAGCCACTTCCGCTTCCACACTCTTTATATCTGCCATCTCTTCATTCTCAGAAACTTGTATCAGGGGACAGATTACAAATATTTGTCGCCCCTCATCTATCTGATGGTCAATAAACTTCTGAACCGTCCGGCGATCACGCGGAGCTACAACCTTTGTATGAATATGCTGTCTATTGCCGGGTTTCTCCAGCAATACCGAAAGATCATGATGACCGTGCGCAGTCAAAGCCAGAGTTCTTGGGATTGGAGTCGCAGTCATCGCAAGGAAATGAGGATTACCTTTGTCCTTGAGTTTTTCGCGTTGCTCCACACCAAACCTATGTTGTTCATCCACTATCACCAATCTGAGATCCTTAAATCTGACGCTATCGGTTATTAAAGCATGAGTCCCAATAACCAAATCTACTCTGCCATCGCTGAGCCTCTGTTTAACATCATTCGATTCTTTGTCAGTCATTGAGCCAGTTAATAACTCCACCGTAGGAAGTTGCATCGAAATTGAAGGTTTTGAACTTTTCTTTAACGACTGAAGATAAGCATGAAAATTAATAAGAATCGTTGCGATACTCTTAACATGCTGCTTAGACAATACTTCAGTAGGAACCATCAAAGCACATTGCCCTCCGTTTTTGATTGTATTTGCAATAACTGCAACGGCAACCAGAGTTTTACCTGACCCCACATCTCCTTCCAATAAACGCGACATTGGCTGATCCTTTTCCATATCTTTCAGAATTTCATATATTGATACTTTTTGACTGTCCGTTGGTGTGAACTTTAATGACTGGAAGAAAAGCTTTATCAAATCAACATCCATTGGAGTTATTAATCTTTCCTGACGATTGCCCTGCCACTCCTTTTTTCTCTGCAGAACTTCGCACTGCATGTTAAACATTTTTTCGAACGCCATTCTGTCATGAGCGCGATTTACATCTTCCACAATATCAGGAAAATGCATAGCTCTAATTGCATCACTTCTGGACATCAAACCTTCTGACTTTATTACATCTTCCGGCAAAGTTTCCGGAACATATTCAATCGCCTCCTTAATAAGTACCATCTTTTCCCTCAACCATTTGGTATTGATAATGTCATGCTGAGGATAAATGGGAACCAACCGTCCTGCATGAACAAGCGGCTTTCCTCCGGATAACTCGAAAGTAGGACTGTTAAACTGCAACTTGTATCCCTTCTCCACTAATTTTCCAGTCATCACAACTTCATCTCCATCCTTAAGCATTTTTTTGATATGCGGTTGATTAAACCATATAACGTCAACAGTTTCACCATCATGATCGGTAAAAGAGGCTTTGATCAATCCTTTTCCTTTTCTTGTACGAACATTTTTAATTGCTTCCACAGTTCCTCGGATAGTTACCTTCTCATCCAAAGGAGCAGTCGCAATAGTATTCATGGCGCTCAGATCCTCATGCGCCCGTGGTAAATAATTCAAAAGGTCATCAACGGTTAATATTCCCATATCTCGCAGAACCTCCAAGTGGTCCTTGGTAGTGCGCAGGACAGAGGCGAGGGGAGCTTTGGGATTCATGGGTGGAGTATATAGTATTTAAAATACCAAAATCCAAATACCAAAATCCAATTAAATTCCTAAATACCGATTATTAAACTCCAAAAACTATGTTAGATGCACTATTTTGATTTTGTAAATTTAATAATTTGGATTTTTTTGGGATTTGGGATTTGGGATTTGGGATTTTTAATTTAGTTTGCTATTATTTCGACAACATTTGGCATTGATCCTTTGGTATTTTTTCACCATTCTGTCACCTCGCATTTCTTTCATTTATTACAATATGATGGGACAATCTTAAACTGCTATGACAAATTTACTGCTCCGCACAACCTCAATCTTATTATCGGCCTCATTGCTCCCTGTTTCGGCATTCGCTTACAACATTTCTCACTTCAAAATAGAATCACTTAAAAAAGTTGATCCGCAAGAAGTAGAACGACGCGATGAAGATGAACAGAGAATCATTTTGGATACTGAATGCAGAGAACAATTAGGTGTACAGGGAGGCGATTTGCAGGGCGCCTTGAGATTTAATGTAAACCGATGTGTTAACATGAAAATTCGACAAGCCAATTTATTGGCAAAACAACAAAGTGCATTGGATAGAAAACAATTAGATGATGCAAGAAGAATAGAATCAACTAATGCAAGACAACAACTTACAAATACATTTAACAGGTGGAATATGCAAAAAAGCTCACAAGCTCGCATCAAACAATCACAAACTCTGCCACAAACCTTAAAAGCTCAGCAACAGTCATTCCAAAGTGTGCGTGCAAGCAACAGAAGAAGTGTATTGGAAAAAGAAAACGCAATAAGAAGAGAGGAACAAAAACGTACGGAAAGTACTCGCGAAGCACGGCTATTTTGTTCCAGCTTAAGAAGTCTGGAGCGGATGGAGTGTATACGGGAGAAGATAATAGAACTTATGGGGGAAGAATAGATTTGGAGTGTTAGGAGTCAAATGAGTCAGAGTTTTGCATGTTATTGAAATATTAGGAGTCACTGGTCGCTAGTCACTAGTCATAATGTTATTGACCAGCGACCAGTGACTAGCGACACCCAAGTGTTCAATGTAATAAGAAACAACTTTGTACTTCCGACCCCTAACAGTCCAACTATTTTCCAACACTAAAAGGGTTGAACCCCGTCCCCCTATCATAATAATCCTCATTCTCAGCCTTCTTCAGGAATCCAATAACCTTATAAGTGACCGGAGTTAATATGACCTCTATGCCTACTTTGAATATGTAGTTTGCAACTATTAAACTGAAAGCAATAGCACACGGGAATACACCAAAAGCACATGCTATCAAAACAAAAACAATTGTATCAATCCCCTGCCCTACCAGAGTAGATCCTATTGTTCTGGTCCAAAGCCACTTACCGAAAGTCGCGATCTTCATTTTTGCTAGAATGTATGAATTACTGAACTCCCCAACAAAGTACGCACATAAGCTTGCAACAATAATTCCTCCACTGCTTATTCCTCCGAGTATCGCCGAGTAAGCTTCGTCACCCGCATAACCCAACCATTCCTCTTCACCGGGCATTTTCTGAATTAAATAGAAAGCTCCCGACATAATCGCAGACCATATAAATCCTGCCCAGATAACTCGCCTTGCACGGGCAAACCCGTAGACCTCCGTAAGGATATCACCAAAGATATAACTAAGAGGAAAAAGTAATGTGCCGGCATCAAAAGCAAGACGTAGACCGAAAATCGAAGTATTCCAGTCGATTATTTTAGCTGATGAGGCGATATTACTGAGCAAGAGAACTGCCACGAAGGAGGCCATTAGGAGGTCGAAGTAGCGGTAGGACTTCATAATAGAAATGAATAATTAAGAATGAATAATGAATAATTCCAATTTCTAATGTCTTATTTATTGTAGAGCTTAATGAGGAAAAGTCGATGATGATAGAGAGCGCAGTACCATATAATTGCGTTATCTTGTCATCAAATTATTCTAGCTGTGTTATGTTTGATGCATCTGATTCAACATTGGAATTATTACCTGAGGATCTACTCACCGACAGAAGCAGACGCAAGCTGGAATATGGAACAGCAGGATCTGAAGTTACAGAAGAAGCAAGACAACAAATGATCACAACACTTTTGACATGGCAGAAACAAGAAGCAGAAAGTCCACTTATACCAAACAATAATACAAGCACTACTGTTCTGGACTTCAGTGAACCTTTAAACGAAGCATCTATGAGCAAGCTCAGAAGACTAATGCAGAAGGAAAATCTATCTCCTGAGCAAATAGAACACATCTGCAAAGGTCTATTAATTGAGCAGAATTATTATTGAGTTATCTAACAAGTACAGTATACTTTACGTACCGATCTGACAGTTTGTTCCTTTCAGAATGAGGAGATAGATATGACAAACCATCCAGCTTCCTTGGTTTTGTATCTGGTCTGCTTTGGCTGGCTAACAATGTATCTTGGCAAAAAATGGTACAAGAGCCAGGATGCCGTGGAGTTCATCGGATTCTTTGTCTCGGCCAGTCTGTCCCTTTGGGCAGTATATGAGCTAAAGGAAAGAGTCACGGAACTGATCTGTTTATAACGGGGAATTTTTTCCCCGATTCCGCCGCCCTTTCACCACGTCAGGGCGGCTTTTTTTAACTATACTCCTTCGCCTAAATAATTCCGATTCTTGAGGACTCATTAATTATTAACAAATCTATTTCTAATGGCTATGGAGTACGAGATTGCATAATAAAAGCACAGTGAATTTTTCGGAATTATTAACTAAAAGCAGTATACCCTCAAGAATTATGGAAAAGATTAAGATTAAGAATTAAGGAAGTATTAACCAACAATTCTTATTCTTAATCTTAATTCTTATTTTATTTATGGTCGGGGTAACGCTACGCGAATCATTCACAGATAACAATACTTACACGGTTTTATTAACGTTATTCCTCTGGTCGGGGTGACTGGGCTCGAACCAGCGACCTCCTGCTCCCAAAGCAGGCACTCTAGCCAACTGAGCTACACCCCGAACTTTTACTATTATACTTCATTATTCAAATAATAACCATCAAATTAGAAACAAGAAACTAATAAACGAAGTAACGAATTAACGATTTTTGATATAACATTATCATCCAAATGCTCTACACCGTCCTCACCACCTCCCGCTCTCCCGGCATCTCCTCCGGCCTTACATACGAGAGTAAGGACGAATCTATTAAGGAGGGAACACATGTATCTGTATCTCTACGTAATCAATTGGTTGAAGGAATTGTAATTGATGTAATAAAAAAGAAACAATCTGATACATTCGACATCAAAGATATTGCGGAAGTTCTGGGAAACAAACCACTCCTTACAAAACCACAACTTCAAACTCTGCAATGGATGAGCAAATATTACTTCTGCTCTCTACGACAGGCGCTGCGTGTTTGGCTCCCCACTCCATCGTGGAAAAATCTTGCACCTAAAAACGAATTATATTTTAAGCTTATAGATCATCGTCTTCCTCCAAAAAGAAGCTTCAAACAAACATTGATTGTTGAGTATCTTAAAAATATTGATTGGGCTTCCCAAAAAGAACTTAAAGATATGGGAGCTGAGAAATCAACACTAAAAACGATGCTTACAAAAGGCAGAATTACCATGGAGGAACGTAAGGTTGATTACAAAACATGTAAACCTGTTATCGAAGAACCTAATCTGACCAAAGCTCAAACACAGGCATATCAATTAATTAATAGATCTGATAAACCCTCCCTCTTATTCGGAATCACTTCCAGTGGAAAAACGGAGATTTACGCACAATTAATCTCAGATGCAGTCAAAAAAGGTAAACAGGCAATTCTTCTGGTTCCAGAGATACTCTTGACCGAACACTGCATTCACAGATTCGAAGAATTAATTGGAAAGGAGCATATAGCTGTCGTTCACAGCCGCCTGACCGCAGGACAACGCAGAAAGGAATGGAGAAGAATTCATAATGGAGGTGCACATCTTGTTATAGGATCGCGAAGTGCACTCTTTGCTCCGGTACCAAATCTAGGAGTTGTAATCATCGACGAGGAACATGAATGGACATATAAAAATGAGCAGACTCCACGCTATCATGCACGCGAGACAGCAGCGAAGTTGTGCGAGTTTGCAAAGGCCAAACTTATTATGGGGACCGCAACACCTTCGGTTGAATCGTGGGCAAGAGCTAAGTTCGGCGAGTATCAACTTGTTAATCTTCCTGAACGATATCAGAACCATCCACTGCCCGACGTAAGAGTTGTGGACCTGACCAAAGTTAACTTCGGAAAACTTTATCCGTTCTCCCCTCCTCTGCTTAACGCAATTGAAGATCGACTCAAAAAAGGAGAGCAATCTGTTTTATTCCTAAACAGAAGAGGCAGTGCTACTTCTTTGATGTGCTTTGAATGCAGAAGAAGAATTGTTTCGCCTGAATCTAATCTGCCATTCACAGTTCACAAAGATCCTCAGGGTAAGCCATATTTACTTGATCATACTTCCGGAATTCAGGCTTCCGTTCCAGTTGAATGTCCGGCATGCAAATCGACTAATCTGCACGCGGTTGGAGCAGGAACTCAGAAAATAGAGGATATACTTTCCAAACAATTCCCAAACGCAAGACTCTTAAGAGCTGACAGTGATACCTTGACTCATCCGGAGCATATGAGGCTCCTGCTAAAGAAAATGCGAGAAGGTCATGCAGATATTCTTCTGGGAACTCAATCGGTTGTTAAAGGTCTTGATCTGCCTAATGTGACCTTAGCAGCAGTTCTGATTGCCGATGTGGGTCTGAGTCTCCCGCACTTTAGAGCCGGTGAAAGGATTTTTCAGTTACTCACGCAGCTAACCGGAAGATCAGGACGAGCAAAACCCGGTGAAGTTATAATTCAGACATTCAGACCGGATTCGGCGGAAGTAAAATACGCAGCGAACCATCAGACAAAAGAATTCCTGAATGAAGAACTTAAGCTCAGATTGCATGCAGGTTATCCTCCGGCAACAAATATGATCAGATTGATTATAAGAGAAGATGCTCGCACAAGAGCAATCCAACTAGTAAATAAAATCAAAGCAATCTCCAACAAAGATAATCTTGAGCTGAAAGTTTCATCTGCACCACAAATGTTTGGAGGCGGAAGAAGTTGGCATGTTTTGATTAGAGGTGTTAAGCCGAGTTCCGTGTTAAACAAGATAGATCTTAAGAATGTGGTTGTGGATATTGATCCTATGGAATGTGTTTGATTGGAATAATGGAATATTGGAATATTGGGCCTCGGCACGTCAGTCGCGACTGACGTGCCTCGCCATTGGAGTTCCCCAGTAATTCAGTACTCCAGTATTCCATTTATCTTTTCACTCATATCTAAAGTACTATAACATGTAGCCACATGCCCGATCCAACCATCACCATCGTATGCTTTGTTGTAGGCATATGCGCAAGCTTTGTCGGCTCTCAGGTTGGAGGTGGCGGTGCAATTACAATACCCGCATTAATTATGCTGGGATTGCCTTCTCACTCTGCAATTGCGGTGCATAGACTGGCAACGATATTTGGAGTTGCTCCATCGATCAGAAATTATTCCAAAGCCAAAAAAGTTCTTTGGAAGTATACAGTCCCTTTTATGATTCTCTACCTTGTAGGAGGTGTAATTGGAGCAAAGATTATGTTGGAGATTAATGAACAAGTACTTAGTCGAGCAATCGGTTTTGTAATCCTTATACCACTTTTCTTCCTTTTCTTTGGTGATTTTGGCATAAAGAATAAAAAAACTTCAAAGAAATTGAGAATTGTTGGATATATAATTACATTTCTAATATCTGTATGGTCAGGAGTATTTCCTGCAGGAGGACTGACTCTGACACTTTATGTTCTTGTATTCTTTTTTGGAATGACTTTCATGGAAGGCAAAGCAACAATGATAGTTCCAAAGATACTAGCTCGTTTGGTAGTGGTGGGCATATTCATTTATGAAGGAATAGTGGTGTGGTCATATGGTATTCCACTTGGAATTGGATATGTGATTGGTTCTCATTTGGGATCCAAAACAGCAATAGAAAAAGGAGATAAATGGGTAAGAGCATTGCTCGCCTTTGTTGTGTCGGCTTTGGCTACGAAGTTGATATTTTTCTAGATTGTTACCCCCATCCCCCTAACCCCCTTCCCCCTCCACCCCACTGGCCCGAAGGGGGAAGGGGGACTCTGCTAATAAAGAAACAAGCTCAATATTAGTAAGCCCCTCTCCCTGTGGGCAAATGGAGTGGGGGGAGAGGGGTTTGGGGTGAGGGTAAAATAAACGTTTTGGCAATTAACAATTTATAATATATACAAATCCATCTATTCAGCTATAATTCAAAACAATTTCCTCCACCAGCCATGAAACGATCATTAACCGCCATATTAACATTACTAATCCCCGTTACTGCCTTCGCAGCAACATTCCAAGTTGCAAACGAGGATGATGAATTGTTCTCTGTCAACGTACCTGTCCGTGATGATCTTTATGTGGCAGGAGGATTGGTTCATGTTAAAGAAACAGTCGGAGGTGATCTGATAATCGCAGGAGGAGAAGTAACCATTACAGGCGACATTAAAGAAGATGTAATCGGAGCAGGAGGTAAAATAGAGATCAACGGAACCGTAGGTGATGATGTGCGGGTTGCCGGAGGTGATATAGTTATTTCCGGAACAGTAACCGACGACCTGATTGTCGCAGGAGGTAATGTACGAATAACCAAAGACGCGATTATTCAGGGTGATGCATTTGTATTTGGAGGCATGCTTTTAATTGACGGAGCAATCAAAGGTAATCTTAAAAGCGCAGGTGGAAACGTGATTCTGTCCGGAAAAGTTTGGGGTGATGCAGACATAAATAGTGAAGAGTTCCAGATGGAAGGAAGTGTGGGAGGAAATATCAAATTTGTATCAAAGGGTTTGACAGTCGGAGGAAATGCCAATGTGGGAGGAGATGCCGATTACTGGACAGATGAAGATGACAGCACATTTAAATCAATTGTAGGTGGTAGCGCATTCCTGAATCCTGACTTAAAGGGAAAGGAAAAAGATATTTCCAAAGCTACATACATGGGCGCATTAAAGATTGCTCTTCTTGCATTTGTTGGATTTGCATTGCTCTCAGGTGCTCTAATTATTCTGATCCTCGTTTGGTCAACAAATTCATTCTTTAAGGAAGCAGCTAAAAAGATAGAAAAGTCATCCGGAGGTTGCTTGGTAACAGGATTACTTTATTTTGTAATGGTACCTGTAGTCGGTCTACTTCTTTTGATTTCTATTATAGGTATACCTATAGCATTCTTTATGTTTGTTATGTATGGCTTTGTAATATTCTTTGCAAAGGCTCTTACCGCTGTTGTATTCGCACAATGGTTTGTTATCTACAATAAAAAGAAATGGGGGAAAGTAGGAATCTTCTTTATGAGTTTGTTAATTTTCGTTCTACTAAAAGTCATCTCATTGTCTGTTCCATTTATTGGATGGCTTGCAGTTCTTCTACTTGTGCTGATGGCGATTGGAGCGATAGCGAAGACTAAGATGGAGGTGTGGAAGAAATATTCCTGATGTGTCGCTAGTCGCTAGTCACTTGTCACTGGTCCCACTACTACTAGACTAGCGACCAGAGACCAGTGACACAGTGGCCTTTGTTCATCAACCACCAATATGAGACAAGGCAATCCCCGTCGCCACCGCCACATTCAACGATTCTTTCTTACCCATCATAGGAATCTGAATTTTGTCATCACATATGCCTAATATCTCTTCAGGAACACCTGTTACTTCATGTCCTACTATCAAACAGGTTTTTTCCTGAGCTTGATACTGCGAAACATCAACGGCATCCTCAGACAGTTCAAGCGCAACTATCCGGAATCCATGTTCCTTTAATTTACCAATAGCCTCAATAGGATCCTCTATGTGTTCCCATTTAATATACTCCTCTGCTCCGATTGCAGTTTTGCTGATCTCACGACGAGGCGGAGTTGCGCTGTAGCCAGTCAAAATCAGCTTCTCTACACCAAATGCATCAGATGTACGGAATAATGAGCCGACATTCCAGAGCGATCGGATATTGTAAGCCAAGAGAACTATATGCTTCATTTAAATTATAATTAGAATAACTTTGACAATGTGCATAGTATAAGTATAAATCTATCAATCACAAATGAATGGACCAGTAGAAACATCAAGGGGTTACAGAAGACTTATACGTGATGTAGACGAAAATGGACATACAGATGCACCGGCATCTTTCTTCGTAAATTTAAGTAAACTGGAGAGCCCGAATGAATTTGAGTGGTTAATAGAGCATATAGGAATAGATAAATTGATTGAGTGGGTAAAAAAAGAACCAATATGGGCAGACCTGCGTAAACCATTAAGAACGACCAGAGAACTGTTATTAAAATCTCTGGCTAATGAAGATGAATCTGCTTCAAATACATTACTCTCTAATCATGCAATTTATTTGGATGCATTAATACAATCAGACAACGGAATGCATGAAGGATCTATGGCATTTTGGAACAGTGCATTTTGGATTGCTCTTGATCGAAATAGAGTTAATGAAGCATGCGAAGTAACTGAGGTTAGCGAAGTAGATGTTAATCGTTCAATTTGCAGACGTATTCTTGCAATGCGTGGTGGAACTGGTGACAGCCTAAAAGAACTTCTAGAAGCATCAGATATTCATCAAGATGTTTACGATAACGCAGCAGAAGTTGTAGCTTCAGAACATGTTCAACCAATTATTAGCGATGAGGAAGGCTAGAGCCTCATCAATATTGAAGAATGTGGATTAGAAAACACTTCAAGAAATTCCCTTGAACTAATTTCTTGTTCAGATATGTTCCCTAACACATAACAAATACCGCTTTCTCCTCCTTTCCCTAATCTTGAAGATCCAGTGTCAGGTTCATCTCGTCTTAGAAGCATTATTCCATTCTCCAAAGGTGAATTATGTAAAGCTTCCTCTCGTTTTTCATCTGCATTCCATTTCTTAACCTCGTCCCCTTTCCGGATATAAGCAATCTCTTTGTTTGGATTGAAAAGTGATAAATGTAACAGAACTTCTGCAGGCTCAACTTCATCAAAAGCAAAATATTTAAGTTGCTTAAGTGTTAAATCCTTTGCAATTCTTCTGGCTGCCTGTTCAACTGTACGCTCTTCATTATTAACTATTATAGTATCTATGAAGATTTCTGTCTCTTTTGGATTACGATCTTGAATTAAATATTGATTGTGATCATTTTGATCTATGGGGGTCTGCGATTGCGGAATCGCAGTTGCGTTATCTATAGTCTGCGATTGCGGAATCGCAGCTGCGTTATCTATAGATTGTTTCATGGCAGCTGCATTACTAACCCAGCGCTTCATCGATTCAAAATATTTCACACCTTCCGCCGATCGTTCCGGATGAGGCATTAGCGCTACTACGTTACCTTCCGGATTACATAACCCAGCCGCTCCAAACAATGATCCATTTGGGCAAATAGGAGCTTCGTCAGAAACATTCCCCTCTTCATCACAATAACAAAATGCTATCTGATCGTTTTGCTTCAACTCCTCAATCACACCCTTATCCTTCGTTATAAATCTACCTTCTCCGTGCGCAACCGGCAGTTTGATAGTACCTTCCCAATCTGACGTTGCACATCTATCACGTTTACATGTAGGAGTTATCCAAACCCATTTATTCAAAAATCCAACAGCTTCTCCCTCCACAACATTCTTTGCAAGGCTCATTTGTAATCCACTTCCCAGAGGAATCAAACCACTCTCAACCAATACCTGTGCTCCATTACAAATTCCAATTACAACTTTGCCGGAAGATGCCTCTTCAGCTATAAAGTTTAAAAGCGGATCACGTCCCGAAACCATCCCCGCTCTTCCACGATCTTCGTAACTAAAACCTCCTGGGATAAAGTATCCGGAGACATCCTTTAACTTCTCTTTTGAGTCATTCCATTTAAAGAATACAGGCTCCATTCCGGCTCTTTTTATAGCTCTGATAGATTCTACTTCGCAGTTATTGCCGGGAAAGGATAGGATAGCAATTTTTTTCATTAGTACATCGGTATTGTAACATAGACCTTCACCACTTTCCAAACCCTGACACCAACTATTCCGCTTAAACAAGCCACAAAAAGACTATCAAGTCACCAGAAAGCGGATTGATTGCAACATGGATTTAGAGATGTAAATCAGAATACCTTGACTCTCAAAATCGCCACAAACAATAAAAACGGATTTCTACCGAAATCCGTTTTATCTCTTTAGCAACTATTATTATGCTCTCTCTACACTCAACAATAAGCAAGGAAATAAACAATACAACACAGAAATATGATTGTCTGATTACAAAACCTCAACTCAGAAACATGAGGGAAATAA
>JAHISE010000005.1 GCA_018818235.1 Patescibacteria group bacterium
ATGATGAAGGTAGCTTGATTGGCTGCTTCCTGGAGAGTGTCAACTCCGGGGAAGTTCTTCTTTAATATGGATGTTGCCATGGTAAAGGTGGGGAAAGGATTAGGTATCTCCTATTGTAACCCCACGATCATGTACACTGTGTAATCTGTGGTTCAGACAATGGTCGTAATATTTATGAGCCGGATGAAGTTAGGGAGGCGGGGCTTCAGTATCATGGAATAGGGATTGGGTGATAGTTGCAAGTTAACTAGTTGACTAGTTACAAGTTTAAAAAAACAGAGCTATTTGATGTCAAATAACTAGTTAACTAGTAAACTAGGAACTAGTTAACTAATCTGTGATCTACTAAGTTCTACCAATTAATTCATCAATGAAAATTCTAATAACCGGAGCAGCGGGCTTTATAGGCTTCCACACCGCAAACGTACTCCTTGATCGCGGAGATGAAGTTATAGGACTCGATAACTTTAATCCCTACTATGATCCTAAGCTTAAGGAAGCCAGAGTCGCTCAACTTGAAGATAAGAAGGGTTTCACACTGATCCGTGGAGACATTACTGATCGCGAAACTGTTGCGAAGGCAATGAATGGTGTGGATCGCGTATGCAATCTGGCCGCACTTGCAGGAGTAAGATATTCGATGGAACATCCTGAGGAATACATACTTAATAATATTCAGGGATTCTTCGAAATTCTTGATGAAGCAAAGAAACAAGAGATCCCCGGACTGATTTACGCATCATCAAGCTCAGTTTATGGTGGCAATGATAAAAGTCCTGCACAGGAAACCGACCGAGTTGATGACCAACTGGCACTTTACGGAATGACAAAGAAAGATAATGAGTTGATGGCCCATACTTATAACAAATTATTTGGAATTCCTGTTACAGGACTTAGGTTTTTTACAGTTTATGGAACTTGGGGACGCCCCGACATGGCACTGTTCCTATTTACTGATGCAATTTTGAACGATCGACCGATTAATGTATTCGGTGAAGGCAAAATGCAGCGCGACTTTACTTATGTTGATGACATTGTTGCCGGAACCGTAGCTGCAATAGACAAAAATTATGATGAAGAGATATTTAATCTGGGATCAGGTAGGCAAGAAGAGCTGATGGACTTTATTGCGACAATAGAAAAGGCTTGTGGCAAAGAAGCAGAGAAAAATATGATGCCAATGCAACCGGGAGACGTGAGGGCAAGTTTGTCTGATGTTTCTAAAGCTAAAGAGATGCTTGGGTATGAGCCGAAGACTATGATTTCCGAGGGTATTCCGAAGTTTGTGGAGTGGTATAAGGGATATTATAAATGTTAATATATATTATGAAATATATTCCGAAATTACCCTCAAATTTAATCACTTAGTACTTGCTTCAAACCATGAAAGACGACTATTCTAACCTTGTTAACCCCACTGCTGTCCCGCCTGGAAAGGTGCGACAGCAGCTTTTAAATGCAATGGTATATATTGATGGTAATAATTGGTTTAATAGATTAAAAGAATTGCTTAACGAAAATCTTGACCCCAAATACCATTCAATTCGACCACCTATTGAATATGAACTTAGAAATTTGTGTCAAAATTTAGTATCACCACATAAACTGATCGGAGTTCGTTACTACATTGGAACAATAAAGCAAATTCCTGACAATCCAAAGAATCATAAGCTTTATGCAGGGTAACAAAAACTTTTTAAATTTTTGAGAGATAAACAACAAATTGATCTTTTCTTTGGAAATATAATCCAAAATTCAGACGGCACATTCCATGAAAAAGGTGTGGATCTAAAAATAGGCTTGGACATGTTAACAATGGCACAGAGTAATCAATATGATATTGCTTATCTGATTAGTTCAGACAACGATTTGTTACCTGCCGTTGAACAATGCATTGCAACTGGAAAAGAGATTTGTTACGTTGGAAGCTCTTTAAAACCATCTTTTGGTCTATTAAAGAAATGCTCAAAAAGAATTCTTTTGCAAAAGAAAGATGTTGAACAATATATGCCTCTACAATTACCACTATAAGATTTTGCTATATGATTATTATTTCCGCCACGTAAACATCCTATTCACCGAATAATTCCAAACCACGCCTGCCAACGCGCCAAGAAACACAGCCAGTAGTTCAGCCCAACCGTTTTTGAATAACGATGCGCTTACAGCCCAATTAACCAAAGCACCAAATGAACAGGCGATGTTATATTTAACAAACCCCTTAAGCGCTCCTCTCCCTTTAAGTTTTTGATTCGCAAACGTCCATAAATTATTCAAAGTGAAGTTAAAGAGGATTGCAATTTCTACTGCTCCAAGTACTGCCAAAGAAAATCCTCCAACCGTAAGCTCCTCCCCTCCTGCAATAATATTGGAAAAGAATATGTACGCACTCATATGCACGCCAACTCCTAATGTTCCAACCATACAGAACTTAACGAATGTTAACGGAATAAATCTTCCAATCGTCACATCATAAAGATATTCAAGAAAATCTATCTGTACTTTCCAGCTCAATTTACTTTCACCGTGAAGTCGTAAACCGAAAGTGAATGGAATCTCTTTGGCTGTTGTCCCTTCGGGAGCATGAACTAATAAATCCAATAATATCTTAAAGCCTTTGGGATTCAATCTCTCCAGTGAATCTTCGAATACCCTTCGATCAACTGCAAAAAACCCGCTCATAGGATCGCTAACTTTCACTTTACATACAAAAAGCGCCATTCTTGTTGCAGCTCTGCTTATGAACCTTCTGCGCTCATCCCAATCTCCGGTACTTCCACCTTCCATATAACGTGATCCGATTGCAAAACCGTTTCCCTCCCTCACAGATGAATATAGCTGAGGCAAAAGTTTCATATCATGCTGTCCATCCGCGTCCATTACTGCAAAGACATCGCCTTTTGCGGACAAGAACCCGTCGATTACAGCTGAAGAGAGTCCTTTTTTATCAATTCTGCGTATTACATGAACGTTATCCTTATCCTGAGATAGTTCTCTGGCAATTCTCCACGTCTCATCCGGTGAATCATCGTCAACAATAATGATTTCGAATGGAATATCACTTAGGGCTTCCTCAAGAGCAGGAAGTAGCTCGGGGATGTTCTTGGCCTCGTTGTATGTTGGTAAAACTAGCGAAAGCACGAGAGAAGAATAATCTTCTATTGGGTCTATTGAAAGCAAATTATGAGCTTTCTAATACCGAACCTTTCGTTTACCCTGAGTTTATCGAAGGGTGCGGAAGGTTCTATAACAAAAACTTATTATACCTTTCGTGCGAATGGTATAATGTTTATCCGCACCGTTTATAGACCAAATCAACAAACATTTTTGTTATCCAAACGATAATTTCTAAAATACAATAGTCTTATGAAAAACAGGTCAATAATCACCTGCCTCATCCTGACAATTCTATTTAGTGTCCCCTCCCTCATCAGAATCCCTGCGATGCTGCCTTTTATCGATTCCGAAGTTCGTGCAAAAGCCCCACTCGCAATAGAAGAGATGAGGAAGAATGGTTTCTGGATGGTCAATGCAGATATTGAATCGATTACGAAAGAGGGAGGTAGGGTCTGTTATCACTGGAAACATCAGTACAGATCGAGGTTTGAGTTTGGAGAAGTTGAGTTTATTACTACTTGCTTATGAAAATATTGAGGGTCGCTAGTCACTGGTCACTGGTCACTGGTCGCGAGACTAGTGACAAGCGACTAGCGACTAGTGACACATTCCTCTCCCTATTAATCCTCCTCGGCATCCTCCTTCGCTTTACAGACCTTCCTGTTCCGGAGCTTTCCACAGACGAAGCACAACTTGCACTCGGAAAATCTGCAGCTTGGACTCCGCTTGCGATGCAAACGATTGTATTTATTCAAAACATCTTTGGATTTGAAACAATAGTAGCCCGAGGAGTATCAGTAGTTATGGGAATCATCACACTTCCGATCATTTATCTGATCACTGAACATTTAACAAATAAAAAAACAGCTCTACTTGCAACCGCAATAGCTGCAATATTCCCAAGTCACATATTATTCAGCAGACTCGCATACCCCAGCATCTACCTCTGCACAGCATGGCTCCTAACACTCCTCTGTTTCCTAAAAGCAAAGAGCTCAAAGAACAATCTCTGGCTAATCGCCCTCTTCCTCTCCGCCGTCACCGCAACATTCTTAAAATCTCAAGGCTTGGTATTCCCCTTATTATTACTATTCGGAGAATTCATTAGCCAAATAAGACAAAAGAGGATAACCAATTATTCATTATTCATTATTCATTATTCATTTCCGGTATCCACAATAATTTTGCTTAGCCTAATGCCGGTCACTTTCTACATATTGACGCATCCAGGAATACTCGCCACAGTTCTATTGTACGGTGGCAACATGTACGGAGTCTCCGGGGCATTCCAACGCTTGATGGAATTAATAAATGCTTGGCAACACACCCTCTCTTTGTTCGCCATCTTCGCAATCATAAGTATCGGATGGTGGAAGCGTATTAGTTGGCCAATATGGATGTTTTTGCTGACCGCGTTTCTTACAGGATATCTTCTGGGTCCTTCACATGAGTATTACTCAACACACTTGGTAATCCTATCCATCCCGATTGCATTAATGTTCACCAGAGCTAAGCCAATTATTAAGAATCTGAGTTTGGCTATCCTAACCGTTGCAACAATTGCCTTCCTTGGACCAAGTAAGTTCTCCCCATATGTACATCCACTTTATCAACAAGAGTCATATTGGACTGCAAATGCAGATAAGATAAATGAAGTTCTAAAAAATGATGAAGAAGTTATGATTATGGGTTATCCCGGACATCATTTGCGTTGGTATGTTAAACCGAAGCTTCTTTTGGGAAGATATATGAATGAAGAAGAGTGGGATGGGAAGATTTTAATTTTGAAAAAAGATAAGTTGGAGGTTCCGGAGGGAAGTGAGGTTGTTTATGAAGATGATACACTTGTCATATATTAAAATCCCAAAACCCAAATAACAAATCCCAAAAAAACTTAAATCCAAAATCCCAATACTAAAAACATATTCTGCAATTTGGGATTTGGAGTTTGGGATTTGGGATTTGGGATTTGGAGTTTGGGATTTGGGATTTATTTAGGATTTGGGGTTTGGGATTTATCTATGATTTCGGCTTTTTTTCTTCCCATATGTCAAAAAAAACCATATCCTCTCCCCCTATGCCAAATAAAGCATTTATAACCGGTGTAACAGGCCAAGACGGCGCTTATTTAAGCCAATTACTGCTAAATAAGGGATATGAGGTATATGGTCTTGTAAGACGTTTAAGCACCCCAAATTACTGGAGATTGGAGGAGCTTGGAATCCGTGACAAAGTCTGCATTTTGGAGGGTGATATGACCGATTCGCATTCGGTCAACTCAATCGTAAAGAGTATAAGACCATTGGAAGTATATAACCTTGCAGCTCAATCATTTGTTGCAACCAGTTGGCAGCAACCTGTTCTGACAACCGAGGTGAATGCCCTTGGAACACTCAATGTTTTGAATGCAGTCAAACTTTACAGCCCGGAAGCCAGATTTTATCAGGCATCAACATCCGAGATGTACGGAAACAGCAATATTAATAACACTCAGGACGAACATACTCCCCTGCACCCACGCAGTCCGTATGCAATCAGCAAACTTGCAGCACACTGGTTTACAATTAATTACAGAGAGAGCTTTGGAATGTTTGCATGTTCAGGAATTTTGTTTAACCATGAATCTCCACTAAGAGGGATTGAATTTGTAACACGCAAGATCACCGATGGAGTTGCCAGAATCAAATGTGGACTATCTGACCATATTGCACTTGGTAACCTTGATGCTAAACGTGACTGGGGGTTTGCAGGAGATTACGTGGAAGCAATGTGGCTGATGCTTCAGCAAGAACAACCTGATGATTTTGTTATTTCAACCGGAATCAATCACTCTATCCGTGACTTTTTGGATGCTGCATTCTCCGCAGTTGGCATTTCCAACTGGGAACCTTACATTAGGCAAGACCCCCGCTTTATGCGTCCTGCAGAACTGCATGAACTTTGTGGTAAGAATTCCAAAGCGCAAGAAAAGCTGGGATGGAGGCCCAAGGTTGCTTTTGATGAACTTGTTAGGATGATGGTTGAAGCTGACTTAAAGAGAATAGAGAAGGAGTCTACTGCTAAGACTAGATACGAACCGTCGCTGGTCGCTGGTCACTAGCCGACCTCACCCCCTACCCCCCTCTCCTGCCACAAAGAAGGCTTCGAGATATGTTTTATGTTATTTATGATTTTTGGATACTCACAGGAGAGGGGGGAGCCCATATTATTAGAATAAATTACATTTCATTGAATCACGAATACTACTTAAAGACATTCAAAAACAGAGGCCTCCCTCTCCCGTGGGGAGAGGGTTGGGGTGAGGGGGTATAACACTTCAATATCAAATAGAAGCCTCAAGGCAGGGACACGGGTAAGGTCAAACGAAACAACAAATACCTCAAAACCTTATCTTCAGTATCGCCACAAAACTCTCCGTCATCTCTCTCAAACTCATATTCGACTTCCCCTCCCTCCTGTTTGTAAAAGTAATTGGAATTTCGCTGAACTCCATCCCCGCTTTATACAACTGATATGACATTTGCGGAATCACAGTGAATCCAACACCATCAATTTTCAATTCCGGAATCATCTTCAATGCTCGTGGACCATACAGACGATAACCATTGGTAAAATCATTAATCGGAATCCTCAATATCAATCCTGCATATATGTTCGCACCCCTACTCAAAAGCTTCCTATACCACTGCCATCCAACAACTTTTCCTCCCTTAACATACTTGGATCCCACAACAACATCAGCGCCCCCTGAAAGTTTTTCGACCATCCTAGGAATATCAGCAGAATCATGCGAAAGATCCGCATCCATTTCGATAGCTGACTCATATCCGTTCTCCAAAGCAAAATTAAAACCATACATACAAGCCGATCCTCTCCCCGCCTTGCCTTCTGTACGAATCTTGAGCATCAAACGTTCCCCAAATCTGTTTTGCCTGTCTCTGACAATTTCTGAAGTCCCGTCAGGTGATCCATCATCAACTACCAGTACATCGACCTCTGCAGGTTGCTCAAAGATTTGATCAATTAGGGTGCCGATGTTTTCCTTTTCGTTGTAGGTTGGGATGATGACGAGAGTGGATGTCATAAATTGAATGAAAAATACCTGGCTGAGGGTATCATGGTAAATTCCAAACCCCAAATTACAGATAAATCCCAAATCACAAATAACAAACCCCAAAAAGCAGGCAGAAACCTAAAAAATAGAAGAATAAGCATGTAAAGGCATATTTTGTAATTTAATTTTTTTTGGTTTTGTTTGGGTTTTGGGTTTTGGGTTTTGGGATTTACACGTAAGATACCTTCAATTATGAAAATCCTTGTAACAGGCTCCTCCGGCACAATAGGAACTCGTCTCTGCGAAAAGCTAATAGAGAAGGGGTATGACGTAATTGGAGTGGATTGGAAGCCCAATAAGTGGGAAGAGGAGATAAATAAGATAACAGTAATTGCCGACCTAAGGGACAAGGAGAATTTGAAAGATATCCCGACCGATGTTGATGCAATTGTTCACCTTGCTGCCAATGCACGTGTTTATGACCTTGTTAAAGAACCCGATATGGCACGGGACAACTTCTTAAGCACTTATAACATTCTTGAGTTTGCACGAGAAAATAAGATTAACAGATTCATGTTCACATCTTCACGTGAAACTTACGGGAATGATACTAACGAAGCTCACACAGAAGATATGGTGCGAGTTGATAACTGCGAGAGTGCTTACACCGCAAGTAAGATAGGAGGCGAGGCATTGGTAAAAGCATATTGGAGGTGTTATGGCATTGATGGAATCGTACTCAGGCTCTCCAATGTATATGGAATGTATGATGATTCTGATCGTGTGGTCCCACTCTTTATAGGACAAGCAAAGAGGAATGAAACGATGACTGTGTTCGGAAAAGAAAAGTGTTTGGATTTTACATATATAGATGACACAGTGAATGGTTTAATTCTTGCACTTGAAAAATTTGAAAATGCGAAGAACGAAACTATCAATCTTGCTTACGGCGAGGCAACAACCATTGTTCATCTTGCAGAAGCAGTAAAAGAACTTCTTGGTAGTAGCTCAGAAATCAAACTGGAAGATAACCGCACAGGTGAAGTGGTCAGATATGTTGCTGATATTACTAAAGCACGAGAGAAGCTGGGCTATGAACCGGAAACTTCTTTTGAGGATGGGATAAGGCAAACGGTTGATTGGTATAATACGAGTTTGTAGTGAGTAGTGAGTAGTTAGAGTTAAGTTATATTTATAAAAAACCTGCTATTTACTACTCACTACCAACTACTCACTTTTCAATATCTCGCCAACACACTAAAGCCCAACCCAAAAACAACAGATCAACAACAACCACCGCCCCAAAGAACATCTCCGTCAACATCAACCTCTCACTAAACGCCAAATAAAAGTAAAACCACTGAAAATGCAAAGTCGCGAGTGCAATAGGAATCCATATTGGATGTTTTTTGAGTGCATTTAATGAAGCAATAATCAAAAGCAATACTCCCGCCTGCATATA
>JAHISE010000039.1 GCA_018818235.1 Patescibacteria group bacterium
CCAAATCCCAAATAACAAATCCCAACAATGCTGCTACTGCGTAGGACGGGCAACTAAAGAACGATCATAGTTTGGAATTTTGGATTTTGGGTTTCGTTGGGTTTTGGGGTTTGGATTTTGGGATTTACTTTTGGGATTTGTGTTTTGTGTTTTGGGATTTTTAATTTGCTTTACTATGTTTTCCACAACATTTGGCATTGATCCATACTCATTTACCATGTGTCGCTCGCCACAGTCATTCGTGAATAAAGTGGCTCGCGAGCGCCCTGGCTTGTGAACGAGTAAACGAGAAACTAGTAAACGTATTTAACCCCCCGCAATAATCACAAAATTCCTCACAAAAGTGAATATCCCCTCCACCGCCAATGCCAAAATTAATCCTACAATTGCAGCCATAATTATCTTCTTCGCCTCCTCTTTACCCTGATCGTTTCCTGCAGAAGTAACAAGCTTAATTGATCCGTATATTATTGCCACAACCGCAAGGCCGGCCACGGTAGCGGCAAAAAGGTCTCCAACGCGATCGAAGAATGTAGAAAGAAAGGAATCGCCCCTCAGTCCCGAGCCTGAGGCACAGGCACTCGAAGGATATATAACTTCGCAGAAACTCCTTAGTTCTATGTCATCCAACCCTCCGGCATAGGCTTGTGGTATCAAAAGGCCGACAAGATAATAAAGATAAGTTCCCATTATGCCGCCGGAATGTTAAGTACTGCATTAACAAGAGGATAAGCAACATTTACTATAACGGCTGCTACTATCGCCCATATTAGTATCCCACGTGATTTATTAAATTCATCAGCGTTTCCTCGCGCAAAAGCCATGCGGAAACCTGCATAAACCAGCATCAATGCAAAAACACTGTTGAAGATAACAACCATTGCAGAAACCGCAAGTGTCATAAAATCAAATATCGGTTGAGGATCAGGATCCGTAGAACCATATGACAAGCCCATGAATTTTGTTGCCACAAATCTTACAATTACTTGAGACATAAGAGTAATACATAAACCGATTAATGCATAAATTATGGACATTTTACCTTTGGAGATTTGCCCTTCTTCCCCCATGCTAAGAAGCATAAGGAATGCACCAACAACAACAAATAATACCGAGGCACCTGCAGACACACTGATTAGTAAATTGGCTATAACAGGAATTGCTGTTGCCAAAACATTATCTGCTCCACAGTTAGAAAGAAAATCGCATGCTCCGGCCAATGCGTGGTCCAACGGAATAAGAAGCAGAATGCTTATGCCGGCAAATTTTAAAATATTGATTTTCATTAGGGCTTAAAGAATGCTGCATTAAGAAGTTGAAGAATTACCCCCACAAAATATACGATAAGCAAACCTATTATCGCCGCAATCATACGGCCTCTCCATTCCTTACTCGGATCACCGGTAAGCATAATCGCTCCGCCACATACCATTACCCAAAGCATTACAATTCCAAATGCGACTGAAAGAAGTGTCCCCCAACCACTACTAAGATAATTAAAGAGTGCTGCAGCAGGCTCGTTACCTGTTCCAAAATCAACTGTATCCGGCGCACCATCGCTAAGTGGCTCAAGTATTGGTATGCCTCCATCCCAAACATCATCCCAATGCTGTGGAACTTTGTGACCGTATTCTGCATAACAATCAGCAATAGATTGTTTTCCTTGGTCAAAACAATCTTTTATACCTTCAGCCAATGCTTTTTGCACAATCTGAACCGAGACTGCAAGTACCACCAGCAAAGCACCGTAAGTAAGAATTTTGTATACCATCAGGATATTATACCTCATTTTGAGTGGTTTTTCGAGCCCAAAAACCATCCTAATAGGATATCCACTCAAAAAAGAATCTTGCATCTATAATTCATTCTCTTTAAGATCTGACCATTAAGTAGTTAATGCGGATGTAGCTTCCGCCTTCGCCCCGCTCTTGCGGCGCTTCGGTGGACTAGTAAGAATCGTTTGTTCTAGAATGCTATAATCTTGTACACATTTTGCGGATGTAGCTCAGTTGGCTAGAGCGTCGCCTTGCCATGGCGAAGGTCGCGGGTTCGACCCCCGTCATCCGCTCCATTATTATCGACAATCGACACTCAAAACGCTTCGCTTTCTACAATCAACATATATGCAATAAAGTCGAATGTCGAATGTTGATTGTCGCTATGCGGGATTAGTACAGTGGTAGTACACAAGCTTCCCAAGCTTGCAACGCGGGTTCGATTCCCGTATCCCGCTCCAAACTACACTAACGAGTTCCGAATGCAGACTTTTACCAGTTACTGACTGACTTTTTTCCGGTTCTATCATTGCCAATTCTTTGGCATGCGTTTTCTTAACTTCCTTTAATGCCAAAGATACGTAATGTGGATCGTAATGCAGTTTTTGTTGTGATAATTTCCAGTTAGATCCTATACCGTTCAATACATCCTTTTTCTGCTGAGCAGAACCATGACTAATAACCTCCTTCGCTCCGTGAATAAGCGACAGGCGGTCACGGATATCACTATTTTGATTGGATCTTTCGTTTTCTGCGTCCCGTAAATCTTCCTCAGCTTTCCTTTGTTCAACACATAACTGGTTAAACCTCCGCTTCATAATAGATCGGGTATCAGAATCTCTTTCCTCCGAGATATTTTCCTCCACCAGAGACACTTTCTTTTTTAGCGAAATAATATGATTCCTCAACTGTTTCTCCTTGGTGGTCTCCTGCCTAACTTTATCCATAGCATCCAGAGAATTAATACCAAACTCAATTACCGCATCCGTTATCTGAATATCTTCAATTTCCTTTAGCAATTGCTTCTCGAGTTTATTTGCAGAAAGCGGCTTCTCCCTGCATGGCACAACTGAACGCTTGCGGTGTACACATCTATAGAAATCGTAATCCTTTGTTTTTCCTATGGATTTTACAAACTTGGTTTTTCTTTCGGCGGTCAAAAACGCATCACATGTCCCACAATGCAATAATCCTTTAAATGGGAATTCAACCGAACGTTCACGTATACCTTTTCCGTTCTTAAGGTATGTTTGTACTTTCTCAAATTCTGTTTGGCTGATCATTGACTGATGTTTGCCTACATGTAATTCTCCATTCCACCGATACAGACCACAATAAAACGGATTCTGAAATATTTTGTGGAATGTAGAAAACGCAATCAACTTTTCATTCCGATATATCGGACACTCATTTTCCATGTGCCTGAAAAGCTGCATCGTGGAACAACCATCATCAAGCAACTTGCGCCACAATGATCGTACCAATGGAAACATATCAGGATCAGGCAAGATACGCTTCTGTCCTTTTATAGCTTCTACTTCATTTCTATATCCCAATGGTGCTTTGCTTGGCATCCATCCCTTTTCTATCTTACTGCCCATACCACGCTTAACATCCGTACTTAGCTTGCGTATAAAATCCGTTGAACGCCCTGTTTCTACAGATAGTAGAATGGAGCTATCTTCTGGATAGTACGTGCGCTCAGGTGTGAAGATAGCCTTTATAATGCCTTTCTGTAGCAACCACATAAGCTCACCGGAGTCCTTAGGATTACGACTAAGACGATCCATATTCCAGCAGAGGATGCCGCAAGCTTCCTCGTTTTTTATTCGTTCCATCATAGACGCAAACCCTTTACGCCCTACATCCTTTGCCGATTTTTCATCTTCTATTGTATCAACAATCGTGCATTCTCTATCTTTTGACAACTGTGTAAGGACACGAATCTGGTCACCTATAGATTGTATTTGCCGAGTTTTGTCTTCCGTTGATTTACGAGCGTAGAGGAAGCACTTCATAGGAGGGATATGGTACTTTATTTGAAATAAAAAGTTGAGGTGTCTTGGTTAGATCCGATTGCAATTAGCGGTTTTCTATGTCGCTCGTACTTGTCTGTTGAACTAATGTCATTAGTGTGGCCACGGATATAAAACCAAGTAACAAAAAGTCTGTTATGCGTTTTATTTCCTACCACACTTATACCATGACAAGTACAAATCCTGTACGGCAGTTTTCGGCAGAAAACGTAACAGTCTCTGTATTCTGTAACGAGACTATTTCCAACGGTAAGACACGTACTTTTTATTCTGTTTCCTGTCGCACTTTTTATTACAACAACGGGAAGCGTAAATACATGACAAGCATCAATGAGCGTTCTGTGCTTACGGCTTCTATGCTTCTCGACCTTGCTTATGCGTGGATTGTTGAACATAGAAGTATAGTTAAAACAAAATAACACCGGTATAGAAATCATATTCATCATTTTTGTTAAATTGGACAGGTGGGTAAATTCTCAGTTAGAAAACCAATTACATCAAAGCCGGACTCATGAAGGCGTTTGGCATACGAAAGCATAGTCTTTACATATCGAGTTTTCTCAATCTCCTTGGAGCGTCCGGTAAACTTTGCCGTGGTCAATCGCTTAGCCGTGCTAATAGACAAGCCCCGTAAGGAATAAAAGTATGTTCCTCTATTATTCATACAAAGAGATGCAAACCACTCTTCCAAACCATGCAAACCAGATTCATCACCAGATAATCTGCATTCACAATATTTCAACAGTTTTTGCGGAGTGATACCAAGTACGCCACATGTCATCGTATGGATCTCAGGCTCAATTCTGGTCACTACTGGCTCTTTTAAATACTCAGGAGTCAACATAAACTTACACTTAGACTTCATCTCAATCTTTTTATCATACACACGTATAAAATACTTTTTATTATTACCTTTCTTCCCCAAATAAAACGATTCAAAACGCTTACCATCACGCACAACATTATTTTTCCTAAACTGGGTACGCTTCCACTTCCACAACGTATCAACTTTCACATTCACATCCAAACAAATATCAAGACGAGAAACTATCAAATACTCACCATACATCTTCAAAAACTTAATAATTACATCCTCCAATTCATACAAATAAAAATAAGTACCATAAAAAGTAAACACGTATGGAACAGAGCCTGATATCCCCATGTCTAAATTCTTTGCCAAACGAAAAACATTGTAACGACCACATGAAAAAAATATTTGTTTTTGTTGCCTGTTTTCTATGTAGGAAAGATCATATTTTCTACCCAGAAATTCTACATCATACTTCTGATTGGAATTATCAGAAAACCCTTCAAATAAATATGAAAATGTATTACCTCTAAATCCTTTGCAGAGGTTAAGCTGCAAATAGTCGATGCCGAAGCGCAAAACTTTAGTTTTCATAGTAAAACTGGTCACCGTGTTACTATACGGTGACCGGATATAGTATCCCGCGTCGTGTTCGGCGGGCGCGAAGCGCCCTTGCGCACAGCGCTGAGCATGGCAAGAAGTGCTTTCAATTTCTGCTGAGCCTCACTGAATGTAAGGCATATCCCGTACTCTTTCTCGTAGAGCTTTTGGAATGACTGCACGATAGTGGAAGGCAGATTTTGCACATCTGCACTTTTGTCTATTTATTCATTACATGCTCATCAATCCTTGTTTCGGTACTCGTTCAGTACCGTTTTCCGAAGAGACTTAGCATTGTAGTGCCTTTGGAAGTACACGTATTTTTCGTCTGGATTTACGTAAGCGTATCTAAATTTACGATCATCAGATTGCAATCCCATGGAATCAATATACTCGCTTGGCTTGAATTTTTGCCTCTTATTAAGTTGAAGAACTTTGTAAAAATGATCAAATTCAATTATTGTTCCTGCATTATTCCAACACACATCAAAGAAATCACGAACAACACTATCTGATTGAAAATTATGCAACTCTGTTTCATCGTCACGATTAACTTCAATGAGACGTACGCCAATACCACGAGGCTCAATGCGAAGGTAACGCTCTGTTGCTGTCTCATCTACATTATTCTTTTCAAGAATTCCAATACCAAAAAGATTGATTATTGCGAGGTTGCAGAAACCACGTAACTCCTTTTCCGAAACTATTTGAATGCGATTGTTTACGACCTTTATCAATCCTCCCGTTCGCAAATATCCAATGGCAAAATCCCTGCTTGTTTTACGATCACTGAATTTAAAAGTCGGAATATTCCCATACAAGTGAGGCTCAAGAAATATTTCTTTCTTGTAAACAATGTAGTTAATAAGGTTGATCATAAGATCGTAAACAGCATAAAAATCTTCCTTTGAGAACGACTTCATCCCCGTCAGCAGAATCGTTGCCTTGTCTGGACTCAATGAGATATCTCCGAACATCGGCATATCTTGAGTATGCTTGAGCATAAGATTCACCAGAACTTCTTGAGTATTATTATTCATGGACAGTATACTTTACTTGTATTTACTTAATATGCAATCTTTTTGACGGACAAGAGAGAATACTACGGCGGTCAAGGTAGTACTGCGGTCTCCACCTTGACCGCCGTAGTACGATAGGGGTGTCCGTCAAAAAGAAATAATTAGCCCTGTGAGCCTTTCAGTACTCCCTGATTTTGTAGAAGTTCAAACCACTGATTTATTACATCAACTTGAATAACGGCAGCAAGGCTATCCAAAGATTCAGATAATCTGCCGGATACAATCCCGACAAAAGCACCGGACTTATCAAATACTGCGCTTCCGGAACTGCCCTTGTCTGTTTTTGCATCTGTCTTTATAAATCTTGAACGCTCAGGAAACCCACTCACATAACCTCTGGTTACAGTAACGCTCCTGTCATTTACATCGCCATATATCGGATAACCAATAACAGATATCTCATCACCAATGCTTGGAACTATTGTTTGTTTTCTTGGGTCAACAAACCAAAAACCCTTGGAAACACCTATTGATGTTTTACAAGTTGGATCTGGTAGATCCGAAAGCTGCAAAAGTGCCAAATCATTTTTCTTATCTAATGAAAGAACTTTCGCAACTGCATAACACTGAGCTGTTTCTGTAGAATCATTAGTTCTATATATCGTTATATCTGACCATATCTCTTCCGTTTTTGGATTTATCACAACATGTGCATTAGTTAGGATGTGTCCTTCTTTACTTATAAACAAACCCGATCCGCGTGACAATACTTCACGATTTTTTGCTACTTCTACCAATACTACCGATCTTATTCTTTCTTCGGTATTGCTTGCCTGCACTTGAGCAAATTTATATGTTTCATTTTTATTATTATATAGATAATAAATTCCTGCCATTACACAGGATGCTACTAAAATACATACTACGATTATCCATTGCTTATTTTTTGAGTTCTCATCAATTACAACTTCACTAGACACCTCAGAAACTTCAATATTCTCAGAGTCATCAGATACATCATTTTGTATGAATTGTGTGTTTTCCACTAACTAATTATATTATACACCCTAATATATCGGGGTGTAAAGTCGGATTGAAGAACCCCATAATCTCGGGGTGTCTTCTGCAACTGCAAAAAAGCTGGCAAAACGTATAAAAGAGCTACGATTGGAGCGTGGTTTAACACAGGAAGAAGCAGCCAAGAAATGTGGATTAAAGTACAAGTACTATCATGAATATGAAGGTAAGGATCCACGGGACATGAGATTGAGCACAATGGAAAAGATTGCAAAAGGTTTGAATATACCTCTTTCAGGCATGTTTTTATGAGCTATTTGACAAATAGAAGTTACAATTGTAAGCTGATCTATCTTGGTCATTTACACAACGGCACATCTCAAAGAACTCTAGTGAACTAAGTTCAATTGCTTAATTGTTGAATTCTTCATCGAGAAACTAGTCTGCATACGTACCATCCTGCACAATGTGAATGTGCAATCTACGAAGCTCACGCCGACCAGTGCAGACTCCTCGAAGAGGACGTCATCGAATGTGCATCCTTGAAACACAGAACTGACAAATTGACCACCGTGAATGCTACAATTCTTAAACACCACTTCGATGTAATCTCGATCCATTAAGTTCTGAGTACCCTGGTCAATGACAAAATCGCCTGTAACAATTTGGCTCGTTGCAATCGCCTGTAAGAAATCATCTTGGTTCACAAGTAGCAGTTTTTCACAATTCATCAATTAGTTCAACTCGTTAAGTGGTATTTTGAAGTGGGATGTGGATGAGCAACAGAGATTTGCCTCCAATAGGGAGTAAATCGCTCTTACTCAAAACACTCTATCTTAGGAGTAACAGTCATGACAAAAGTTAGATGGGATAGCGGTTTGATAACCGAGCTACATGAATGGACAGGTTGGCATAAACAAATGGGGCACTTGATGAACTCTATGTGTGATGGAGTCTGGGATCACAACCTTCATGCCCCCTTGAACGAACCTAGACCTGATGATAATCACATTCATGCAAAAAGTAGACAAGGGAAGCACGAATGGATTGTAGCTTCGGTAAAACTGGACGGCCTACACGCCGTCAACAGACGTGAGTTCATTGAACAAGTAAATCGTGTGACTAGCCTCAACATTCCGTATCGCTAAGAAATGCTTAGCGATTATTTACTTTTCAAATCTTTTACAGAGAAGTAAGAGCAATCTTCATCGCAAACAGATCTGGCAGTCGTTCTTGACCGATGATCTTCAGATGAAGTTAAGACCAGCTCCCTTTGGAGCTGGTCTTTTATAATATCGATTAGCAAGCCTCATAAACACAAAATCCTAATGACACCAATCACAGTTCCGAATAAGCTCCACTAAGGAGCTCCAACCTGCGCAGCAGGTTGTCAACCGAAGCTCGCCCGCAGGCGAGCGTAGGTTGGCGCTACGACAAAATCCTTCTGCTTCGGTTGGCAGGCCAACTCAAATTAACGTACAATCAACCACTTATGTGGCACTACGTTTATATCCTAAGAAATGAAACCGGCAAACAATATGTTGGTAATACTGCCAATTTAAATTCTCGTTTAAAAGAACATAATGAAGGTTCCGTGAAAGCCACAAAAAACTTAAGACCCTGGGGAATAGAATGGTTTTGTGGATTTAGAAATAAGACTGCTGCAATTAATTTCGAAAAATATCTAAAATCAGGGTCAGGAACTTCTATTCGTTTCCGCCATCTCGCACCTAAGTAATACTAATGGAATCTAAACGGGAAATCGCTCAGGCAGTAAGTCTCATTGAACAAGGATGTAATGTCTATTGTTGCCGTCATGGCTCTCCCTACGTGCTTCCTAACGAAAGAGATCGTATTCTTGAAATAGTAGGAAAAGATGTATTTGTCATCGAAGGTAATCATTTCATCATTGGGAAAAATAATGATAGATCTATGAGAGACATGAAACACGATCCCTGTCCATTTTTAAATGGGGAAGAACTCTGTTCTCTCCAGACTATCGATCCGATATTAAAACCGGCTGACTGTTATATGCACCCCATTTTTCCTTGGTACAAGAATGGGCGAGAAAAGCTTGGTGTTACGCGATGTTGCGAGGCATGTGATCATCTCTCATCTGAATTTGTGGGTAAGGTCAGAGCATTAATTCACTCTATTCCAATAGAGCACAGAAAAGGCTTGGCACACCACCAGGAAAAATATGGTTTTCCTCTTTCGGTACTCAAATTATCCAGTTCCGAATAAGCTCCACTAAGGAGCTCCAGCCTTCGCCCCTGGAGAAAGCAATTGAATAAAAAACGATTGTTGAAATTTTTACATGCACAGGGACGGGGCTACGGCTGGCAGGCCGGCCTTTTTTCAATTATCACGGAAGCCAACTGTTGATTGTTAACTGTCGATTGTTAAAAGTTAATTGTCAAATGTTAACTGTCTTTACGCAAGCCATTCCTAGAATGAAATATAAATTCTTCTTTATAATGGATTTACTATGTCAAAAACATTTTCATTAACACTGAGTGCATTTTTCGTTATTACCCTTTCAGCATGTACGAGTGGCGGAAAGAAATACGATGAGATTCCACCTGATCTGCCCTTTCCTACCGGAGAATTTGATCAATTTTTTGAAGATGATGTGGATACTGATATGCCTGTTTTATATGAAGATTTTCCATCAGAAGATGAACTGTTTCTAGATGATGAGTTTGAAAGTGACATATTTGACGAGTTATTAGAAGAAGATTTTTTTGACGAAATAGAAGATGAAGAAGTGTGCGGAAATGGAATTCTGGAAATGGACGAAGAATGTGAAGATGAGAGTGAGTGCCTTGATAGCGAAATATGCAATGGTGATTGTGAATGCGAAGAAAACAATATCTGTGGAGATGGAGTTATTTCCATTGAAGAAGATTGTGAAAACGACAGTGACTGTTTGGATGGAGAAGGATGCAATAGCGATTGCGAATGTGATGAGGTCAGCAATTGTGGTGACGACAATATTTCATTTGATGAAGATTGTGAAGAAAACGATGATTGCCTTCCGGGCGAATTCTGCACTGATTTGTGTCAGTGTGATGAGGAGGAGGTGGAGGTGGAGCAGTAAGGAGTATCAAAAGATTCAAAAGAGACTTAGGATTTGGTGTCCTTTTGCTTTTTTCACTTTTACTCCATTTTCTTTTTTCCCTATTTCCCCTCCTTTCCCTCCCTATGATATCATAACCACATGTCTTGGGGTCTGGTACTTTCCGGCGGAGCGGCTCTTGGGATTTCCAATGCCGGAGTGATTGAACGACTGGAAGAAGAAGGACTTCGACCGGACTGTATAGCCGGCAGCAGTATGGGAGCAATAGTTGGAGCCTTGTACGCACTTGGATTACCAACATCTGCATTTCGTAAAGTAATTAGCCAAATTAAACTGAATAAACTGGCTAAGCTGAGTGACAAACCACTTAAACAAGGCTTGCATGGTGGAATACTCCGGCAAAGAATCAATGAATTGCTAAGCCCATTGATAGGAGATGCAATAATAGCTGACTGCAAGATCCCTTTTGTATGTATAGCAGGAAAGATTAAGGAACCTATTAAGTGGGAGAAGATGCTTGGCAAAGGGTTTACACCACATGTAATGGAGTGCGCAGAAAAATATATTTTCCCACCCGATACCAAATTAATTGATGCACTTACTGCCAGCAGTGCCATCCCTGTGATCTTTTCTCCTGTTAAAATCGGAGAGGATTCATTTATTGACCTTTGTACATTCGGAGCAATCCCTGCCAGAACACTTAAAGAGGAATTGAATCCTGATGTTATAATCGCAACAAACACAACTCCGCACTATTCGATCATCAAACGCTTTGCTCCTGCGTCACTTAAAGAATTTATTGCTGCAAGCCACCAAAGCAGAGAAGAAAGCAAAGCACAATGTGACCTGATAATAGAACCTAATTTGGATTTTAGTATGATTAGGTTTGATAAAGGGGAGGAGTTTATAGATGCAGGAAGGGATGCTGTTGATGGAGCTATGGAGAGGTTGAAGGAATTGATAGTACGTAAGTAAAAGTATGTTGGTTTTTGGTTTTTGGTTTCTAGTTGACTTACTTGGTTCTCGTTTGCTGTATAACGAAAAACTAGAAACTAAAAACCAGTAAACTAATAACAAGAACTATCTACTTCCTCCCCTTCCGCTTCTTCCTCATCATTGCAAATCCACCCGCTGCTCCGATCGCAATAACAGCCACTGCTGCCGGCCCCGTATCTCCCGAAGGCTGTCTGGAAGTAATCAATGGAAGCAGAAGCGAAGTTTGCAGCTGTGCAGGAAGAATTCCGGTTGAAGGTTTGGTTGGTATCGGGAATTGAGCTGCAATTGGTAATCCGGAAGGCTTTGGAGTCGGAGGAACCAGTTCTTTTGAAGAGGTCGGTGTACCTTTTACCGCTCCTGATTCTTTCCCGCATCGCTCATCACAACCATCACCTGGGATCAGGTTGCCATCATCACATGATTCGCCGGGATCCTGAATTGTGTCACCGCATCGTCTTATTGAGCAATCGATACGACACATCGATCCGGGAGCATTGCTATTTATTTCAATCCCCCTGTCACATTGCTCTCCCGGATTCAGGAATCCATCTCCGCAAAGCTCGGAAACAAATTTACATGCTTTGCTACAGTAATAAGAAGATCCGGCTGTGTGCAAGCTCGGTTCACATTGTTCACCCAATGCTCTTTGTAATATTCCATCACCGCACTCTCCTGACTCCAGATAACAAATTGAACTGCAACCGTCAAAGTTTCTTGTATTGTTGTCATCACATTCTTCGTTTGCATCCAGTTTTCCATCGCCGCAAATATGACCGGGTGATACCACCGGATCATCATCGTCATCTCCTCCATTTAACATGCAGAATTCATCACAAAGGAATACTCCCGGAGGTTCGCATTCTTCCGGAGATTCTATAATATTATTTCCGCACTGAGGTAAATCCTGACCATCATCAACACATTCGCAATAAATATTGCACATTTCTCCGACAAAACAATCACTATTCCTTTCACATTCCTCCTCTGGTTCCTCCAGTATATTGTTTCCACATCGGCTACCTCCTATGCATTGGCATTGTATATTACATAGTTCATCTAAATCACAATCTAGATCTCCTTCGCATTCTTCCCCGACTGAAGATTCAACAATTCCATTTCCGCAGTAACTTCCGGTAATACAATTACAATTACTGCTGCAGATTTCATCAAAATCACAATCCGAATCGTCTTCACAATCTTCTCCTATATCAACAATATTATTGCCACAAACAGCATCATCTATACATATGCATTGTGTATTACAAAATTCTCCAGCCGTGCAATCTATATCGTCTTCGCATTCTTCATTCGTATCAACAAATCCATTACCGCATTCTCCACCTGTTATACAATCACAATGATCATCGCAAACTTCTCCAACCATGCAGTCCGAATTGTCCTCACATTCTTCACTGCTATCTACAAAACCATTACCGCAAACTCCATAATCAACACACTCACATAAGGTATTACAAACTTCACCGGAAAAACAGTCGTTGTCATTCTCACAATCCTCACCTGCATCTGTGTGTCCGTTACCACAGAAACTTCCTCCAACACATTCGCAATCAATATTGCATATTTCATCTGAATTACAATGACTGTTGTGCTCACATTCCTCTCCGGCTTCCAAGATATTATTACCACATTGATCACCATCTGATACGCATCTGCAGCTGGAATTACAATGTTCCTCTTCTATACAATGCGCATCGCTCTCACATTCTTCATTTCCATCTATTGAACCATCACCGCAAACTGCAATATTTTCACAATTACAATTGGTACAAGTTTTATCCAAACCACAGTCCGAACTTTCTTCACAATCCTCACCTGGATCAACAAAATTATTTCCACAAACTCCTTCGACAACACAATCACAAGTGTTATTACATATTTCTCCATCATCACAATCCAGATCTTCTTCACAGTCTTCACCGGGATCAACAAAATCATTGCCACAAACGTTTCCATTCACACATAAGCAGTTATCATTACAGACTTCACCAACACCACATTCAATTGCATCCTCACACTCTTCACCGGGATCCGGAAAATCATTACCGCATCCCCCACTTATACATTCGCACAAATCATCACATATCATTCCTGTGGAGCAATCACCATTTGCCTCACAATCTTCACCATGTTCACGAATATTATTTCCACAAACACCTATACAATCTCCCGGAAATGACCTGATTGATTTTCGTTCCAAGTCGTTTGGTATTGTTGGAACCGTGAATCCTCCCAGAAGCCAAATCTTATCCAGAAATTCAATTGCTGCAAATTGATAATGATTATATGCAATGGCATTCGTAGAATTTACCCAAATTGCTCCACCTGTCGAAGAAATGACTGAGCTTGTTTGGCTTCCGGTAAAATCCGCACCAAACACCCACATTTTATTATCCAAAGATGGAATTGAACCACGTACAATATGGAAATTAGATGGGATATCACCTTCTTTAATCCAGAGTATTCCATCTATTGATGAATAAACCTCAGTTGAGTACTGGGTAACTCCCACAGTTTGATTAAATATGGTCCCGCCAACAACCCACATTTTACAATTAAAGACTCCGGTCTGAGCACCAAATACTTTTTCCGGTAATTGACCAACCTGAGTCCAGATTACACCTCCGGTGGAAGAATATACATTGTTATCCGTAACTCCGGTAAGAGGATCTACTCCTCCAAACATCCACATCTTTCCATCAAAAGCCAATGGTGGATTGCCATCAGCCATCAATTTAATGATTGGATTTTGCCCTTCCACTGTCCACGACATACCATCAGTTGATGAGAATACTCGGAAAGACAATTGAGGTCCGGATGCTGGCGGCCCCTCAAAGAACCAAAGTTTATTATTAAATGAAACTACATTTGGTCTTCTGCCGTTGCTTGCAGGTATGGTTCCTCCGGATTGCCATGCAATACCATTTGAAGAATAGAACGAGTTGGTTTCGACAGGGTTAGTTGTGTCATCAAACACCCACAACTTGTTATCGAATATTACAGCGGCAGGATATATAAGATCGGCAGGAAGTATCGCAGGAGATCTGTTGTTCCAAAGCGGATCGGAAGGCACACATGTTTCATCAGCTCTGCAAGTTTCTCCACTCAAACAGTCACTTTGATCCGAGCAAAAACAATATGGACTGTCCTGTGCCTCGCATGCCGATCCAAGCATACATTCACACTCATCACAAATCTCACCGGCAGCACAATCCGCATTTCTTTCGCATTCTTCATCCGGAGGTTCAACAGTTCCATTACCACAATCGCCTCCGCATTCGATTGGATCTGGATCGCAACTATTTGCGAAAACCCCATCAGTGAATAAGCATGGTCCAATACTCAAACATTCATCTTCGGTACAAATATTAAATAATCCATCACCGCATGTTTCACAATCTTCACATGCACCATCTGTCCAACTGCAATCAAGTCCACAATTATCGGAAAGACTTGGCTCACAACCTTCATCACTATCCACAACATCATCTCCACATATGTGATCCGTGCAATCCGTTCTGCAAGCATCGGGTTCTGTGTCAGAATTGTCATCACCTTCGTCACAATCCTCGTCATCATCCAAAATTCCATCTCCACAATCTACCGAAACATCATCGCAGACGCAATCCTCATCATCACAAATTTCTCCAATCGCACAGTCTGAGTGATCTTCACATTCTTCCGGAGCAGTTACGGTTCCGTCACCGCAAATAGGTTCCGAAGTACAAACACAATCGATGTCATCACAGACTTTTCCTGCGGCACATTGTGAATCGTTTTCACATTCTTCATCGGGATCTAAGCTGCCATCTCCGCATTCTCCCGGATCTACAATACACATACAATCATCCAGATCACAAACTTCTTCGGCTACAGTGCAATGGGAACTGTTTTCACATTCTTCCGGAGCAGTTACGGTTCCGTCACCGCAAATAGGTTCCGAAGTACAAACACAATCGATGTCATCACAGACTTCTCCTGCTGCGCATTGTGAATCGTTTTCACATTCTTCATCGGGATCTAAGCTGCCATCTCCGCATTCTCCTCCACAATCCACCGGATCAGGATCACAACTATTTACAAAAATACCATCATTGAATAAGCATGGTCCAATACCCAAACATTCATCTTCGGTACAAATATTAAATAACCCATCACCACAAGTTTCACAATCTTCACATGCACCATCTGCCCATAGGCAATCAACTCCACAATTATCGGAAAGACTTGGTTCACAATCTTCATCAATATCTACAATCCCATCTCCGCAATCTCCTGAATCGTCATCAGTGTCAGTGTCTGTGTCCACATCAATATCTGTATCAATGTCAGTGTCTAAGTCGATATCAGTATCCGTATCAATGTCAGTGTCTAAGTCGATATCAGTATCTGTATCAATGTCAGTGTCTAAGTCGATATCAGTATCTGTATCAATGTCAGTGTCTAAGTCGATATCAGTATCTGTATCAATGTCAGTGTCTAAGTCGATATCAGTATCTGTATCAATGTCA
>JAHISE010000040.1 GCA_018818235.1 Patescibacteria group bacterium
ACTTGTTTTCGTAATCGAATAGCATCGGATTTTTTCATGTGTTGTAGGGAGTAGAAAAATAAAACAACACACGAAATTATATAGTCAACTGGTAACGTTTATTTGCCCCTCAGGTGGTAACATTCATTTGCCCCCCAACCAGTAGTGAGTAGTAAGTAGTTTGTTTACACAGAGCTTGTCGAGTGTGTGGTTGGCAGTTTAGCCTTACTACTAACTACAAACTACTCACTTTTTCATTGAACCAATCGCATCTAATAACTAAAGTTGTCACCTTATGCCTCCCGATAAACCGCCACTGCCTAAGTCGCATGCTGAATATGACGCACACCTGATGCGTGCTAGTTTGCAGGGACCGGACTATAGGATTAAAAACAAAGTTTACACAGATGACAAAACTTATTTTAATCCATGGTCAATTCCATGGTATTTAAAACCCAAAATAGCATCAACTGCACACACAACGGAAGACTTCGTAGAAAATACAAGACAAGAGTTAGTTAGTGCCATTGTGAATAGAATAAGTTCTGGAACCGACCAATTGGATTCGAACTCAACTCAAAATACACAATGCAAACCCAATTACACCTCCCCCTCTTCGAATCAAGTAATTACCGAAAGAGATGTGACACAGGCCAAGTTGTTATTCCAACATCTTCCTCATGTCATTGTTCAAAACGCATGCGCTCTTCATGCGGGAAATCAGTCCATTGATGAATTAATTCAACACATACACTGTGATTTAAATAACGTTTTTTCAAGCTCAAAGGGGGTGTTTGTTGCCTATACTCCTGAGCATCCTTTCTGTAAGAAATACCAAACAAGACCTTATACAACGGATGCCGGCATAACAATTATGCAAGTGGTAGGGAAAAAACCGACTGTACCGGATAAGAAGATTGCCAAATGGTTATATGGTCCAACTACAAGCATTGAAAACCCAAAGGGTCGCATTAAAGATATTCTTGAAGAAGCTTGTCCTTATTTAATCGGAGTAAACCATGAACAAATATATATTCATATGCCTGATTTACGAAAAAGCCTTAGTGAGTTGCTACACGAAAAGGAATCACTTGATGATCAAACGCGCGCTGAATGTGTGGAACAAATAACAGATGCATGGCTTTCCATTGTTTCACCGCGCTCGCAACGCCAACTAAGAATATATAGCGAAGATGATTGGAGTGCAGACACAGATGATGTACTGGATAAACACTTCGCACCCGATATTATTGATGACCCCATAATGTTTCAGCAAAAAAGAGTTGTCCTTGAACAACTTGCAATACGTATCGCGGGCGAAACAGATATAGATATTGAATTTAAAAACACTGAACTGGATAAAGTATTTGCCATTTGGCGTAAGGGATTCACTCAGCACGGACTAAAATTATGCGATCATCCGACACTTGGTCTGGCTCTCCTTGCAACAATTGCAGCATGTGACGACATAAATATTCTACGAAAATATTTATAACAAATGATTCACTATTTGTAGTTAACTTAATCGAACAAATAATTTTCCATTTTTCACTTTTCATTTTTCACTTAATACTCCTCCCCCTTCTTCATCTTCCTCTCTGTCTCCCTATCTTTAATCCTCTGTCTTTTGTCGTGTCTTTTTACTCCTTTTCCAAGCCCCAATAAAACTTTGATATATTTTCCTGCATGAACCTCCAGAGGAATCACAGAAACTCCTTTTTCCTGAAGCGAAGATTGAAGCTTTTTAAATTCTGCTTTTTTAAGAAGCAGGGGACGGTCACGCCCGGGTTTATAATCTTCCAATCCTGATGCAAACTTGTATGGAGATATGGTCATTGATTTAAGAACCGGCTTTTCATTCATAAATGAGACGTATGAACCCGCCAGATTTGCATGCCCCATCCGACAGGATTTAACCTCCTGACCGGTCAGGATGATCCCGGCCTCGAAAGTATCAATTATCTGATAATCGTACCTGGCACGGCAATTTTTGGCGATAATCTTCATGCAAGAGAATTATGCTCTAAACCACCTAAAAGAGCCAGATATTATGGCTTAATTAAGCCAATATGAACTGTTGACAATTGCCATCAAAGGGGTATTATATCCAGTGCTAACCGATGTCCAGCTCTCCCTTAAGGAGCGGCTCCGGGTAATCCCGCGTTGTGATGTTGGGAAAGCAAATTATTCAATCCAGGGCTTCTGTCCATTTTATTTTCGGGCGAGGCCCTGATTGTTATATTGAGGTTTTTGGTTGTTATTGCTCTGACCACTATTTAGTTAACTAGTTACAAGTTGGAAAGTTGACTAGTTTTTCAAATATTGGCATATTTGACTGTTTCTATTAATAACGAGGAACTAGTAACCAGCAACTAGTAAACTAGAAACTAATTACTAATCACCCAAGCAGTACCCTCAACAGCCCCTCCCCCCAAACCAACACAATAACCGCCCCAACTGCCAAAAACGGCCCAAACGGCAACTGCCCCCTCCTATTCTGTTTTCCTGTTAACAACAAATACCCTGCGAATATTCCTCCAATAACATAAGAGACTCCAATCGCAAGAACTGTACGTTGCCAATCTCCCATCAAAAAACCAATTCCTGCAGCAAGAATAATATCTCCACTTCCTACCCATCTTCCTCTGCTTGCAATCCATTGTATAAGGAAGAAACCAACAGCTATAACAGGTGCAAGGAATGTGATTGATCCTGTTAGCAACGCCGTTACCAAAGCAAATGCAACAAACGGAATATTCAGTATGTCCGGAATCAGTTTAGTTTTGGCATCAATCAAAGAAATTATCAGAAGCAACCAAAGTGTTATAAATAAGGAAAAGGCGAGAAATATTTTCCCCTCCAAAAGATAAAGTGTGAATACAAAAAGAAAGCCTGAGATTAGTTCTATTGCAGGATAAAGAACTGAAATACTTGCTTTGCAGGTACGACATTTGCCTCCCTGCAAAAAGAAACTGACTACAGGTATCAATTCTAAGGGCTGGAGAGTTACACCGCACTTGGGGCACGCCGAACGCCCGGAGATCCTTTTCCTCTTTGGCAAACGAACAATCAGTACATTGGCAAAACTTCCGAAGACAAGGCCAAGGAGAAAGGTTAGAAGCACTAAAGGATCAGTTAGGTACATAGTAATAATGTATTAGGAACAGCAATTAGCTTATTAGCTAATTGGCTTATTGGCTAGTGCTCTTCGTTAACAGCATAAACTAGCCAATTGCCAATTGCCTTTCACTTCTTCTTTCTCCTCAATCTCCCCGTAACAACCAGCGCTCCACTGGCTGCAAGCCACAATCCAATTCCTGAATCCGGTAAATCCTCATTTCCACCTTCCAAAGGAACCCGCTCCATCTGTTCCCAATCATTTTCCCATTTTTGCTCATTCTCATCTGCTACAGATGCGGCTTGATCGGGATACTGAATTGTAATTTCATCATTTACCTTAGTATCTATGAATGGACCGACCTCCTGTGCTCCCATTATCTGTGCTTCCTGCTCCGGAGTTAATTCCTGTTCAAACTGACTCGCTTTTTCCGCAATCCTGTTGAAAGGAACATTTAATCCTCCTGGTTGTTCCTGACTTGCAAAGTGAATAGAAATTTCTCTGTTGCGCGAAGCCTGTCTTGCCATCTGTTGATCACTCATATCTATATCCCCACGGGAGAAACGAGCCTCCAATGAATTTGCTCCGCCCCAATAAGTCTGTGTTAGTGCAGTTATCCGCGGAGCTGCCTCCTTGTAACCAACGTAAAGACTAAATGCGACAGCCGCACCTACTACGGCGCCAATAAGTTGCCTGACCATTTGGTTTTTGAAGAGTTTCATGTTTGTTTTTAGTACTCGTATTAGTATAGCAGAATCCAAGTCCTTTGGATAGGGGGGATTTAGTTTGCTAGTTTACTGGTTTCTGGTTTCTAGTTCCTCTTTATTGGTAGAAACAACCAAATATGCCAATATTTGAACAACTAGTTAACTTCCTAACTTGCAACTGGCAAACTAATTATTGAGACTACTCTTATACCTCTCAACCTCAAAACCCTCCGCTCGCTCAATCGGACAATCAATATCGCTTTCTGAAATCCCAGGAGGCAACTTTTGATCATATCCAAGCAGAATCATATCCGGATTAACTTCATCAATAGGCTTAAGATAATCATCCGGATCTCCAAGCATGACCTTAGCCTGAGGAAATTCTTTTTTAATGGCTGCCAATCGTTCTTCCTGATTCTGAGTAGGAAACTTCCCCTTAATCTTCTTTACAGTTTCATCCAAAGCAACACTAATAAAAAGCTTCCCACGCTTTTGGGCTTCAGAAAGGACGTACTTATGACCCGGGTGCAATCTATCAAAAGTGCCAAAAACAAGAACTTTCATGAGTTGATTGTTGATTGTTGATTGTTGATTGTCAATTGTTATCTAGCCACCAAATCTATAGCATAAAGCCTCTTCCCATCCGCAACATAAAGATGTAGCTGCTCCGGATCAACATATATATCTTTAAGATCACCAATCTGTTCTCCTTCCAGAATATATTGCCGCACATAATCCGATTCGCCTGTTGCCCCGCCATCCGTAGTCACAATCACACGTGCTCCAACAGGATCTAAGAAGTAGAAGTTGCCGCTTTCCGGTGCCTTGAATATCTTTGTTGCATTTTCTATCGCTCCATCGGGCAAGTGCCTGAATGTGAACGGCCTTGTTTCTCCTCTGAATAATTTCACTATTTCTCCGCCTTTCTTTAATACAAATACATTACCGTCTATTGCCAGATCCAAACCTCCAGAAAGATCACCATCAATATTATATTCCGCAGGAGGAGCGTATCTGTTGCTTAGCCTCTCATATTTGTATATTTGATTGTTCTCCGGAGAAAGAAGATAAAGGAATCGCAGATAAGTTTTGACTGCTTTTCCTGCAATCCATCCCGCAGGATCTTCTGTTTTCATAGAAGTCGCCTGATCTGCAATTATCTCGATAATGCTGTTTTCTGTTGTAAGGAAAAGTAGCGTCTGCATTCGTTCAAAGAAATCTCCGTCCTGAATCAGCTCCTCTTCCGACACTCTATCAGGCTCCTCGACCGAATTCAGTATTACTCGATATATATCTTGTCTGTCGTGGATAATCAGATCTCCATCCGCAACACCTATCAATCCATATGCGGCAATATCCGGATTTTTTGCAGCCAGATTAACCGTTACTCTGGGCGACAACCTTACAATATTGTTAATCTCTTCGTCTTTGAGTCTTATGCGATCCAGAAGATCGAGTGCTTCTATGCGGAATCTTCCGCTCTCATGATCCATTACCTGCTTTGCGCGTTCCTGTGCACGCTCAAGAATGGCATTTGCCGCATCTATGTCGCCTGCCAGATATCTGTTTTCCGCCGTACCGATATCCGTATCAATTTGAGCTATAAGTTGTTCCAACTCTGCCCTGCTCTGACTATTTTGAGTGGAGGTTGTTAATTTAACCGCTGACCAAACGATTAGGAAAATTACAAGCAATCCGGCAAGAATAAGCAAATGAGTCTTCTTCCTTTTTTGTGGATGCTTTATATCAACAAGTATTTTCCCCGACAATGCTTTGGTACGTTCTTTTATTTGTAAAGAGGGGAACAGCTCTTTGGCTCGTCCGGCTACAGATGAAGCAGCCGATTTAATAATGGAGAAATCCAAACCCCGTGAACCGCCTCTTCTTCTGCGACTTTCTGTCCTTTTTTTCAAAAGACCAAGACTTTTCTTTTTGCTCGGGACATCCTCTTTTTCTTTTCCGTCAGCTCTAAGCACTGCAACAGCTGATTTTTCCTTGTCCGCCTCCAATTCGATTATCAATTCATCCACAAGCTGATCTCCTCTTTGTGCATGCTTAGCCAATTGCGCAGGAGTGACTGTTCTAAGCAATCGTTGGGTACTAAATACGATAACATCACGAGGTTCTATGGACCCGCTTGCGATGTGAACAAAGGCGGGAACCGATTTTCCTCTGGTATATTCTGTAATCTGACTTGCCTGCCCGCCACGAACTATATATCCTTCCGCACTCCCAGCATGCGAAACATGAAGAGAATCGTCTTTACCAACAATTGCAACTATTGCATGAATATCATCTATGGTCTTGGCAACCAGAAAGCCCTTCAACAAACCATTAATTTCTTTCAGCGCACTGTCCAGCCTTTCGCCGGGATCACCATCTGTTTCCAGCAATGAATGTTTTATTATTGTTGTACATTCTGTTTCCAAGGTCTTAGCATTTTTAGCTTCAGCGTATATTTGCAACAACAAAACCACATCTTCTTTCAGATTTGATTTCATCTTCAAAGACACAAGACTTAAATCTTTGGCAGACTTAGTGTGGCCAGTCTGAACCGTTGTACTCATACAGTTGGTTAGGTTACCCTAATCGGGAGTAGGGGGGCAAGATTTTCTTGTCAACAATCAACAGGATCGGCTGTTATTGGACAAACATCCTTTTAGTTGTTATTGAAGTAAACCATCGACAGTTGACAATCCCAACCCCAGTCTTTCCCTCTCCCCTCGAAGATACCCCCATCCCCCCTGTCCCCCCTTCCCCCTCCACCCCACTGACCACGGCAATCATGATTGCCGTGGCTGACCTTCAGGGGGAAGGGGGGAACTCCGCTAATGAAGAAACAAACTCAATTCGAGTAAGCCCCTTCCCCCTGAAGGCAGGCGGAGGGGAGGGGGAAGGGGTTTGGGGATGGGGGTAAAACAGAAAACAACAAAAATCCCCAACATATTAACGGCTTCCCTTAGCCAAAAACCTCCCACCCCACACACTTTCCCCTTGCATATCCACATAACTTAAGTTACACTGAGCGCAGATCATTTATTAATAACAAATTACTTATGAAATCAGTGAACGAACGCGGGGATACTTCCCCGCAGCTGCAAAATAATGCAGCGGGTGAAAGTAAAAAATCACCATCAACAGACAAGCGTGGAAATACTTCCTCGCAGAACAAAAGTGGAGATAGTTCTCCGCAAAACCAACGTGGTGGCAATCCTCCTCAAAAGAAACACGGAGGTAATCCTCCACAGAAACGAAGACATACTTTTCGAAAGCCGGGAAGATATAAGCCTATGTCAGATCAAAAATCCGGCACGGGTCAGCAACCAAAACTACAAGGAGCCCCCGCTCCACAACCTACGTCTGGAAAAGGATTTCCTCTTCGCATGTATCCTCTTGGAGGATTCGAACAGGTTGGACGCAATTGCTTTGTTTTAGAAGTAGATAACGACATTTATATCATAGATCTGGGACTTCAGTTCCCGGACGAGGGGATGCTGGGAATAGATTATTTGATACCGGATATTTCTGCCCTTAGAGGAAGAGAAAACCGAATCAAAGGCATCTTATTCACACATGGCCACCTTGATCATATTGGAGCAGCTCAACACCTTTTGCCGAAGCTTCATTACCCACCTTGTTATGGAACCAAACTTACAATGGCATTTATTAAAAAAAGGCTGGATGAAGAGAAGATAACGTCAAAAGCAAATCTAAACGTTGTAAACTACGGAGAAAAGATCCGACTGGGGAAAGTTGAAGTTGAATTTCTTAAGGTCACACACAGTATCCCGGATTCCGCAGCTATTGCGATACATACTCCATATGGAACCATAGTGCATACCGGTGATTTTAAGTTTGACCTTACTCCCATGAACGAACCGCCAGCGGACTTTCATCGCCTTGCACAGCAAAGCGAAAAAGGGGTTCTGGCAATCATTGCAGACTCGACAAATGCAAACAGACCCGGGCATAGCAAAAGTGAAGCAGAAATTTCCGAAGCACTATTTAATCTGTTCCGTGACGCTAATGGCAGAATAATTATTTCCACCTTCAGCTCTCTTCTAAATCGTTTGCAGCAGATTATAGACCACGCTCAAAAGCTTAACAGAAAGGTATTTATTTCCGGCAGGAGTATGGAAACCAACATCGAGATTGCCCAAAATCTGGGATATATAAAGGCTCCACGCGGGGTAATCCGCAAAGTTGGCCCCGGAATGGATAAAATCCCCGACAAAGAAGTGATAATTATGACAACCGGAAGTCAGGGGGAAGAAATGGCAGGGCTCGCCCGAATAGGGCTTGGAACTCACAGACATATCTCCATTAAAAAGGGCGATACTGTTATCTTAAGCTCCAGCCCGATCATCGGGAATGAGCGTGCAATTTCCAAAGTGATAAACAATATGCATTTGCAGGGGGCAACCGTAAAAACAAGTGGTGAACTTTCCATACATACAACCGGTCACGGTCACCAAAACGATCTTCTTTTGATGCATCGCCTTGTAAGAGCCAAACATATCATTCCCGAACACGGAGAACCATATATGCGATCGGCTCATGCGGAACTTGCAAAGAAGATAGGTTATCCCGACAACCGCATACACATGTTAAGTAACGGTGAAATCCTGGAGTTTGATGTGAATGGAAATGCCAGACGCAGCAAACAAAAACTTACGATTCAGGATGTTATTATAGACGGTTATGGAAGTGCGGGTGAAGGGAAGCGCATTATGGATGACCGTAAGATAATGAGCTCAAATGGTGTGATAGTAATTGCTCTTAGGGCATATGCAGAAAGCAAACGTCTTGTCGGTAATCCGGATATTCTCGCACGTGGACTGATTTACGGATCAGAACAGGAAAAAATTACGAGCGAAGCAATCCAAATCGCAAAGAAAGCTTACGAAGAGTCCCTTAGTCGCGGTGAAACCGAAAGAAAAGATCTTAAGCGAGCCGTTAACGGTGCGGTGTTCAGATATTTTGATAGGAAATTGAACAGGAAACCGATGATAATTCCGATTGTTATCGAAGTTTAGTTAGAATTGAAAAGCAATTGGCTTGTTGGCTATTGGCTTGTTGGCTATTGTTTCTATGTTAACGAGTAAAATTAGCCAATATGCTAATTTGCCAATTGCATTCCGTTAAATGCCTAAACAACTAAAATACTCCGGCATCATCTTCGACCTCGACGGAACGCTTGTTGAATCAATGCTTTTATATAAAGAAGCATTTATGCATATGATAAAACAAGCAGATATCCCAATGAGCTCAGATGAGTTCTGGGAAATGTATTGGAATAACACTCATATCTCCAAAATATTAAAACTGAATAACTTAGAAAATGAAGAACAACGATTCAGACTTATTCGAGATAAATATTATATGAATCTTTTGAGGAAAAAAGTTGAATGGTTCCCCGATGCAAAAGTTTTGCTTGATACGCTTCCAATAGAAATCCCAAAAGCAATACTAACCGGTTCATGGATGAAATATGTTGACGCAATAGAAACTCGTCTGCCAATTTCTGATTATTTTGAAACGATAGTCACGTGCGACGATTTCCTTCCCAAGGGAAAACCTGATCCCTGCGGTCTTTTGATTGCCGCAGAAAGATTGGGTGTTTCTCCTGAAAAATGTGTATACATCGGTGATCAGCTATTTGATATTGAGGCTGCACATAATGCAGGGATGGATGGGATCTTAATTAAGCGTCCGGTATATACACCGGAAGACGTTGGAAGCATTGAAATGGTTGTGCAAGCCTTGGGGGAATTGGAAAGATATATTTATTAATAATGAAAAACCAGCGCAGGGATACTTCCCTGCGGGGGATTATCGCATGTTTAAACCAGCGCAGGGATACTTCCCTGCGGGGGATTATCGCGGGGAGGTATCCCCGCATTAGCGCAGGGAGTGGTATCACCATCCTTCTAATTCCATCACATCCCATTTGCCTGATGCCGATGACCATGGATAATCTTCTGGTTTTATACATAATCCTGCTTTTACAGGGTTTTGATGAATGTATTTCAATGCCCTCCATGGATCACGCACAATTCTACAATCAAATCTTGCCTGCCATATTGGACCCTTGCCAATGCTATGACTTAACCCCATTTTAAATCTATTCATTATTTTAGACATTTTGATTTCTTCTGTGATTCTTATTAGAAGATGACAATGATCAGGCATAATCACAAATCCATACAAGAAAAATATATGTAGTTCCTGAACACGATATAGTACTTCAATTGCTTCACGTGCATATGCAGCATCTAAAAACAACGGCAAACGATCTTTCACATTCGTTGTAATCAACATCATATAGCCGTTTTGAACCCAATGCCGTTGTGTCATAGAAATATGACCCTATCGCGGGGAGGTATCCCCGCACTAGGGTCTGAAAATATTTAATTTGTGCTATTGTCGATTTTGCCCTGTAGATAGCGATAAAATACGTTCCCCCCATTGGGGGGGCGCCCATCACAAAACAATATAAAAATGAAAAACCAGCGCAGGGATACTTCCCTGCGGGGGTTTTTCCACATTATCGCGGGGAAGTATCCCCACGCTAGTTAACTTCAACAACTTTACCGTGTACCCTCCACCCCTCATACGGTGTTCAGCCTTCGCCCTGCTGAGGCAGGGGCTACGGCCGACAGGCCACTCACTTAAACAATCTTACCCATTACTTTCCAGTTTTCGTATGGAGTCCACCTGCATTTATAATGCAACTCCGATCCTTTAATGATCCATTCTTCATCCGAATCTACAAACACCCTCGGCTCCGCACTTTTACCAAGACGGAAAATCTTGTTTGGATTACTAAAACACAGTGCCGGAATATTGGAATATTGGAATACTGGAATGTCAGGCATTATTGAATTTGGATTTGGCCAATGCCCCGAAGCAACCGTCAACAACAACGGCAACATAGTCTCCACCCCCGTTACTCCACTTGGTGCATCCAACGGATTGGCACATTGTTTTTCTTTTAATGTATGAGGTGCATGATCGGAGGAAATACAATCTACTGTTCCATCTGCAATTCCTTCCCAAAGCGCCTGCTGTTCGCTCGCAGTCCTGAGTGGGGGGTTCATTTTTGCAAATGGCCCAAGCGTTTCGTAATCATCAACAGTTAGAAACAAATGATGAGGTGTAACTTCACAGGTAACGTTAACTCCCTCGATTTTGGCCTTACGAATCAGATCAATGCCCTGCGCAGTAGAAACATGCGCAATATGAAACTGTGTTCTGTATTTTTTTGCCAGACCGATTGCCCGTTCTATTGCCTTGGCTTCCGAAGCGCAAGGACGCATCAAAGAATGTAAAGAGGTGTCTTCCATACCCGGATGAGCTTCTTCTATCATCTTACTGGCTTCGTTATTGATATCTTTATCCTCGCAATGTGCAACCAGAGGAACATCTATTTCCGAGCAATATTTAAAAGCACATTCAATCGTTTCATCATCCGCACCTTGATCTCCTGTTGAATGATCAAAGAAGATTTTAACACCACACATTCTTTCTTTGAGCTCAGGATATTCCGTAATTTTATGTAATTCCTCCAAATCTTTTGAACACGTTACGCCAAAGAAGAAGAGGATATCCACATCAGAAATTTTCTTGGCACGATCAACCTTATCTCTGAATGCTTCGACTGTAACCGTAGGAGGAATGCAATTTGGCATATCACAAACCGTAAGTACTCCACCTGCTTTTGCAGCCCCTGATTCTGACTTCATTGTCGCCTTGTCGGGAAAGCCCGGTTCACGGAAGTGGACATGGCAGTCTATTAGGCCGGGGAGTTCGA
>JAHISE010000041.1 GCA_018818235.1 Patescibacteria group bacterium
CTCCACAGGCAGTCCATGGCAGTCCCATCCAAATCTCCTTTCCACCCTTTTTCCTTTCATTGTCTGATATCGGGGTATTACATCCTTAATGGTTCCAGCTAATAAGTGCCCGTAGTGGGGGAGTCCTGTGGCAAAAGGAGGTCCGTCATAAAAACTAAAATTCTCCGAATTATCTCGTTGTGCAACCGAACGCTTGAAAATATCTTCTTCCTTCCAGTATTGGAGGATGCCTTCTTCCATTTTTGGTAGGGATTGCCGAGGGTCTACGGGGTCGAACATTGGGAAGATTATAGCGATTTTATGGATAATTGCAGGAGAAAAGCCTTCAATCTGATTGATTAACAGGTCGTAGAGAGTGATAATTCATTCCTTATGACTTTGGAATACGAAAACCCAGAGGCTCGATTGACTTCAAATCAGTTTGAAGTTTTGGATTCTCTGGTTGGGATCGAGTCGTCTGCCGGGAATGAGCATGAAATTATTGATTATATTCGTGGAAGGATGGAGCAATATAATAGTGGGGAAATAATTGCACAAAAGTTTCAAAAGCTAAACATAGTTACTCAGGCTGTAGGGAACGAAGGACGTTCAAATCTTATTGTTGAAAAAGGTGATCCAGATGGATTTGTGGTTATGCTTTATGCTCATGTGGACACAGTGCCGCGCGGAAATTGGGAGAATAAGTATAAGCTTGCAAGGGATCCGGATCATCCTGAGCACCTGAGAGGGGTAGGAGTATATGATATGAAGGCCGGAATAATGGTTCTTATGGATATTCTGGAGAAGGTTGACGTGCCGAAAGGTATAAAGATTATGGTAGTATTTGGTGTTGATGAAGAGAAGGATTCCCGTGGATTGGAGGCTTTTCTGGATTATGAGGGGATACAAAATCTCCGAGGTAACAATCTTCTTATAGGATCTCCGGAGATAGCTTCAACAGGTGCTCCTAGCGCATTGGGAGATGTTGTAGATCGCAGACGTGGTAGTTTTAAATCAAGAGTTGTTATCAATGCTCCAATCGGTCATTCATGTCTTGATGATGTGCCAAATGCGATAGAGGCGGATAGAGAGGTGAGGAATCATCTGACTGCTGAGTTTACCCGTGTAATAAATCAGGGAGAAGGTTATTCCTCCGAGCGCCTTAAAGAAGCAGGACAGTTCCCTCCCAAGTCGCCTTTTGCCAATAATCCAAACCAGGCCGGATGTGATCTGGAGCACTTTCTGGTCAGAACTTCTGTTGCACAAGCTTTGCAATGGCAGCAGCAAAAAGTAAGTGAACTTTCATCTTCAAAGAAATGGAGAGAACAGGGGATTACACACTCCGTATCTGCTGTCCCAACTGCTTATGATTATTATGCAACGGACACTTCAAGTCCTGTAATGGAAGCAGTCAAAAATTGTGCAATGGGAACTTTCGGACGGTGCAATTATGTGCTGGGCTTGTCACCTGCGGATACAAATGCGCTTGCTTACGGTGTTCATGGAAAACAAGGATTAAGGGCGAAGCTTGGTGGGAGCAACATCCCAATTTTTGAAACAGGTCCCGTGGGGGGTAATTTTCATGAAGGATCGGAATGGGTATCCGAATCAAGCATTGCAAAACTGATTGAGTTTTATAAGAAGCTCATCACCTGTTCAATTCCAAAGTTCATCGAATCCAGGTAATTTTGGTGAGATAAATAACAGAGATTTGACCGAACGGGGAGTATTTTTTGTATGCTAATTTATTGACGTTATTGCAAAAAAAAGGCAAAATTTGAGAGTATGCAGTGATTATGGCTATAAGTATTCCATCCGGTAGCGGCGCGGTCGAAAGAACACAAAGAAAACCATCCATTTGGAGAGGTATGATCAGGGCAATTGGAGCTCTGGGTGCGGGAGTTGAAGCGATACATGTGGGTAGTCCTACAGCAATACTTGAAAAGGAAATGGATACCATAAGACAGGCAGTAATAACCAGGGCACTGGCAGCAATTAGCGATGAACTTGATGCTGCAGGTGGCGAAGTGACAGTACTACTTCAAATATCTGAATCCGGTATAGATACTGTAGATAAACTAAAAAGGATGCTTTTGATACGTACATGTAATGCGCACATTCCTATTGCTATAGAAGCAAATCGTCGATCTGCAGATTTATATGTTAACCGCGAGGAAATTGTACAAACAGTCCGCGCATTAATTCATGAAGCTATTAAAGCTTATGGAGGAACCTCACTGGAACACGATGAAGTCCCAAATCCTAAGGCTCAGTTAGTATAATAATCTTTGCATAATAGTTGATTTTGATGGATAAATGAGTAAATTAAGCACCCCTTAGTATTATTTATGCTTTCGAAATCACAAAAACTGTTTGGCATAGGGTTTGATCCTGATGAAATTGCTCACAGGTATGAGAATATGAGTCTAGACGAAAACGACAGGGACATACCCGGTGATTCGAGTGCGGGGCTAGCTGCGAGGGTTGTAGAAGCACATAAATGCGGTCAAGTTGAATATACTGCCGTTCAGGATAGCCATAGTGAAGTTGTTACAGATCCTGCCTATGCCGAAGAAATGCTAAAGCACCATCAGGATTTGGATAGAAGTGTTTTGTTAGCAAGGGCAATTTACAAGGCAATGCTTGGTAAGGGTGGTGGCGATTTAAAGCAAGTAAGAATGGATTTGGAAAGAAACGGTGGCTTTTTTGAACCAATGAGTGTTGATGATTGTGAGAATCGTCTTAATGATCCTGATCATTGGGTTGTTACGCGTGCAGGAGGCAAGATACTGGATCCGAGAAGTGTGGAATGGAGAGATTTCCGGTACGTTGCAGGAATGCAGGTCCAGTTACCCAGTGATGATCCGAGGGCACCTCTTGTAACAAAAATTCCTGATCCGGAAAAAGATGGAAAAGCATTTTATGAAGGTCGTAATAGGCAATCTGCTTTGACTGTTGCAAAGAAAATTCACGAAAATCATGCAATTGCCGGTTGTATAGATGAAGTTGGAGTATGGCCGCCGGAATATCGCAGGAAAGGACTTGCTTCTATGGCGAGGCAGGCGTCTTTTAGGCATATTCGTGAAGTGATCAATCCGACACGCAAGAATGCAATTAGAGTATTGGTCGCCAATATGTTTAATATTAGAGGAATGGTTGTTAGAAACCCCGAGATGCAAAAGCCAAGGGCAATGCTTAAAAATGACAAAGGAAAAGTGGAATCTGTCAGAAATCAGCCAAGTATTGATATGCATGCATTTAGTACAAAAATAAAATCAATTATTACTTGGAACATTGCAAAGGATACTATTCCGGTGTTGTTTGATTACGAAGGTGAATCTGTAAGTGCCGAGTTGTTGGTCGGTTGGGACACAGTTGTAATGAAAGTATGATGTATCATTATTAATTATTCTCTTTCTGTATAACCATATACTGCCACAAGAAAACAAATATCAAAGGTATGGTTATCAGTTGAATTAGCGACTGATTCAATATCATTTCACCTATTATTGTAGAAACAAATACAAATGGAAGGGCATGATCAAGCGTTTCTCCGCTTACGTTCCTCATGCACTCAAAATAAAGGGCGTAAGGAGTTACTGCAAATATTAGGACATAAAGAAGGCTGGTAATCAGAATTGGGGCTGACAGAGAAAGTATTTGCGTATAAGGCAGAAGTAATAATAGGAATGGCAAAATGATAACTGAAATCCAGAAAATAAATGCGGGATATCTGGCGTGCAAGGTTCCCTTTTGATATTTGCTGCTTATCTGAGAATAAAGTACGAATCCAAATGAACTTGCAATAGCAAGCATCAGGCCGATTAAAACATATCCTTCAGTTTGTATCAAAAGCGTTGCTGAAATAATTACGGCTAGAAGTGATACAACCAAATGAACAATTTTTGCTTTTGGAGTGAATAGATTCTTTATAAGTGCAGCGAGTGTTATACCTCCAATAATTATCAGTATGTATTGATCCGGGGGTATCAATGTAAGTGAAAGGTATGAGGTTAAACCGGTCAAAAATAAAGCCAGTGCAGATACAATTATCGAAGTGTCTTTTGGGGAAATAGGCTTGAGTTTTTGCTTAGAAAGAATCTTTTGAAATGTATACATAAGTGTTGCTCCAATAAACAACATTACAAATCGTATAAGGGTCAGGTCGTAGGCAGAAATATGATCCAGAATGTAGTGTGCAAAAAGCGGGTCTAATCCCCAAAGAGCAATCAGAAGAATAATACCCAGATGGTATGCTAATGTGGGTAGAGATGCAGTACAACTTACATTATCTGCTCCGACAGCCTTTAAATCAGCAACTATTGATTTACGTTGTTCGGGAGTAAGCATTGCTTTGACAGTGATTACTTCGGTATTAGATTTGGATTTATGCTGCTGGTGTATGGTTTTAAAAGATACCCTGTAATTTTTATATGCCTGAATAATTCTATTTAGCAACTCACCGTCATTCATAGTTCGGGTGTATCTGAGTATGCTCAACGTGGCCCTTCCTCCTTTGGCTATGTCTTTCGGATGGAATATTGCGTTATAGACTTCTTCCGGATCCAAGTGCCCGTCTGCCAAAGCGATATAGGTATCTTTTAAAGATGAGTAACCAATTGCAGTAAGCGCATTTTTGATTCCTTCCTGATCAAATTCCTCAATGAATCCCTTCTTGTGTTCTCCCAAAGTGTCCTGAAGAAGTTTTTTCCCTGCGCGAATTTTGTGATAATCAGATTGTTGTCCCAGTGTCTCTCGTATTATTGCAGTTGCGTATCCGGTGTGCACCCAATCCAGCCACTCGCGTGTAAATGTTTGTGAATTTGTCATTGAAAAGTCCAGTGATGCAGCATTTTCTATTGGAATTGCGAATTGTGTTTCTTTCCCATCTACGTTAATAGTAGAAACCGAAAGAGCTTTTTTGCCTAACAGGTAAAAGGCGCCATCAAGTGCAGTTGCTCCTATCGGAAGTGATATGACCTTGTCATTTGTTCCGTGTATGGCAATTGTATCTCCGAGAATATCACTTTGCAGGCTTGCCCAAAATTGTGCGCTGCGATCCGTGGTGTCTGCCGACAAAGTAGCA
>JAHISE010000042.1 GCA_018818235.1 Patescibacteria group bacterium
CTCCACAGGCAGTCCATGGCAGTCCCATCCAAATCTCCTTTCCACCCTTTTTCCTTTCATTGTCTGATATCGGGGTATTACATCCTTAATGGTTCCAGCTAATAAGTGCCCGTAGTGGGGGAGTCCTGTGGCAAAAGGAGGCCCGTCATAAAAACTAAAATTCTCCGAATTTTCTCGTTGAGCAACCGAACGCTTGAAAATATCCTCTTCCTTCCAGTATTGGAGGATGCCTTCTTCCATTTTTGGTAGGGATTGCCGAGGGTCAACAGGATCAAACATAGACTAGGATTTGTAATTTGATTTGTAGGATATGCCCTGCCGAAGGTCTCCTTGGGGAAGTAGGGTCGAAGGGCCGGGGGTCTACGAGGTCGAACATATAACTGAAGTATAGCGTTAAAGGTGGATTATAACCAAAATGTGTGTAAAAATTTCTTGTGTCAAATTCGAAATACGAAATGCGAAACAAGCCCGAAATACGAAATTCAAAATACGAAACAAACTCTTTTCCAAATTTTATGCATAAGAGTGCATTACTGACATATTTCGAATTTCGTGTTTTGTATTTCGAATTTGTTTCGAATTTCGGATTTCGGATTTAGTTTTTTGTCAGGTCACAATCAGATATTCATTGTTATTGATAGTTTAGAGCTAATTATGCACCAAAAAATGTGCACAGTTTCCTTTTAATGAATTATACAAAGTTCTAGAATTCTTTTCCTATGTCTATTGATTCAACACATGAGGACATGACAATGAATGGCTATGCTAATGATAATTTGGAATCAGTTCTTGGAATTAAATTCGTCGATGTTCCGGATGAGAGATTCGACAAGATGAAAAGAAAACTTCAGATAGTTGCAGATCAGCTTGATCGAGCTCTTCCTAAAATAATGCCTCCCGCCAAAGGGGTATTAAATGCAAAGTTATCAGCTAATCAACGAAATATTTTAAATGCAGTTTTGTGGCCACAATATGCCAAGAGGCATGCTGAGCACATGGCAAACCTCACATCTATTCCCATTCAAGATACAGATGAGCCGATGGTAGACATTAAAGATGTGATTGCAAAAAGAGATGTAAGTTTTACTTACAGTACTCTACCTTTCCACGAAGCATGTGGTAATTGGGCGGGAAAGGACAGGGTGATGTATGTCCGTCAGGAAATTGCCCATAAAGCTGCATCGGTTTTCAGGGCACTTAATCATAGAGAGGTAAGATACAAGCCACATTTGGAGGATTGCTGGAGACCACCGGAGGTTCAAAAAGGGCTATATATCAGAAGAGTAATTCGTATTGCCAGAGAGAATCCGAGTTGGGATATGGAACAAGTAAAAATGCATGCCAGCAGTTTAACGGCTCCCGCACCTGGTTTTGCAGGTCATCAAGCAGGTGCGGCAATAGATTGGCAATTGCGTAGAACAGGAGATGAAAACTTTTTGGATTCCGGTAACTACTATGCTGAAGGGGGGGCGTGTTCTTGTCTTGATTTTCCTTATCTTACATTTAACCAGTTTCGTACAAGGGTATTTTTTCTCTTAACTGCACATATGGGTGCTTTTAAAGTATTATCAACGGAAAATTGGCACATGTCTTCCGGCGACAGGGGAATGGTGCGTGGTGAGATTAAAATGGCAACAGCAAAGTATGGACCAATCCGTAGTTTTAATAAACAGACAGGTAGAACAGAATCTTATGAGGCGGGAGATATCGATGTACCTTTTTTGATTGATGATCAAATACAGGAGCTTGTAGACTTAGCCGGAGCACTCCAAATTGGTGGAAAATCAAAGCCGGATTACAAAGACATCGTCCGTCGGTTTTTTAATGCAGGGGTTGCTAAATAGTATTGGTTACTGTGTTTCAGGCTACTTTTTTGCATAAAAAATATTGACTATGGATGAAGAAATAATTATTGTAGTGATGGATTTTTGTCTCTATGAAACCTCCAGTGTTAGTCGCAGGCGTAGACGGTAACTCGATGTATATCGATGTTGTTGCTAACGCAGAATCAACGGATACTCTTAATAGCGAGGTTGGAATTGATGTATCTCCAGTTGAAATGGTAGCTGTTGAAGGTACTAGGGATACGGTTCGTAATATTGCAATGGCAGTTTTGTTGGCAGAGGCAAAGAGGTTGTCATCTATTGAGAATGATCCTTATGGAAGGCAACCGCTTTGTATTTTGGCTTCTGAACTTTGTTTTGCAGATATCGATTCTCTGGTTAGATATTTTAATTCGAAGGTACAGGTGTTTGTTACATATTCTGTTTATGGGCAACAAATTTCTTATAATCCAGCAGAGATACAGAAATATGTTAGGGCTGAATGTGAGCGGTTACGAAAACAAAAACAGAGAATGGCAGTTCAAATGGCATAAAAATCTTGCAGTAAAACTTGTGTATTTGTTGAATATTGCTAGAATTCCTTCCCATTTTTGTAATATCCAAAGCTTTTGAGTAGTTCTGGTCAAACTCGGCATAGTAATGATTTTATCGCGTCCAGCGTCGATCCAAGTGTCGGAACTAAGCAAAGTGATACGGATAGAGAGGTTGAATTAACTGAAGACAAAGCTTCAAGAATATTAGCATATTTAGATAGGAGGGATGCTGCCAATGCTCAAAAGCACAGCGTTTTATCTGATGAACGGAGTATGGTTGCTCAATCTGTTAGGGCAAGCCTTGTTTCGTCATCTGAAGATATAAAAGCATTTTCTGATATTGAAGGAGGTCTAACCGAATGGGCATACTTACTTCGTCGACAACCCGGTGGATCAAATGGTTCTGATCGCGATGACAGGGGTCTAACAGCTGCTCAAAACGCACTATTGGATCGTTTTATAACTGAAGGTGGTCATAATCCTAAGTTATCACCTAAAAAAATTGAGTTTATTATTAATCATGGTGGGATTATCAAGCTCGAGATACCGATACAAGGTATGAATGGGAGTGAAGCAATGTTGCCAATTGGGACTGTAGCTTCTATAAGTTCGTTATTGCATACGATGGAAGATGGTTCTCCATTTCAAAATCTTGATCCCAGATATAAAACAGGACTTCTGATTCCCGATATAAGAAAAGAGAATGTAATTAGATCAGCTGATCAATGGTTTGTGGATTACAGATCCAGTACCAGAGGACCGATAACTGCAGAACAACTTAAAAAAGAGGAATTTGGTAGAAAAATTATTGTGGAGTTAGGAGGAGCACTTGCACCGGAATGGGAAGGTTTTGATCCTCGTAGAATGGGAATAGCGGCACTTGGTAAATATATTTCCATACATAGTATGGGTGGGCAAAAAGAGTTGTTCACTTTTAATATTGGACAGATTTCCAGAGCCAATGATCCGGATGATATATTTGGAGTAAATGAACCTAGTCTTTCGCATAACCATTATGCAAAAAAATGGGCTGAACGAGGTTATACAGATGAGCTGGTTCCCGATTTGGCATTTATGTGTTGGACAGCATATCGAGCTCATATGGATGAGGTCCGAACTTGGGCACGTGATCTGCTAACATCCAAAGGTTATGATTGGGCTAATGTGGAAGATCAAGCTGAATCGATCAAGGCTCAGATTCAACTTTTAATTTCACAGGATGCACATGCTCCTCTTTAGATATTTTTTTTGTTTTTTGTTAAGTGTTTTATAACGCAGTGACACTATTATCGCAATTATTACTGCTATTGCTGTGTATAACTTAACAGGCAGGATAATTTCAAGTATCAGTATTTCAAACAGTATTACAAGTGGCAATTCCAAAAGGAATAAGTCGGTAATGTATTTGAATTTCATTTGCTTAAGAATGGCATTAAAGCATGCATGCGGAATAAATACACAGAATAATGTGTATGTAATTATTAGAAGTAAGGTGTGAACATTCAGCCATTCCCAGTTTTGGAATGGTATCATTAATAGTCCGAATAATCCTAATATTATTCCTATGTTAAATAACAGCTGAGGATACCTGACGCCGATTTTATGGTGTTGCAAAATGTATTCTGTGATAAGTGAATAACTGGAATAAGTTATAAGGGCCATTACGGAGAAAGTAATTCCGATTAATGGCAATTGGCTGAATGGAAGTGTTAGTAGATATATACATGCAATACTTATTGCCAAAGCCAAAAAAGATATTTTGTATTTGATTTTGTATTGAATTAAAATAGTGATAATTGGAATCAGTACTATATTAAAACGCAATATTGTTAAGTGTACTGACGGTGGCATTGTTACTAGTGCGTAGTAAGTGAATATAGGCAGTGCAATAAGTCCTATTGCAGGAAGAATTGCCAGTTTTATGGCTTTTGGTATTGTCTGAAGCACACCAAATACATTTTTGCTCCAGAGGGAATAAAGAATTGATGAAAATATACAGAATGCAATAAGTCTGATTGTAAGTAATGAAATAGGTGTGATCCCGGTTTTAAGGAATGTTTTTGCTATTACAGGGTTTAAGCTCCAAAAAAGTATAACAACTCCAATCAGGAATTTTATAGGCAGTGACTTGGTAAAAATCATCAAATTTTCTACTCCTGCAGTTTTTAATTCGGTAGCTATGGATTTACGTTGGCTCGGCGTAAGGAATGCTTTTACTGTTATTATTTCAGTACTTTGTTCTGGTTTATGTTGCTGGTGCAATGATTTAAATGATATTCTGTATTTGTTGTAAACACGAATTATTCTATGAAGTAATTCAGAATCACCCATTTCTCTTTTATATTTCAAAGTGCACAAAGATGCTTTTTCATCTTTATCAAAACTTTTTGGGTGAAATAGTGCCTGATAAACATCTTCGGGATCCAAATGACCATCTGCGATTGATTTGTAAACGTCATTTAAAGATGTGTGTCCGATATTTTTCAATACTAATTTTACTCCTTCACCATCAAGTTCCTCTATAAAACCTTTATTGTGTTCACCAAGCGATTCTTGTAGCAGTTTTTTCCCTGCGCGAATTTTGTGATAATCAGATTGTTGTCCCAGTGCCTCTCGTATTATTGCAGTTGCGTATCCGGTATGCACCCAATCCAGCCACTCGCGTGTGAATGTATGGGCATTTGTCGGTGAAAAGTCCAGTGACGCAGCATTTTCTATTGGAATTGCAAATTGTGTTTCTTTTCCATCTACGTTAATAGTTGAAACCGAAAGTGCCTTTTTGCCTAACAGGTAAAAGGCGCCGTCAAGTGCAGTTGCTCCTATCGGAAGTGATATGACCTTGTCATTTGTTCCGTGTATGGCAATTGTATCTCCGAGAATATCACTTTGCAGGCTTGCCCAAAATTGTGCGCTGCGATCCGTGGTGTCTGCCGACAAAGTAGCA
>JAHISE010000043.1 GCA_018818235.1 Patescibacteria group bacterium
ATGGAGATGCCTTTTGATGAGATAGATGTTATTCAGGAAGTGGATAGTTTTACAGGCGAACTTATTCAGGATTTAAAGGAAGTAAATATCTTTCCCGCAGTTCACACAGTTACAACAAAGGAAAAGATTGAACATGCGTCAAAGGAAATTCTTGCCGATCTCAAAATTCGTGAAAAAGAGCTAATGGATATGAATGAGATTGCGAAGGCAGAAAGGATCAGGCAACGTACCGAATATGATCTGGAGATGATGAAGGAAACGGGTTATTGCACGGGGATCGAGAACTATTCACGATATTTGAGCGGGGCAAAGCCGGGTGATCCTCCTTCAACTTTACTTGATTACTTCCCCGACGACTTTTTATTGTTTGTTGACGAGTCACATATTTCTATTCCACAAGTTGGAGGAATGTTCGAAGGTAATTTCAGTCGCAAAAAAACGCTGGTGGATTTTGGATTTCGACTTCCAAGTTCGCATGATAATCGTCCTCTTAAGTTCCCGGAATTCGAAGAGCGCATAAAGCAGGGGATTTATGTGTCTGCAACTCCCGGAAAGTATGAATACGCACATACTTCCAAGGGTCAGATTGTGGAGCAGATTATCAGACCCACAGGACTTTTGGATCCACAGGTAACAGTTAAGCCTAAGGAAAATCAAATTGATGATCTGATTAAAGAGATAGATGAAACTATTAAGAACGGTGAACGGGTTTTGGTTACAACTCTTACAAAAAAGATGGCGGAGAAGCTTACGGATTACTTTAAAGATCTGGATTACAAAGTGCGTTATCTGCACAGTGATATAGAAACTTTCGAGCGAATAGAAATTCTCAGGCAATTGCGAACGGGAGAAATCGATGTTTTAGTTGGAATCAATCTATTGCGCGAAGGACTGGATCTTCCCGAAGTCAGTTTTATTGCGATTCTGGATGCGGACAAACAAGGGTTCCTCCGTTCGCGCGATGCGCTTATACAGACAATCGGACGTTGTGCTCGCAATATAAAGGGTCATGTAACTTTATATGCGGATAGAATAACCGATGCCATACAGCAGGCATTGGATGAAACAAATCGCCGCAGAGAAATTCAGGAAGCTTATAATAAAGAGCACGGCATCACTCCCAAATCAATTATCAAAGCAATTCATGATATTGCCGAAGAGAGCAGGAAGGCGGAGCTCAAGCGTCCTCGCAGAAGTCATGACAAGATTCCTGCAGACGAAAAGAAGAGGTTATTGGAAGAGCTCGAACAGCAGATGGAATTGGCATCGCAGAATCTGGAGTTTGAGAAGGCTGCGGATCTTAGGGATGAGATAGAGTTGTTGAGGAGGGGGGAGTAAACGTTGCTCGTTGTTCGTTAGCTCGTTGCACGTTTATCCATGTTTAACGAGCAACGAACAACCAGCAACGTATTTATAAGTCATCTGAATAATGTCCATTTTCCTTGACTCCCCCCAATTCCCCGCTAACCTCTCTTCCCTATGTTTAAAACCACCTATTTCGGGCTTTGCGCCTTCATATTCACAACTTTAGCCCCCACAGCCTCTGCTACTCCTCTGGTCATAAGAGAGTTAGATAACAGTTTTAATTACGGCACGCATCCGTGGGATGTGCGACCCAAAGGGAACTTTTACGCAACCCGTGTGGATCCTTACCGTTATTCCAAAGAATATTTTTACTTGCATCCGGATAGGGCGAAGTCATTCGCATTGCATCCATACTTTAGAAACGAGTATTACAACGCACCGGTTGATCCTCAGCAGGCGAGATATTCACTCAATAGGTTGAGCGATGTTAAGTATGCAGAGGAGAATGCATATATTCCGCAACCAAGTTGGATAGGGACTTGTGATAACTATTCGTTTAGCAGACCTAATTATAGGATTCCGCCGTATCGGTATATGTGTAAATAAATTTTGTTGTTCGTTGCTAGTTGTTCGTTTGAATATTATGGGAACATTTAAGTCATTTGAGGATATTGAAGCTTGGCAAGAATCTAGAAAACTCGTAAAAGAGATTCGAAAGATTTGTAAGAGAGAAAATGTAAAAAGAGATTTTGGTTTTGTTGATCAGATATCAAGATCAGCACGATCGGTAAGTGCAAATATTGCAGAAGGATTTGAATCTATGACTACAGCTGAATTTATTCAATTTCTTAGTTATGCAAAAAGGTCAGCAGGAGAAGTCAGGTCTCATCTTCATGATGCCGTAGATGATGAATATATATCAAAGCAAGAATTTGATGTATTTGCCACTTAGCTGATCAAACAAAGAAAATTGGATCTATGATTGCTAAATTGATTCATTATTTGGAAACTGTGGGGAGATCAGTAAAACGAACAACTAAGCAGCATTGCCTTGCAAACGAACAACGAACAACGAACAACTAACAACGTTATTCTCCCCATTTCCCCACCGCATCTCTATAACCTTCAGGCGTCCCAGTATCAAGGCGTGTCCCTTTGCACTCATACCCATGCACAGGCTCCGATTTGAGCTGTTCGATAAGTGCATCAATAATCCTAATCTCCCCCCCATGCCCCTCTCCGATTTGCGGGAGAATATCGAAAGTTGATTTAGGGAGTATGTAACGTCCTACGATTCCAAGAGAGGAAGGAGCTTGGTCAGGATGTGGTTTTTCTACCATGCCCTTGAGCTTCTTAAGTCTTGGCTCAGCTTCATGTTCCGAGTGGACTTCTACAACGCCATATTTGTGTATGAGTTCTTTTGGAACATTTTCCAGTGCGACAATTGCACCTTCGCTTTCAACGTGTTTGTGAGCTTCTATTAACTGACGTACTCCCGGAGCATCTCCTATAAACAGATCATCACCAAATAAAATCGCGACAGGTCCTTCCACCCAATCGGAGGCTTGCAAGATTGCATGTCCGTCTCCAAGTTGATCTTTCTGATATACAGTGTGGAATCTGACGGAGTCGTAGCGTTTAAGATCTTCTATGTGATGCAGTTTGTCACGGCGTGTTAGTTCATCCGTGAGTCGTGGATCTTCTTCAAAATATTTTGCAATCGATTCTTTGCCCTCACTTATTACAAAACAGATATCGGTAATACCTGCATCGATACATTCATCAACCAGATGGGCGATTATAGGTTGAGTGCCCAGTGGAAGGAGTTCTTTGGGTACAGCCTTCGTCCACGGAAGAAATCGTGTTCCAAGACCGGCAACAGGGAGAATTGCTTGCATTGGGGAAAGTTTAGGGATTGGAAGGCCTGAGGGGAAGTTTTTAGTTAATGGTTTTTGGTTTTTTGTTTTAACGATTTGATAACATATTTGGCAGCAAAACTAGAAACTAGTAACTAGAAACCAGTTAACCAAATTTGCAAAAATCCAATAATATGTATATAATATCCACAAATACCAACACAAAAACTCATGTCCCCACAAGACGAACTGACAAAAGTACAAAACCTATACGTTATGCAGATGGAAGTCTGGAAAGTTTTGGATGGACGTGTAAGAAGTCCGAAAAAAATTGATGAGGCGCGAAAGTCTCTTCGTCAGTTTAAATCTTTGTTAAAAGAAGTTGATTGGAAGTATATGGGTGGGGAGGATGTTTATGAGGAGTTGAAGGAGATGGCAGCGGAGGCAGACGCTAAGTTAAAAATAGTTCATAGTAAATTCTGAGCAGTTAGTTGAGTCGAAGTTACGTTTACTGGTTTAATCGTTTTTCGTTTGCTCGTTTCGTAACTTGTTAACGAGTAAACTAGCAAACGAGCAAACTAGTAACGAATAGATTGTAGTTCAAACTATTTACGCTCCCTCAACCCTCACAATCTTCACTTTCTCCTCTTTCTGTATCAGAACTTTCAGGATGCTATCTTTGCTAAATGTTGCCTTAACACTTTTTGGATCTATGCTACACGGAAGTGTTATTGATCTTTCGAACTCACCCCAAAAACATTCCTGAACATAATACTGATCGTCCGAAACCGAATCGGTCAGCGACCTTCTCCCACGAATGGTGAGTACTTTTTCGTCAACTTCTATGTCCAGATCCGATAGTTTGATACCTGCTATGGGGGCCCGAATTACGTAGTATCCGTCCTTTTCATAAATATCTACGGCTATTTGTCCCTTCTTGGGAACTGAATCTTTTTTCACAATTTTTGTTTCAGTTTTTTCTTCCGTATCTGTAAATCCAAATGCATCTGAAGAGTCAGTTGCACCTGTCGAATCATCTTGTCCGAAGGCGGAAAAGATACCGTGGAAGGGAGAAGGGTTCACTTGGAGTATCGTACTAGATGTTGGGGGGAGTTTGCAAAGAGTTGAGGTTATAAAATCACAAATCCCAAACTCCAAATCCCAACAAAATCCCAAACTCCAAATCCCAACAAAATCCCAATATCCAAAACAATCCCCTTTGGGTTTTGGGTTTTGTGTTTTGGGATTTATTTGTGTTTTGTGTTTTGTGTTTTGGGATTTTACGATAATATTACGCAAATGATTGAAGCTGCAGTTGCATGGCTCGTCTCAACAATAGGAGCCCTCGGCTACCCTGGCATCACATTCCTCATGGCTTTGGAAAGCAGCTTCTTCCCTTTTCCGTCAGAAGTTGTAATTGTTCCTGCTGGATATTTGGCACAGCAAGGTCAGATGAATTTGGTAGCAGTAATATTATTTGGAATACTTGGATCACTTATCGGAGCATGGGTGAACTATGCGATTGCAGTAACTGTCGGTCGTAAAGCTTTGATCAAATGGGGCAAGTGGATATTTCTTCCGGAAGAAAAGTTTATAAAGGTGGAGCAGTACCTAAAGCGCCATGGAGAGATAGGAACTTTCATCGGTCGATTAATCCCTGTAATCCGTCAGTACATCTCTTTCCCTGCGGGGCTCGCTAAGATGCCAATTGGACGTTTCTCCTTTTATACGGGCCTTGGAGCGGGCTTATGGGTCACTATTCTTGCTCTTATAGGATATTACGTAGGGGAGAATCAGGAGTTGGTGCAGCAGTGGAGTAAGACTGCGGTGTTTTGGATGGTTGTGGGGTGCGGGGTGGTTGTTTTGGGGTATTGGAAGATCCGGAAGTGAAAAGTTAAAAGTGAATAGTTAATAGTGGTACTTAATGGTTGAGTTAAGCGTTTGGTTATATATACAATAACGGACTTTATGCACATAGAAACCGGTACTACACGCGTGGCATTTGTAGGAGACATAAGTACCGTTAAGGTACCCAAGCCATTAGTATTAATTAGAAATTTGCAGAATATTAATGACTTACGCAGGAAGGTGGATGTGCGAACGGCTTTAGAGTGTTTATTTTCTCCAAGAGATGTTGATCCAAGTTTTCTCAGGGGGATACAGGGTATGCTCGCTAGCAGAAGGGAATCAATATACTCATCTGAACTTGGAGATTTGGTTGCACCCACTCATGCCATGTTAGGAGACCTGATGGCAGTTCAACCAACAACAAGAGATGTTGTAGTTCCAAGGTTTTCGGTTGGTGATATTTATAGGGAAAAACAAATGTATGGCAAAATAGCTAGAGGTGGACTGAGGCATACTCTCTACAATTCAAATAATTATGGGATACTGAATGACCGTGTATGTCTTAGAGATTATGGTGCCAAAGGTGTTCCTCAGTTTTTACTTGAATACAGAGAGGTAGTACATTCGATCTTAAGGGAAATTGCAGAGTTACAACTCGGTTAATAATAACTTTTCACTATTCACTTTTAACTATTAACTCCATATCATTCTATTGATATGAATCTAACTCAAGTCCTCCTCCTCGGCATCATCCAGGGTCTAACAGAGTTCTTACCTGTTTCCAGCTCCGGTCATCTAGTCATTGTTGAGCATTTTATGAATATATCACTCGAGGCTGAATCGTTGATGGGTTTTGATATTATCCTTCATGCAGGAACACTCGTCGGTCTCTTGTTCATCTATTGGAGAACATGGATCAGATTAATAAAATCATTTGTTACACCCGATCATCAAAACCGTGCTTTTATGATGGCGTTGATCATTGCAACAATTCCTGCTGTCATCGCCGGTCTCCTCCTGCAGGATTATATAGTTGCAGTTTTTAGAACTACTCAATCAGTTGGATTAAGTTTGATAGTAACTGCACTTGTTCTTATTTTGGCAGAAAGGTTTCCACAAGAACGTAAAGGAGTGGATTTGCCACGCAGTGGAGCTCTTTGGATTGGTTGTGCGCAGGCTTTTGCTCTTATTCCGGGGCTTTCGCGTGCAGGGCTGACAATAGGTGCGGGAAGAATGATTGGACTTTCGCGTAAAGAGGCAATTGATTTTTCTTTTCTAATGGCAACTCCTGTAATTGCAGGTGCTTTGATTCTTACTTTGACAGATTTTATTTCCGGTGAAGTAATTTTTCCTCAGGTATCGATGCTTATCATTGGATTTATTGCATCTATGATTGTAAGTATTGTTGCAATTGTTTTCCTAAGAAGGTGGGTGGTAAGGCATAGTCTTGGTTGGTTTGGGATTTATTTGATACCGGTGGGGGTGTTGCTATTGTTGAGTTGAAAGCAATTAGCATGTTGGCAATTAGCAATTGGCTATTTTATGTCATTGATGGAGAGTACAAACTTGTTATCGAGCTAATTACTAATTTAACAGCCTAAACTAGCCAATAAGCCAATTGCCAATAAGCCAATTGCACTTCATGTCTAGTAATTATTCACACCAACCGATCAACTGATTTGTTCTAAAAACAATTTCTTCCAACATTTTCCCTTGCTCATCTTTTTTCTGTCAGTAAAATGCGCTCCACGAAATACTTCTTTTTTCCCATCAAATCTTATGCCTACCGCAGTACTAAAAAACTCTATCCGCCGTCTTCGTTTTGATCATAATATGACACAAGAAGAGCTGGCACTGCGTACAGGCGTTAGTCGTCAGACAGTAATGAGTATTGAACGTGGACAAACCAATCCTTCTGTTCTGCTTGCTTTCAAAATAGCTTCTGCTTTGGAATCCGAAGTTAAGGATGTGTTTTGGATGGAGGGGAGTTTGGTGCCTGTTTAGAGAGGGGGTGGATGTTTGTAGGTTTATAGAATGGTTTAGTGAGTAGAAACGAGTGAGTAGTTGGTAGTGAGTAGTTAGAAACAGGTATTTGAGCATGCAAATCAACACTTACTACTCAGACTCTCCTGAGCTTGTCGAGGGGCTACTCACTACAAACTCGTAACACTACTCACAACAAACTCGTTAACATCGACTCAGGCTGCAACAAGCCCCGTGTGTTTTTCGAGCTTCTTAATCCTTTTTTCGTGGTCAAATCTTGAGTCTTTTAGAACTTCAATTTCGTCTTTGTTTGCACCCGATACGTCGTGGTGAATGTTTTCTGCAATAATATCAAATTGCTCTTTGGTTTCACCTTTCCATTCTTTTTGTTTATTTAATATTTCATCTTTCCATTCCAAGGATTTTGCAAGAATCTCATTCTTCCATCCTTCATTTGCAATATATAGTTTTCCTATCGAGTCCATTACCATGGAAATATCCTTTTTTGTAGCCGGCGCATCATCATCTTTTTTCATGGGTAGTGGAGCGTACAGTAAAAAATAATTTGATTACAATCAGTTCAGGTTGCAGTCAGTACTTTCTTGGGTTTAGTTACTCTAATATCTTCAATAAATAATTGCGGTTGAGTTGTTCCTTGCCAAGAATCAGTCCCAAGCCTGCATATAACATCGACAGTCTCAGAGATTTGACCAAATACTTCACCTAGTCTGAATCCTATCATTTTTGTTCCTTCGATCTTTCCCTGCAGATGATTCTCCTCTTTCCCCACAAGTCTTGGATAGTCGATCTTGACATTTTCAATCATAAACACGGGCTCACGATTCCCCTGCCCGAATGGCTCGAGTTGTTTTAGGTTATTGCACAGATCCAGAGTAACTGAATTTGCATCAAGAACAGCATCTATGTTGATTGTCGGAACCAATTCCTCGGGATCTGTTTGTTTTTCTGCGTCGCGACATAATTCTTTTGAAACTTTTTCAAACAGATCAGCCCGGAATGAACATCCCGCAGCTTGTGCATGTCCGCCATAATACTGAAGTAGTTTTTTGCACCTCTCCAATCCTTTTGTGATGTGATAACACTCGGGGCTTCGCAAAGATGCAGTACACAATCCGTCATGAATGCGACCGACCAAACTCGGCTTTCCAAATTTTTCCGTAAGCTTGCCTGCAATCAATCCAACAATTCCCTGCGGAAAATCTTCATGCGCGATTGCGATAAGCGCAGTACTCCGGCAGTCTCCAATCTGTTCCAGTGCCTTGTTCATAAATTTCTCAGTTTGGCTTTGTCTGAGCTCATTTAATTCATTTATGTGTTCAAGTGCCTCTCCACCATTCATAAGCGCCTGAAGGGCTATTAAAGGGTCTGATATGCGTCCTGCGGCATTGATTCGAGGTGCAATGCGAAATGCAATATCCGTACTTGTTACTTTGTATTTGTTAAGTCCTGCAGATTTAATCAAAGCTGCAAGAGGTTCATCATTTAATTTATTCAATGCTGCAATTCCTTGTTTAACCATAGTGCGGTTTTGTCCTCTCAGCTCCATTACATCTGCGATTGTTCCAAGCATTGCAAGCGCTTGATCGATATGCATATCTTCCCAATCGCCATCTTCCAATGCGCGGACCAGATGGAAAGTAACTCCGGATCCGGACGGATAAGGCTCGGGGTATTTGGAAGAAAGTGCAGGGTGAACAATGGCATGAGCCTGTGGCAATCTTTTTCCAACATGATGATGGTCGGTAATTATCACATCGATACCAATCTCTTTAGCACGAGCAATTTCGTTTATCGATCCGATTCCTGAGTCCACGGTGATCAGAAGATCGGTTCCTTTTTGCGCGAATTCACCGATTATGTGTTCTTTGATTCCATATCCGTCATGAATGCGATGAGGTAGTCGGATAAGTGGATCAATCCCTTGTCTTTTAAAGTATCTCATCATAATCAGTGCCGATGTAACTCCGTCGCAATCATAATCACCAAAGATTCCAATGGTTTCTCCTTTTTTAATCGCTTTGCGAATCCGTTTTACAGCTTTGGGAACATCATGAATTAAAGTTGGATCAATCAGTTCTCCATCTTGATCGGGATCAATACCACGATCAGAAAGTAAAGATTCAAGTATTGCACTTGTTTCGATTTCTTTTTCCGGGATTATCCAGCGTTTGCCAGTTAGGGAAAGTTCTTGGATCATATTTCGAGATTAGCAGTGGGGATGGGGTTTAGGATAGGCCTGCAACAGTATTTCGTATTTCGTATTTCGTATTTTTGGCTTAGAATAGCGGGAAAAAGGGTTCTCCCTTGGGGGGGGGCGTCCAATACATTATTTTGATAAAACTAGTGCAGGGATACTTCCCTGCGATAGTTTTTGAATTTAAAAAAGAAGGGCGTCGATCATGACGCCCTGTGCTGATCGAGTTGTGATACTAATTACATTTCAAAACATCACATATCGTAGTATCTATTAATACCTATACCTTGGCTTTTTTCCTTATCCCCCTCCCTCAATATTTTAAGGTGAGGGGGTTTTCGAAGGGGGAGAGGATGGGTGAGGGGGGCTGGAGATAAGGATATTTTGAACTGGAATTGGTATGAGAAGTCCTCACAAGACTCCGATGTGACTCAACGCGGTGATACCGCTCGCGAAGAGCAACAGTGACAGCAGACCGCTCTTAGCTAGTTTTGGCGGCTGCGTGTCGACATTGGGGCTTGTTCGGTGCCCATGGATCATGTTTGTAAGGTTGTGAGACCATGTGTCCAGTCTATTCAACTGGACGATCACAATCAGTGATCCAGCGATGGGTGCTACGACCCCAACGACCAAAAAACTGTTCATAACGTGTCCTTCTTTTATAGAGGTGGTTTCCGACAAAACGAACGATCAGGAGACAAACTATCCCTGTATATGTGGTCTTAGTCAATGATATAGCCGGATTTTATCTTATATTTGAAAGACCTTTGCACCTCGAAGAGGTGCTCTGGTTTTGCATGTATAAACCAGATCGCGTCTTCGACGCGCGTAGGCAATAATTAAAAGATGAATATTTCATTGTCAAAGAACCAAAAACTAAAAACTAATCAACCAATTAACCTATTTCGTATAACACTTCTTTCCCCCCGCTCTCTTCATAGTCCAAGTCACTGCTCCAAGCATCGTCAAAGCAGACAAAATCGCAGGTGCACCGGTAGGTGCCAGCGGAGGTGCTCCACTGTGACTAATTGTTGCTTGATTTTGATCAATACGATTCAGAAGTCTGATGGTTCGAAGCAGATCAATATCATTCCCCGACAAGTCCACGGGATTTCCCTCTGATTCAAGGTAAATCTCTTCCTCCACCGGTGGAGGAGTGGGATGTTGTTTTTCATATTCCACTTCCCATTCAGCCTGTCGCCTTTCGGCACTGTCAGCTGATTGCTGTAAAACACGATCACGCGAATCACGATTACTTGGAGGAACATAAGTGTCGTTTCCCATCAATACATCTTCAGGCAGAAGATATGCATGAGCTGTAATCGGTGCGATTATTACCGCAGTTAGCACTGTCAGAATTGATTTAGCCAATAAGGATTTTTTCGAAGTCATCGGATAATTATACCTCAAAAGCAGAGTAATCACAAGAGCCACCGGTTTCCATAATGCAGTTAAAGTACTCCTGTTCGTCAAATATGCCGTCTCCATCGGAATCAGGATTAACCGGACTTGTTTCACCCGGGTCAACTATTCCGTTTAAATTTATATCTTCTCCACGTATCTGGGTACCATTGGATCCTACTCTGCAAAGCCCGTCACAAAGTCCGTCGTGATCAGAGTCAATGTGATTAGGATTTGTTTCTGTCATATCAACTTTGCCATTACGATTTTTGTCTTCCAGACCATCAACTATTCCATCGCCATCCGAATCACGTCTGGTCGGGCTTGTTTTTAAGAAGAACAGTTCTATGCCGTCAGACAGTCCGTCACCGTCCGTGTCTGCTATGGCTGGATCTGTGCCTTTGTCCTTTTCTATATATGAATTTACACCATCTCCGTCCGCATCTATTCCAACGGGTAGCGGACCTTCCGACATTACATAACAGGTTGATCCGTCTTTAATTATTTCAACCTGATGACGTACTCTACCGCGGTTAAATTCGGTTTCGTTAAGCCTCTCTTGAGTAAGCTCTTCCTGTCTGTAAAGAGTAAATATCCCTTTGCGTTTTGCAAGTTCTTCTGCCGCTCTTACTTCACGTTCTTTTTCTGACAAAAATATACGTCCCGGAAATCCTCGTCCCTCCATCAGACGCATGGTCTCGTAATCTTCAGGAAAACAGTATCCCCAGTATCGGATGTTTTCTCCGGATCTTCCGAATAACACAGTTCTTTTTATGTCACCCGTATTTACGGGTATATGAATAAGAACATTTGTATGAGGAGGAACTGTGGCACCTTTCTCCATTTTATCTGTTGTTATTGTTTCCCATTGTGTTAGGCCTAACATATGTTTTGGTAAGAGCCTTGCTTCCGTAGGGGTACTATTTATCGTTGAAAGCGAATAGGAAACAAATGCTATGCACAAAGCACCCAGACTCAAGGTGAGCCATTTCATCATATTTTGGATGTGGGTATCTATTGGACGCATCGAACTATTATATCATATTTATAGGGTTGAGGTTAGGTGAATTTGGAGGTTAATGTGACGACAATTGGCAATTGGCTAATTGGCAATTGGCTAGTATTCTCCGTTAATTGCATAAAATAGCCAATAAGCAAATTGCTAATATGCCAATTGCCAAAAATATTTCTTAAAAAAATCCACAAAAAACACTGCCATAAGCTAAAATCCCCCCATCTCCCCCGACTACTACTCCACCTTGGGCGTTCCTCGTGATGCATCCAAAGATGACATCAAAAAGGCGTACAGAAAGCTGAGCAAGGAATTGCATCCCGACAAGCATAAAGGAGACAAAGATAAGGAACATAAATTCAAAGAGGTTAACGAGGCATACGAGATCTTGGGTGATGAGAGTAAAAGAAAGCAATATGATACTTTTGGAGCTGCGGGAGTCGGATCAGGCGGAACAGCAGGAGGTTTTGGCGGTTTCGATTTTTCGGGATTTCAGAATGCCGGCGGAGGACTGGGAGATATCTTTGAAAGTTTTTTCGGAGGTACCAGAGGCACTTCGCGCGGGAGAAGAACGGAACGTGGCAGAGATATGGAAGTACGTATTGAAATTGAATTCGCAGAGGCCGTTAGCGGAGCTAAAAAGAAAATAAAAATCGAAAAATTTGTTGCATGTGATTCTTGTGATGCAAAAGGATATGAAAAAGGATCACAAATGATAGATTGCACGGACTGTGCGGGAACAGGGCAACAGATTCGTACGGCACAATCATTTTTCGGAACAATCCAACAAAGTGTGCTTTGCTCAACTTGTTCCGGTGCGGGCAAGAAGCCGGAAAAGGCATGTGGTTCCTGCAGGGGCGAAGGCAGAAAACGCGAAAGCGAAACCATGACAATAGAAATCCCTGCAGGAATTCATGACGGGCAAACACTCAGGCTTGCCGGCAAAGGCGAGGTTGGAAAACAGGGTGCGGTATCAGGAGACTTGTATGTGCAAGTTGCAATTCAACATGATCCTCGATTTGAACGAAATGGCGATGATATAAAAACAATAACAATTCTTCCCGTTGTCGATGCAATATTGGGAACCCAGATAGAAGTGACCACCGTGCATGGAAAAATTTCACTAAAAATTCCCGCAGGTACTCAGCCAAATCAAATTTTTAGAATTAAAGGGAAGGGGATGCCGGTTCTCGGTTCGAGTAGGCATGGAGATCATTATGTTGAGGTGAGGGTGGAGGTTCCGTCGAAGTTGAGTGGGAAGGAGAGGAAGTTGGTTGAGGAGTGGAAAAAAATAAATTCGTAGCTGGGGTTCGGTTAACCCAGCTATACTGCATGAATTATCAGTAAAACTATAGGGTTGCTGAGTTATGGATTTTCTTGACAAGAATGTGTTACACTTGAAGACAATGTTAAGAACTATCGAAGAACGGGATGTAGTCGAGCATTCGATGCCGGAGGTTCCACGTCGGTCTTGGCGCAAGCGTATCATTTCCGATCCTTTGCTACACGTCGGAGGCGTACAGAAAAGTTCGTGGAATGACTTTTATCGATATTGTCTTGAGAATACAGATCCATGTGAACCAATTTTTTCCGTTTGTGGAAGTGATGAGCTTACCGAAGAACATCCGGATAATTTTCCTGCAGTTACAGAATTACTTCGCGAGAATAGTAGCCGTTGCTTGTATGCGATTATGGAGCGGGGTATTGATTCAGATCAGATGGATGTATTACAGGGGGAGGCTAATGATGGGGAGTGGTCGGGCAAACTTGAGGTCTTTGTGTCTGACGGTATACAGAGCCATATGGCCATTTGTGGTGATCACTGTTTTTTGGAAGTTCCACATGGACCATTTGCTGACGAAGAGGATCGGCTAGGTGTAATGATAACGCGTGATTCACTATTACTCGATGCTATGCGGAAGACAATCAATGATATATTGCATAACAGAGACACAAGGTGGCATTCGGAATTGACGAATCAACGAAGAGATCAAGTAACAATTTAGTGGCTTAATAAAGCCAAATCAGCCAATTGACTATATATAAAGTATATTGTACTATATCTCCAGTTCTCACCATTGTGGTGAGAAGTGTTTTTTGACAGCATTGGTTGGAAAGGAACAACCATGGAAATCGAAAAGAAGTTCAGGCACTACACGTTTATTTCGACCGGAATTGTTGTCGCAACCATCCTCGCGGTGGTTGCGCTCAGGTCCAGTCCGGGTCCGGTTGACGCCGTTACGGCGATTGCGGAATTGTATCAGGCTGCAAAGGTCATTGCGATTCCGTTCTTCACAATCTTCTTCGTCGGCATCACCCTGTATTTGTGTAGGGAGAAGGTGATGAATTCCGGCTGTGAAGGGCGTGGCCAATATGCGATCATCGCAATGGTCACGGGAACATTGGCCTTGCTCTCCATCAGTTTCCTCGTCATGTTCTGGCTGGGAATATAGCTGTCAGCGACGCCGTCCGCCTTCGGGTGGGCGGTGTCTTTTTGTTTGAATCAAGATTTTAATAATTAAATCACACCGTCATACCAACATGCTTCTTTATTGTCGGAAGTTCTATTTCTTCTATATGGTCAATTCTTTCGTTAGTTTCTATTCGTCTTTCATAAAGTTTTTGAAGTGCAATATTTACCTTATCAAGTCCATCTTCTACGTTGTCGAGACGATTTTCAACGCCATCCAGACGTTTGCCCATTTTATCCATTTTCTGTGAGAGCCCTGTTATTTGTTGAGTGAGGTCATACTTGATGCCTTGTATGTGCTCCAATAGCACAGCATTTGTGATGTCTTGTGGCTCTTTTATCATGGATGGAGGAGGTTACCAGAGTTTTGTTGGGTGGGCAACTGGCAAAAAATTAATGTTGTGTTGATAAGTGAATAATTAATAGTTAAAAGTGAAAAGTTAAAAAACTTAAGTATTCTCTCATTATTCACTTTTTACTACATGTGGTGAGTCGCATCGAACCATTAACTTTAAACATCTAAATTCCCCAATCCATCCCCATCCTTTTCTATAACCGGCGAAAGTTCTCCTCCTTCATCATTCCCGTTATCATTGGAATTTATCTGGCGCAGAACAACTTGTCTGTAATCACCTTCTCCGGAACTTTCCGTTGTCAGATCCTGCATATCGGGATTATTGGAAACGTAAGTATGTACTATTCGCCTAAAGTAAGGGTTCATTGGAGCAAGTGCAACACGGTTTCCGGTTCTGCGGACAAAGTCTGCTTTTTGATCTGCGATTCTGCATACTTTGTCTTCCTGTGCACGCCTGTATCCGTCCACATCCAGTACTATAAATGGGGCACGATCAAGTTTTTCCTTTGTTCTGATAATAGCTTTGGTCAAGTGCTGAATTGCATTGAGTGTTTCCCCATGCCATCCGATTATGCGGCTTGGATCCTCAGATTCAATATCCACACGTGTGATTTTCTCTTCCTCACTGACTTTGATATTAGAGAAGGGAATATTCAGATATTTTAGTATCTCCGTTAGTGTGTCTTGGATAGAAGTTGTAGTCATGTTGGGGGGAGGATAGCGGAGATTTGGGTTTGGAGAAAATAAATGGTGGAATATTTGGCAATTGGCATTTGGCTAATTGGCATTTGGCTAGCATTCTTCGTTAACAGCATAGAATAGCTAATTGCTAACTGCCAACAAGCCAATAGCTTGTAGGCTTTTTTAAAATAACCATGAATCAAACACTTATCTCACCGCATCCTTCAACGTCTTCCCCGCTTTAAACGCAGGAACCTTCATTGCAGGGATAGAAATCCTCTGGCTTGGATTACGTGGATTAACACCGGTTCGTGCGGCACGATTGGATACGCGAAATGTTCCGAACCCCGTGATAGTAATAGAGTTGCCCTTTTTTAATTCATTTGTAACCAGTGTTGTAAGTGCTTCCAAAGCAGCTGCGGCAGAGCGCTTGGTGATGCCGGCTGCGTCTGCGATTGCATTGATTATGTCTTGCTTGGACATGGGCTGAGGGGGAAAAAAGTACTTCAGCAAGAAGTTTACGCCCGTGATTGGCTTGCGCAAGCCAAAAAAGTGGTATCATGAATAATGTACTTAACAATAAAGTCGATTAATGGCTTAAATAAGCCGAAATATCCGATCACTAAAGATGAACAGAATATGTGACATATTTGGCGAAAAGTAGGTGTTTTTTCAGATTAATTGGAGGTTTAGTTTACTGGTTTACCTGTGGTGAGCGGGGTCGAACCACTGGTTTCTAGTTTCTAGTTCACTAACAATGAACTGTTTTGATTATTTCTAATCCTACGAACTAGCAACTAGTAAACTTGCAACTAGAAACAATTCTTCCATAGACAAAATACACTGTGAATATTTGACAAGACTACTTCCAAGTCTCTACCCTCACCCTTCGGCTGCTCCTTATTAGCAGTTCAGTTAAATTTTGCTCTTATGTCTTCTCATTTAGTAATTGTAGAAAGTCCGACAAAGGCGAAAACAATAAAGAGGTTTTTGGGAAAAGATTTTTCTGTACATGCAAGTATGGGGCATGTAAGAGATCTTCCGCCATCTAAGCTTGGAGTTGATATCGAAGGAGACTACGAGGCGGAGTATGAAATTCCAAAAGAGAAGGTGACAGTTATAAAAAATCTTCAAAAAGAATTAAACAAATCAGATAGCCTTTGGATTGCAACTGACGAAGATCGCGAAGGGGAAGCTATCGGATGGCATTTAGTACAGGCTCTTAAATGCAAAAAAGATCAGGACATCAAAAGAATTGTATTTCACGAAATCACTCAGGAGGCAATCGATGAAGCCGCAAAAAATCCTCGCGAAATTGATGAAAAATTGGTTGAAGCACAGCAGGCGCGTCGTATTTTGGATCGTCTGGTAGGTTACACGCTCTCTCCTTTTTTATGGAGCAAAGTGTACAGAGGGCTTTCTGCAGGTAGAGTTCAGTCTGTAGCAGTTAGAATTATTGTTGACCGCGAACGGGAAATTCAGACATTCAATTCTGTTGAGTATTGGACGCTTATTGCAAAACTGGAAACAAAAAAAAAGGAAGCATTCGAAGCCAATTTAAGCAAGAAAGATGGCAAGAAGTTTGTACCGGGAAACAAAGAAGAATCGGACAAGGTTCTTTCGGATCTGGAAGGAGCTGATTATTCGGTAGAAAAAATTGAGGAAAAGGAACTCAAAAAAACTCCCCCACCTCCATTTACCACTTCAACTTTGCAACAGGAGGCGGGTCGCAAAATAGGATTTTCGGTCAAACAAACTATGATGGTTGCTCAGCAACTTTATGAAGGTCTTAGTTTAGGCAAGGGCGAAGGTAGCACAGGTCTTATTACATACATGAGAACAGACTCAGTTAATTTGAGCGATAAAGCATTGGTGGATGCAAAGCGTGTGATTGAGCAGCTATATGGACGTGAGTACATACTTTCGTCTCCCAGAAAATATAAAACCAAAAGCAAAGGAGCACAGGAAGCTCACGAAGCAATTCGTCCAACCGAGATGGATCGCACACCGGAGTCACTTAAAGATGTGTTGGATCAGCAACAGCTCAAGCTATACACACTCATCTGGAACAGAACAATGGCTACTCAAATGATGGAGGCAAATCTTAAACGTATTGGTGCGGATATAGTTGCCAAGCAATACACATTCAGAGCAACAGGTCAGACAGTTCTGTTTGATGGATTTATGCGGGTTTACTTTGAGGGGCAAGATGAGTCGGAAGATTCCAAACGTGAAGAATCTGATGAAGTGGAAGATAAGCAGGGCGAAAAATTCCTGCCGGTGCTTAGCGAAGGTGACAAGCCGAAATGTGATGAGCTTGTTCCAGAGCAACACTTTACCAAGCCACCACCTCGTTATACGGAAGCAAGTTTGGTCAAAAAGTTGGAAGAAGAAGGCATAGGACGCCCAAGTACATATGCTCCGACCATAAGTACGGTTCAGGCACGTGGATATATCAAAAAAGAAGGAAAGCAACTGATTCCGGAAGATGTTGCGTTCACGGTCACAGATCTTCTTGCAGAGCACTTCAAGGATATTGTTGATCTCAAGTTCACTGCGAAGATGGAACAGTCACTGGATGATATTGCTGAAGGTAAAGTAGAGCGAGTTAAGTTTTTGAAAGGATTTTTTGTTCCGTTCGAAAAGTTGATTGCATCAAAAGGAAAAGAGATCAAAAAAGAAGATGTAATGAAGGAGCGTGTTATCGGAAAAGATCCTGCGTCCGGGCTCGATGTTGTGGCTCGCATTGGAAGGTTTGGACCTTACATTCAAATTGGAAGACCAGACGATTACAAAAAAGGAGAAAAGCCAAAGAGCGCATCGGTGCCCAAAAATCTAAACAAAGATACGATCACAATAGAAGAAGCCCTAGCTCAACTAAGTTTTCCAAAAGAACTTGGCAAGAAAGATAAGGAAGTAGTTACTGTAAATCTGGGACGTTACGGTCCATACGTCAGATGGGGAAAGGTAACAGGAACTCTTCCCGAAGGTATGGAGCCAACCGAAGTGACGATGGAAATGGCAATGGAGGTTATCTCGACTGCAAAGGAGAGGAAGAAAAAACAATCAGAGCCCTTGCGAGTGCTCGGAGAGGATCTTAATACAAAGGATGAAGTTGTTGTAAAAGAAGGACGCTATGGACATTATGTCACGGACGGAAAAACTAACGTTTCAATCCCCGCCCGGTTTGATCCGAATTCAATTACAATAATGGATGCTTGTGAGTTGCTTGAAAAGAAAAGGCATGCGCCACCTAGGAGGAAAGGGGGGTGGGGGAAGAAGTAGGGAATGAATAATTAAGAATGAATAGTGACTAAAGTGAATTTGGTTTATTTTCAATTTGAATACACATATGAAATACTTTATAGCCAGATCAATATAAAATGATATGAAGATTTTATGTAGTAAGTTAAAACCCAAATCCCAAATAACAAATCCCCAAAAAAATCCCAAAACACAAATAACAAATCCCAAGAGTAAGGAATGATCGAAGTTTGGGATTTTGGATTTGG
>JAHISE010000044.1 GCA_018818235.1 Patescibacteria group bacterium
AAAATCCCAAACTTCGATCATTCTTTACTCTTGAGATTTGTTATTTGTGTTTTGGGATTTTTTTGGGGATTTGTTATTTGGGATTTGGGTTTTAATTTACTACATAAAATCTTCATATCATTTTATATTGATCTGGCTATAAATGTGATACAACATTGGAGTACTGGAATATTGGACCTCGTCTAAATAGACATACCCAATATTTCAATATTCCAGTATTCATTTCCTCTATTTCTTTCCTACCCTCTTCCTTCTAGAAGTCATCCATCCCGCAGCCGAACCAATTGCAATAACAATACCTGCGGCGGGGCCGGTTCCTGTCAGATTATCAGAATCTGTTACGGTTGGACGGCTTGAAGGTGGCCTTGTTGCAGGTGTTGGTGGATTAGATGTTGGTGGTGGGGTTACAGCTGTTGAAGGAGGAGCGGGGGGCGGTGTAACAACCGGAGGCATTCCCGGGAATTGTGTTTGAGCAGGTATGGCACCCCCTCCGATATTTATTGATTCCTGTGCAGCCATAAAGGACTGACCATCCGTTCTTAGTATGGACATTGCGATTCCAAGTACTCCGGGCTGATTGTTCGGAATATTTACTCCGCTTATATTTGCATCTGCCATTTGCGGTTCACTGAAGGTAACTCCACCATCTCGTGTCTGGTAGAAAACATAGTTAGCGATTTCGCTTCGATTACCTACAACATCCCAAGAAAGGGCAAGTGCGTAAAGGCCATCGCCTTGTGGTTGTGAACTGATCTTAAAGTTTCTGACTCCCTGCAATGGTCCTACATTTGTGGCAGGTGGCGGGGCAACCGTGTTAATCGGTGCGCTTGGGGCCTTGCCATCTTTATGCCCGCTGAAGAATGCTTTGTATGCAGTGGGATCAATGGGCAAACCGTCGGGATTATATGCAGGATCACTGACAATAAATTCATACACCTTACCGCGTTCTTGAGTAACGGTGGTAACCGTTGCTCTGGGGCCTTCTATATACATTTGCAACAATGCCAATGGTTTTCCGCCTGCGTCTTTTATCGAAAATGCTTCCGGTGCTCTTTGTGGGTCCACTGTTATAGGTGCAGAGAATTCCAGCACAACTTCTGTCGGAGAAGTTGCTTTGGCTTCGAGCAAAGCAAGTGTGGTTGGAGCGGGCGGTTCGGGTGGTATTACAGGTGCAGGAGGAGCTGTGGTAGTTGGCGGAGGCGGAGTAGGTTCCCCCGGCAATGTCATTGTTGGATCGAACGAAGGCAGAGGAGGATTTTCGGTTCCCGGCAAATCGGTCGGAGGAAAGAAATCATCTTCGAATGGGAACTGTGGAAAATCATCATCTACTTCCGGAGTATTATCTCCGAAGAATTCGTCATCAAAAAATTCATCGTCATTATCCCCGAAAAACGAGGGGAAATCCGGGAACATTCCTGCATCATCATTCACAGTGGGTTCTGCCGGGTCATCGAATATCGAAGGATCATCAAAGAACGGAGGGAAACCCGAATCATCAAATCCGGATCCCCCATCGCCGACATTAACCATTATTTCTTCGGTAAGCAGATCCCCTTCTTCTCCTGTGGGGTTAACTGCAGCGACGGCAAAATACAGAGTGTCGTATCCGATAGGGGGGGTAAATTCAAATGAATTCTGTGCATCCGGAGTTGTAAGGAAGTCATCAAACAAGCCCTCGTTTCCAAGGATCGATTCAAAACTGTAGTAAATGTAGTAATTGGCAATATTTTCCCCCGGCTGTGGTGCCCAGCTTAAATTAATTTTTCCATTTTGATATTCAGCCTGAAGACCCACTACATAAGAGGGAGGGGCTGCAGACATGCTTATGGGTACTGCAAGTAGCAGGGCAAGCGCACAAATGGACAGTCGGATTCTCATAATGTTTGTTTTCGATTTTATTATAGCAAAAATCGTAGTTTCAGGCAACCGTTCAAAATGTCAGATCAGGGCTTTTACAAGCCCAATTACCCACGCAAGAAATGCGATAACAATGGCCATTACAGCTATTGCGGCAATTGTTGATATCTCATTGGTCAAATATGGTTCCGATATCATCAAAATACCTGCGAGAATAGCAGAAAACACCCCCCATCTTGTCATATCAGGCCACCTGAGCCTCATCGGCATTACTCTGATACTCTCTCTGAACAGAAGAATCGCAAGTATCGAATGAACCAATATCGAAACTTTGGCAGCCCCCACAAACCCATGCAATGGAATCAGCCAGAGATTTAGGCTGAGCGATATGATCACCCCAAGCAGAAGAATCGCCACAAGTTTTTTCCACCTGAGTTTGGTCAAAAGAACATAGAATCCAAAGAGCACTATTCCATTCAGAAATATCGGGAATCCAATAAGTCGCAGTGCGGTATCCGATCCCGGCCGGAGAGGAGTGCTCAGGTACGCCTCTGTTGTGAGCAGATGAATTAATGGGCGTGACCATAGGGTGGAGAACAAAAGTGATATTGATCCGAGTATCAGAATAATCAAAAAAGTTTTTCCAAGAAGCCCGCGTGTATCTTCTCCTTTTGCATCGCGTTCACTCAGAATCGGGAGAGTTGAGTTGAGCAGAAATGTCGGAATCAAAAATCCCATGTCTGCCATTCTTAATACAAATCCGTAATAAGCATTTTGCAATTCATAATCGGGTCGCAGAAGCGCAATCAGAGTCACATCAAATTGTCTATAGAGTGCCATACAGAAAAATGCAGCTCCAAAGGGTGCTGCGCTTAGTGCAAGTCTTTTTAGCAGTGCTGTGTTCCAATTTGGGCGGATAACCATTAAACGATTGCCGTATGTAAGGGAAATGAAGAACAACAAGAACGCTCCAACACCTCCTATAAACAGGAAAAGATGAAGGTGATGCAGGTCATGGCTCCCCCGAACTCCAAGCAGGATGAATAGCCCGATGAAGATTACAGTCAGAATCCTCTGTGCAACTTCTGCGATGAAAACAAAGTGCATTTTGTAGTTAACCTGAAAGACGGTTCGTATGATTCCCGCAAGGAGAGTAAAGAACGGGACAAGCGATGCAATTGTAACACTGAGCGGAAGAGGAGTTCCTTTCCAGATTGGTATAAACCAGATAAACAAGAGTGCTGCACTCAGCGAAATTACAAGAGTGATGCATCGCAGAATGATGATTGCACCCAGAACCTCAGCGCGGTTATTAATCGGCTTATCGAACATGGAACTTTGTTCGGGGGCTCTGCTCACCTCTCGAACTGCGACTGCATACAAACCAAAGTCCGCAAGTATTCCAAAAAGCTGAAGGAAGCCGTAAGCGGAATTATAGTTTCCGGCTAGTTCCTTGCTCAGCCCCATCGCGACAAATTTGACTGTTAGGATACTCAACGCTGCCATTGTTACTTGGCTTCCCAGTTGCCATAACGTCGATGTGGCGATTTTGCGGGTGGACATTGGGGGTATCGTAACGTTTATTGGTTAATTGGTTAATTGGTTTTTAGTTTTTAGTTGAGCATCGATCGCCTGTCCTAAGCGAGTCGAGGGGTTGATAGTCGAATGTCGAATGTCAAAAGTCGAAGGTCAACAAAAAAACGAGCCTCTCACTCGTTCTCCTGTTGTGTGTTAGGACCCCCCAAAGGTCCAAGACGGGATGGCGATTGTGATCACACTGGATCGCGAACCCTTACGTAACATTTGGTAGGGGCCTACAGCACGTTTCGAGGTTGAGTGAGAGACTCAAGATATTTATAGATCAAACAAAATTAATGTCAAACAATTAAATCATTAATTATCTGTGCTATTCTTACCCCATGAGCTCCAGATTCAGGATCATCTTGATAATTATTGCAGCATTCTTGGTGCTTCAGGCAATTGGGCTTGGGGTATTATCTTTAATCGTATATCAGGCAACACCAAACAATGTTCTTGCCAGACAGACTATTATCGGAAAAATCCCCGGCATACTTTCCATGGTTCGCTTGGCAGACAGGGTCTCCAACTCTTTTTACAGAGGACCCAAGGCTCCGGATCCACTTCCCCATTACAAATTGGAAATTGATTCGGAAGATCTTAAAGAAATCGAAAAAGCTTTGCCGAAAGAGCTTCCTTCCAGTTGGTATGGCAATTTGTTTTTAACTGAAGAGGCAAAAGTTTGGGTAAAGGGAAAGTTCACAGCAGATGGAAAAGAATACTCAGTCAAAGTTCGTGTAAGAGGAGATCTGTTTAATCATTGGGCGTATAGAAAAAAATCTTGGCGGGTTAAGTTTGATAAAGACAATTTGTTTAACGGAATCAGAGAAATGAATTTGATAATTCCGGAGGATCGCGGATGGACTGCAGAACCATTTAATGTTTATCGTGCGCACAAGATGGGATTGCTTCATCCTCCCACACAATTTGTCACGGTTTCACTCAATGGAAGTTCTCCACTCATCTACACACAGATGGAACATTGGGGGAAAGAGATGCTGGAAAAACAAGGCAGACCCGGCGACGTCAATTTATACCAGACAGGAGGAGGAACATCCGAGTATCAGCAATGGGATGCGGTATTTACAGATCTGGCATATTGGGACAAGTACGAAAAATCCGCATTTGCTCCGCATGATTCATACGAGGAAGTTGAATTGCTTTTAAAACTGTCAGAAAAAGATGCCCACAAAGATCCTTTATACAAAGAAAAACTCAGGAGTGTAATTGATATGGATCGACTTATTTCCTGGTATGGAATAAGTCTTCTTTCGGGTAGTCGTCATGTGCGTGATCACAATTTAAGACTGTTCTTTGATCCTTCTAAAGGAAGATTTGAACCAATCCCATGGGATATCAGTTTGTATGGACCCATGTCATTGTTTTCTCTTGCGGGCAATCCATTTCTGAATGAAGCAATGAGGGATCCTATTTTACGATTGAAGGTGCACAGATTTGTTTGGGAATATATTCAGGATGAAAAAAACATCGAAGACGATTTAAATCAGATGAAATATCTTAGGGCAATGGTTGAGGAGGCCGCATACAGAGATCCTCTTAAACTTCCGAGCAACAGAACAGTTGAACGAGAGCTAAACTCGAAGTTGGGTCTACTGGAAAAGAACTTTGCACATCTAAAAGAAGAACTTAATAAATCAGAAGTGCTTATTGATCAAATTATTCCGGCAGGTGAAAGTAATGTGATTGCAATTTTTGATATTACAACTCGTGGTCCCGCTTCATCTTTGCTCACAGAATTTCATCTTCCATTCGAAATGGAGGAATTCGTCAGAAGTGGAAATTTGCAGCTGTGGAGGGATTCCCCCCTTCGCTCCTCTTCTGGAGGAGCTTCGGAGGGGCAAGCAGGTGATGATTCTTTAGGTGAGGAGGATGTTCAAATCCCACTGGAAGTTCGTGAAGAGCCAAGCAAGAAGGAAAAGATGGTTGTGCTTACATCAAACGAAGAAGCAAGTTTGATATGGCCCGATGAAGCAGAGCTGGATGAAGCTGAAAATTTGGTTGCGGCACCGCATACCCGTCACAGATTTTTCTTAGTTCTTGATGAACCAAACTTCAATCTTCCTCCTGATGTATATCCTATTAATTTTGACATAAGAAACGCAGTTACCGGTAAAAAATCAAAAGTGATTGGCGAGGCGTTAGTTGACCAAAGAACTTTTGAGCATTTGGATGAAGTTACAATTGCACCGGATGAGTTTGTTCAAAAAAATCCGGCATTTAAGTTAGGCAAAAAAGATGAAGTTACAATTTCCGGCAATGTTACGATTAAAAATGATACGATTATTCCATCAACTGTCAGTAAGTTTACGATTAAGCCCGGCACAAAGGTCAGTCTGGGAAGCGGAGCCTCGATAATTTCCTATGCGCCGGTGGAAGTGGTGGGATCCAAGTCGGCACCGATAATATTTTCACGTTCAGACAGCAAAAATAAGTGGGGAACATTTGCGGTTCTTAATGCAAGTGGTTCGAGTGAAATCAAATGGAGCGAGTTTTACGGAGGAGGAGATGAGTTCATAAATGGGGCTTACTTTAGCGGTATGGTGGCATTTCATGGCAGCGAAGTTTCGGTATCGGAGAGTGTATTTTCAGGGGCTTCCGGAGATGATGGGCTCAACCTGAAGTATGTTAAAGCCGATATAAAGAACTGCTTGTTCGAAAATAATCAATTTGATGGATTGGATATCGACTTTGCAACTTCGGGTTCGGTTGAGGACAGTCTTTTTATTGATAACGGAAATGACGGAATTGATATTTCGTGGTCACCCATAGAAATTAAAAACATTGAGGTCATGCGTAGCGGGGACAAGTGTATAAGTGTTGGCGAGAGGAGTACTCCGAAGATTTCCGATTCAATTTTGGAGGATTGTCAGATTGGTTTGGCTGTTAAAGACTCTTCGGAGGTTGAGGCAGACTCAGTCACGTTTAAAAATAATGAAGTTGGGGTGGCGGCTTATATTAAGAAGCCGATATTCTCGGCGCCATCAGTAAAACTTAAGAATTGTGAATTTATTGGGAATGGGAAGGATAAAGATGAACAAAACGGAGCTAAAATAATCATTGAGTGATAACCTAAGAAAAATGATAACAAAGAAGACAAAACAGGCCTCCCCCCTCCACTTCCGTCGCATAGAACTTAAGTATCTGGTTCCTGATCGCCTGATTCCGGTATTTATCGATCATCTTGCGCCTTACGTACAGCCGGATTCTTATCTATTGGAAGAAGGAATGGGCCGAACTTCATATCCCGTTACTTCTCTCTACTTTGATTCAATCGATTTGAATTCTTTGCAGGAAAAAGAAGCGGGGTTGTTGTCCCGCAGAAAGCTCAGGTTGCGAACATATGGGGAATATTTTACGGAACGCTCCCCTGCCTTTTTGGAAATCAAACGCAGACACGATTTTGTAGTTTCGAAAGATCGTTTGTCGCTGTCGGTTGGTCATCTTAAGGAAGGGTTACCGATGTCCGCACTTATTGATCATGTGTTGGGGAGAGTGGAAGCCTCCGAAGAGGTTTACACCGAAGCGAACTTACTCAGGCGCTGGTATAACTTGGTTCCAACAGCATTGGTTAATTATCAACGTATTCCGTTTGTTGGGATGCAGGACAGAAGATTCAGGATTACAATCGATCATCATCTTAAAGGAGCATGGAAAATTCCAAGTTTGCTTGGTCCCCAATTTATCAGATCGGTTCATGAGGGGATAAGTGTGCTCGAACTCAAGTGCAACCATGCAATTCCTGCGTGGTTCCATGATTGTGTTAAAGATTTGCAAATGGACAGAGTGGCACATTCAAAGTATGCAATGGTGGTGGAAGGACTTAGGCCTGCTGTTGCTGTGGAATATTGAATGTATCAATGCCAAATGTTGTGGAAAAAATAGTAAACCAAATTAAAAATCCCAAAACACAAAACACAAATCCCAAAAGTAAATCCCAAAATCCAAACCCCAAAACCCAACGAAACCCAAAATCCAAAAGTCCAAACTATGATCGTTCTTTAGTTGCCCGTCCTACGCAGTAGCAGCATTGTTGAGATTTGTTATTTGGGATTTTGGTTTTAGCTTATTATACTCCTTCGCCTAAATAATTCCGATTCTTGAGGATTCATTAAATTATTAACAAATCTATTTCTAATGGCTATGGAGTACGAGATTGCATAACAAAAGCACAGTGAATTTTTCGGAATTATTAACTAAAAGCAGTATACATACAATCATCGTATCATTTTATATTGATCTAGCTATATATAACTCATTATTTCTTCAGGTTCTATTAAAAGATTAGGTGAATCAATTATTACGAATAATAAGCTCAATAATTTTAAAACCAACACAATAAACCACATTTGGGATTTGGGATTTGTTTTTTGGGATTTTAAATAAAAAGTCCCCGCATTTTTAGCATTGTTCCTATTGAATTAATTGTCAATAATATGTTTTATTTACAATTATTTTGTTGTTAGACTTTTTCTGGTTATGGAAAGTCCCGATATCCAAAAAGGCAATGTATTAGACCGTGGAGCTCAGATGGTAGTGTCACGTATTTTACCGGGTGTCTTTAGTTCGGGAGATGTGGTGATAAACGACTTGTCTTTCTTTCGTGATTTGCTTTTTAGAGGATCATTGGGGCTTGGAGATTCGTATATGGCCGGCAAGTGGGACAGCTCATGCATTGATGAAGTTGTTAATAAAATTCTGCAAACCGGTGCTTATCAAAAATTTGCGTTTGTTTATGACGCAGTAAGAGAATTCAGAAGCAGATTATTCAATTTGCAAAATAAAAAAAGAGCAAAGCGCGTTATAGAAGAACACTACGATTTACCCGTTGGTTTTTATCAGGCATTTTTGGGGCCCAAAATGAAATATACCTGTTTGGATTATACAACCGCTACCGATATAGAAACGGCGGAAATAGACAGTATGCGAAGAGTCTGCGAAAAACTTGAGCTTAAACCCGGAGACAGAGTGGCGGATTATGGCGGCGGCTGGGGCGGACTGGCCGGATTTATGGCCGATGAATACGGAGTTCGTCCGACAATTGTCACCCGTTCAAAAGAACAAGCACAATTCGCCAGAGAAACTCATGGTGATAAAATTGAGGTTGTGGAATGTGATTACAGAGATATACCCGCCGATTTTGCGGAAAGCTTTGATGCATCTTCTGCAATCGGAATATGGGAACACATCGGGCACAAAAACTACGGAAGCTTTTTAAAGGTTATTGATCACAATTTAAAAAAGAGTGGCAGACTTTTAATTCACACTCTGTTTACATCTTATTCGTCATTGGCAACCAATCCTTGGCTTAACAAGCACATTTTCCCCGAAGGAGAACTCACGCCAAAAGAGACGATCATAAGGGAAATCTCCAAATTCTTCACATTATCCGGAAATGAATCGGGGGATGAAGCGTTCGAAGAAATCACTCCCAACTACTTCCCCACTCTACATGCATGGAAAGACAGATTAACCGATGCTTACAGGGGAGGAAGGGTTCAAATTTCCGAACAGGAATTCAGGAAGTGGGTCTTTTATTTCATGTCATGTGCCGGTGCCATAAAAGCGGAATATATGAGGGTGGGGCAGTTTTTGGCTAGGAAAGATTGATATCTTTCTTTTAGAGAGAATGGGGTCGGTCTCCGTTTACTAAAAACCACATATTTATGTCTGGAAATTATTTTATAAGCGACTACAATCTTCCCGATGCAACCTGTAATCCCCGACATCGGTATTGCCACAATGATTGAGCCTTTATTTGCGTTAATCGCACTTGGAGGCAGTTTTGTTCTCTCTTTGTTTGTAGCGCTTGTTTACAAGTGGACACACCGAGGACTTTCTTACTCCCAATCCTTCCAATTCTCTTTGGTTCTACTTGGAATGTTGGGATCAGTTGTAATGATGGTTGCGAGCGGAAGTTTACTGAGGGCGATTGGAATACTTGGAGCGTTTTCTTTAATCAGATTTAGAACTGCAATCAAAGACCCCAAGGACATGGCTTATATTTTGTTGGTTCTGACAATCGGACTTGCGATGGGAGCGCAGATGTACAGTGTTGCGATAATGACTGCTTTGTTTGTTAGCTTAGTAATTTTGGTTTTGACGTGGTTTAACTTTGGGATGACAAGCAAGCACGAATCCATTATTCGTTTGATGTGTAAAAGTGGTAAGGGAGGATCAGTAAATGCATCAGCTTACGAAGTTGTACTAAGCAAAGTATCGGATAGCTACAGACTTTTAAGTGCTCATGCACATGGTGAAAGAATGGAACTGACTTATGGAGTCAGACCGAAGCGAGGATCAACATCTTTGATGATTTTGGAAGCGATGCAAAAGGAGGATGGTGTGGAGGATGCGGAGTTGTTTGATGCGAAGCATCAGGTCGAATTTTAATTTGAAGCAGTACGGTTTCTTGGTTGATTAGAGCCGCGGGTGGTCACTGGTCAATTGTCGAATAAAAAGCCCGGAGTGTGGTCGGTTAGGCGTAGGCTTTTAGTTGTGCAGGCTTGTGAGCCATCGCACCGACCACATCTCCGGGTATATAAGCCTCCGGCAGCAGTGTCCCCTCTTTAGGAAGATTCGTTCTCCCAATTCACCACCACCGGAGGGTAGTTCCAAACAAAATGTCTGGGAAGAGCTACCTTAAGCCAAAAGATGAGAAAATCAAATAAAAAGAAGTAGAAATATGGATCGTTGATTGTTGATGTTTTATTCCAAAGGCTACCAAAAAATTGTTTACGTCAAAGGCAGTCGAGCCTGTCGATTGTTGATCGTTTTGTGGACATATCGTTAATTATCCAATACCATCTGCCAGTAGAATGTCACTTTCATTCAAACATCTAACTTCAACTAAGCAGCTCACAAGAGCAGATACGGATGCTATTTTGAAGGTGTGCAAAGATATGGAAAGGGTTTTGGAAAAAGGTGGAAACGATCTGCTCCAAGACAAAGTATTGGCAGCACTGTTTTATGAACCAAGTACCAGAACGCGCCTCAGTTTCGAAACTGCGATGCACAGGCTTGGAGGAAGGGTCATTACAGCCGTTGGTATGCAATTCAGTTCGCTTTACAAAGGTGAAACGATTGAGGACACCATGAATGTGGTGGGACAATATGCCGACATTATTGTTATGAGGCATCCGGAAAAGGGTTCAGCGGACATCGCAGCTTCTGTTTGCCCGGTTCCATTTATAAATGCAGGAGATGGTCCAAGTCAGCATCCTACTCAGGGTCTACTTGATCTACTGACGATTCAAAAAGAAAAAGGGAAATTGGATGGAATCAATATAACAATGGTTGGTGATCTTAAATTCGGTCGCACGGTTCACTCACTTAGTTTCTTGCTTGGACTCTACGAAAATCCCAAGTTCACACTAGTCGCGCCCAAAGAACTTATGATGCCGGAGAAAGTTACAAGTTTCTTTAAAGAAAAAGGGATTGAGTATTGCGAGACCGAAAACATCGAAGACGGACTAGGTGCAGATGTTTTGTATATGACTCGTGTTCAGGAAGAGCGCTTCGAAGATAAAAGTGAATTTGAACGGCTTAAGCTCAAATACATACTTAAAAAAGAACAGGTTGAGGGCCGTGATATTACAGTTATGCATCCACTTCCGCGCATTGGGGAGATTGATGAGGGGGTTGATGAATTACCGAATGCTGCTTACTTCCGTCAGGC
>JAHISE010000006.1 GCA_018818235.1 Patescibacteria group bacterium
ATGATGAAGGTAGCTTGATTGGCTGCTTCCTGGAGAGTGTCAACTCCGGGGAAGTTCTTCTTTAATATGGATGTTGCCATGGTAAAGGTGGGGAAAGGATTAGGTATCTCCTATTGTAACCCCACGATCATGTACACTGCGTACACTGTGGTTCAGACAACAGCTATTCCGACACCTCGTTAATAAGTATCCCCTTGCTGTTAAGCAACTCTATTAACTTAATAACTATTCTTTCTAGAGGTGCAAATGGATTAGGTGCACTTGCATGTTCAGATTCCTGAGGTTGCTCCGATTCTGATTTTTCGTTCGGGAAGTCCAATTCATCCAAGCCATCCAGTGATCTTTCGATTGTTTGTTTAAAATCTTCATCGTCCATTGCATGTTCCAGATCGTTGATGACATGATCGACATATCTTTGGTTTTGAATGATTAGTGATTCTTCCAATCCCTTATCTTCTACCATTATGTAAGGGCTGGCGTAATGCCAAACTCCGTAACCGGTTGTAATAAAGAAAACAAGAACCATAAAATTCTTTCTGATTTGTTTTAAGTAGAGTGCAAGTACTCCAAGGACGAACAATATGAGGATGAATAAGAAGGTTTCCATATATGTGTATGTTACTAATATTATACATCAGTATGTGTTTTCTAACAATGTTAGACCTTCATTAAAAAAGTGCAGATGCCGCCGGTGGGGCGGCATCTGCGTTCAGAGCTTGACAGTCCGGAATGTCTGTCGGGCTTAGCCCGTTGGCTGGTCACCTATAGTGCAGTGCCAGCCCAGCGTCTTTCGGTTTATGCGGCGCGGGATCAACTCCCTACCTCCTTTCTTCTTCCGTCAGTCCGCTCAGTCTTAATTTTGCGGGAATACCCGTGGCCGGATCCACTTCTGAGCGGGGGAGTGGACCAGCCCAAGTCAACGAAATCACTGCGGAAACGAATCGATAGCGGCATGTCCGTCTCTCCTTTCGTTTAGCCTTTGCGACTTATCAAGCAATCTATGCAGATCATAATTGTGATTAATTATTTGTCAAATTATTTGATTGTTTTTTTGCTGTGTTCTTCTTTTGTCTTTCCGACCTCACCCCTCGAAGATGCCCTTTGGGTACGGCCCCTCTCCAACTGAGGTTGGAGAGGGGAGCTCTGCTAATAATCTATTTAGGTTTATTGTTGATATACCAATTAATTAATATATTCATTAATTGATATATTGATGAGTGCTTGTTGAAAATTATTAATCAAAAACGCCGCATCGCGGAGCAATGCTGCTGAGCGGCTGTTATTATTCTATATTTACCTGTTTAACTATCTTTAAAACCTTCTCTCTAAACTTCCCCGCTCTAAACTCCTCCGCATGTCTCCTAATCTCTTCAGAATCAAATTGCATCCCCTCAAACCTATCAATTGCATCTTTTAGCGACTCGGTGGTTTGTTCAGAGAAATAAACTCCCGTCATGTTCTCTCTAACCGTATCCCTTGCGCCACCTTTGCCAAATGCAATCACAGGAGTGCCACATGCTTGTGCTTCCAGTGGAGTAATCCCCGCATCTTCTTCTTGTGGGAATAAGAGGGCTTTTGAATTTGCATAAAGACTTGGTAGTTCATCATCGGGAACAAATCCGAGGAACTTTACGGTTGGTCCCGCCATTGACTTGAGTCGTGATTCTTCCGGACCGGTTCCGGCGATTAAAAGGGGGAGATTGTATTTGTTTGCAGTTTCAACTAGTAGGTCAAATCTCTTATATGGTACTAGTCGTCCCAAAGCCAGGTATTCGGAATCCGGAATCCGGAATCCGGAACCATGGGTGCGGATTCCGGATTCCGGATTCCGAACCTCAACTTTAAAAAATCTCTCAGAAACTGGTGGGTGAATCACCTCCGCCTCCCGGTTATAAATCTTCTTAATCCTCTCCGCCACCGTACTCGAGTTTGCAATAAAGACATCTACGCGTTTGGCGGTTGTCATATCCCAACGTCTGATTTGTTTGAGTCTTTTTTTGATATGTTTCCAGAAAATTTTAGGGATTTGCGATCCACTTAAATACTCTTCTTCCATTTCCCATCCGTAACGAATCGGAGTGTGACAATAGCAAATATGTTTTGCAGTGCTTGGTGGAATAATTCCTTTTCCTATTGCATGTGAAGAACTCAAAATTACATCGTAGCCACTTAAGTCAAAATTCTCGATTGCATGAAGCATGAATGGCAATAAAATGCGGTGCCTCCGGCCGATCATGTGGTAATACTTTTGCAATGGACTTGTTCTTATATCCGCATTATCAAGTGGCCCCAAATTCCCATGATTTGCAATTGTCGTATATATTGGAGCTTTCGGCCAAAGCGTATGAAGCTCGGCGATAACATGTTCAGCGCCAGCGTATATCGGCAACCAATCTGCTGTAATGGCTAGATTCATGGGAGTTGATTCTAACATAAGTTAACTAGTTTACTAGTTTCTGGTTTCTAGTTGGATGATATTGAGATATTCAAGTTCTTCTAAAACTAAGAACTAGCAACTAGCAACTTGCAACTAGTTAACTAATTAATCTGCGCTATCATATCCCCATGCTCAAGCCCGCCCGTCGTCTCCCCAAGCGCTACAACAGACCCGTAATGCGTGAAACAAAACGCTTGCTTAGGCGTAGGCATAAGCAAAAAAGATCACAACATTGGAAGGAAATTTTTAACCGTTTTCGGCGCAGAGGACAACGTGTTGTAAAAGCATGGGCAAAGTCATGCATGTGGTGGTTGCTTACAATATTTGTTGCGTTGCTCCTGCTTTTTGTTGGCTTACTTTTATTTTCACCGCTTTTGGAAATTCGCGAAGCTCGTGTAACACGTGTTAATGCTCGTTTGGATATAGAAGAGGTTCAACGGATACTGGCTCCGTATTTTGGTAGACATCTTTTCTTTCTTCCAACGTATGAAGTCTCTCGTACCATCAAAGGTTCATTTACAGATGTAAAAGAAGTTAAGGTCGGAAAGGATTATCCGTTCGGGCTTTCGGTTCATATCGAGCTGGATCCTATTTACGCACGGCTTGCAATTTTGGATCCCGATGAAATGGGATTCACAACTCAGACAGGAGCTACAATAGATTTTCTAACCGATCAGGGTGCATATGTAATTGCTCCGTTGTCTAAGGCAGGTGAAAAATTACCTTTGATCAGATTGGTGGACTGGGGAGTAAGACCGACAGAAGGTGATGAAATGCTAAGTTCTGATTTTCTTAATCGTATTAGTGAAACTGAGCGGGCACTTTCCGAGCAATTCGGTCATACAATCGAAGGAAGAACAGTATTCCTAAGGGCGCAGGAATTCCATTTGCATTTAAAAAGGGGCATAGAAATCTGGTTTGATATAGTCACTCCCATGGAAGAGCAATTGCTTAAGTACAGGACATTTTTGCGTAGCATAGATCTGAATGAAGTTGAGAATTATGTGGATTTGAGAATGTCGGATAGGGTGGTGTATAAGTAGAAGCATTTTGCATTATCAATTTACTAAATGTTATGGAGGCTGATTAGTTTGCTAGTTGCTGGTTTCTAGTTTGTAGTAATTAGGTGAATACAGGCTTCAATGACGTAATAACTGGATAACTAGTTAACTTGCTAACTTGTCTTTAATCTTTGGGATAATCTCTTGACCTCATGATGGAATATACTCCATAAACTTCCAAATCCCCCTTCACCAAACCTCTTTACCAACCTATCCTAAACCCGATGTATAAGTCAGTTTTTGCAGCTCTGCTTTTCGGCATTTTGCCGGTTTCATTGGCCTCTGTGGAAAACATATCACCCTCGATTGCGAGTGTGGTCATTGCGCCGCCGGCGGAACCTATGGTTATAGAAGAACGACTTTCTGCTTCCGGAGTAGTGATACTGGATCTTAACAGCGGACAGCAACTATTTGGAAAACACGCTGATGTTCACAGGCCTATTGCAAGTCTGACAAAACTAATGACTGCACTTGTAATAATAGAAAATCACGAACTGGATGAAGAGGTGAAGATACCAAAGGAGGCAGGATTTGTGGAAGGGAACAATGCATATCTTCCAATAGGGGAACATTTTACAGTCGGTGATTTATTGTCTGCGTTGCTGATTGCATCTGCCAATGATGCCGCTTACACGCTTGCCGTATATCACAGTGGAACCGAAAAAATGTTTATAGAAGAAATGAATTCGCGCACGAAAGCCTTGGGTATGAACGAAACCCGCTATGCGAATTCGATGGGATTGGATAACGATGCACAATGGTCAACTCCACAGGATTTAGCATGGCTTACAGCTTTTTTAATGAGGTATCCGGAAATTCGTCAGAGGATGGGGACAAGAGGCACAAGAATATACAGTCGTACAGGTATGGCTGTTGATATTGTCCATACTCATGCTTTATTGCATGCCGATACGTCCGTGGTAGCCGGTAAAACAGGAACAACAGATGGAGCCATGCAGTGTCTGATTTCGGTTGTTGAGTATGCGGGGAGAGAATATATTGTTGTTCTGCTACACTCATCACATCGGTACATTGATATGCGCACAATACTTGATGCGATAGAAAGCGAGTTTTCATTATTATAATATCTTGCATTCAAATCCCACAACCAAATGGCTTTCGATGCGCGTACGCGTGGCTTGCGTAATGGTTTTTGTTGTCGGGTCATTATTGCCGCCATATGTTCCCAAGGCGGCGCTTGCTACTCAGGAAGCTTATGTGGCTACTTCACAATTCCTTTTGGTAGAAGAGGGATTTCTTATGAAGTCCGCATCAATTACACAACAAGGATCACGCAGGGCTTATGCGGAGGGAATTATTCATACTATCAAAGAAGGAGATAGTATAGAAAAAATTGCTGATCGCTATGGCATAAAGGCGGAAACCATCCGATGGGCGAATAAATCGTTGAGTGATGATGTCGTTCATCCCGGGGAAGATGTATTGATTCTTCCTGTCGATGGAGTTTTGCATAATGTAAATCGTGGTCAGACACTAATTGGAATATCGGAGCTTTATGGAATCCCTCAGGATGAAATAATTGCTCAGAACAATATCAAAGGTGGTTTTATTCTTGCGGGACAGGAGCTTATCATTCCGGGGGGCAAGCCGATAATCGGAAAGCCGGTTATTGTTGCCTCTGCGGATCCCCCGCCTTTGGTTGATGATGATCCAAAAGAGGAAAAGGAGGATAAGGAGTTAAAGGAGGAAAAGGAGGACGTTAAAGAACAGCCTGATGTGCCTAAAGATGTTCCACCGTCTGTGTTCACAAGTACCCCAACAGCTGGTGTATTACAGAAGCCTTGTTCCGATATTTGTTTTATCACTCAATATTTCCGTGCAGGACACTATGCACTTGATTTACAAGAAAAGGGAGGTGGGCAGATATTTGCTGCTGAGGCTGGAACCGTTATTCGTGCCGATTATGGATGGAATGGAGGGTTTGGAAATGTTATCGAAATTGATCATGGAAATGATTTGATAACTCTTTATGCTCATAACAAGGATCTTCTTGTAAAGGTCGGGGACAATGTTGCACGCGGTCAGTACATTGCGAACATGGGAAACACAGGGCTTGTTTATGGTGCAACCGGAATTCACCTGCATTTTGAAGTTAGGCTGAAGGGGATTAAGAAGAATCCGCTTTTGTATGTTCAGTAGAATCCGCAGCAGCGATTCGAAAATCGCATATCTAAAGAAACTAGAATTGGCTTAGCCTAATGCTTGTCCCCAGGCAAGGCATGCAAGAAATATAGCAGCAATGGAAACCGCTGGAAAAAACAAGCAGTAGTACAAGAAATCTCTGCGAGTGTAATGCGGATATTTGAAGAATAAAAACACACCCCAACTGATAAAAGAAGGTGTAAAAAGAACCGCAATCAATAGCATTACAACGGGGACCAAAAATGAAATATGACTTGGATATTTTGAGATGTCAAAAGTAAAAAAACTTCCTAGGAAAATGTAATAAAAAAATGCTGCGAATATTAAAAATACTGTCCTTGGGATATAAGCTTTCATATTATTCAATGGTAAAAGTATCTTCGATGTGTATCCGTATCTCGAAATTATTCACTGCACCAAAATATTCACCCACATTGGCTATATTATTAAGAGTGGTAAAAGCTATTTTTTCACCGATACTTTCAAATTCGTATGCGCCGTACTCTGTGTAGGCGTTTGAGTAATTTTGGTAACTAAAGTCATATGTATCCAATATAACCATTTCTACTTCGTACTCTTTTTCTGAGGTTTTTACCGCGACAAAATCTATTGTTTTGAGCCCATGAAGAGATGCAAACAAATCTCCTGCCTCAAAAACAACCTGGCCCCCCACTTCTATTGTTCCTTCGGTTTCACCATGCAAAATTCTATCTGCGATCATCTCTTTTACTCTGTTGTAGGTATGATCAGACTTAATCTTATTTACTATAGAATCATTATCACCAAACTCTAAGTCGGAAGGATTATCTTTCAATGAATGCAACAGCAATAATCTTGCATTTTCCAGTGTAGGTTTTAACGTTCTGGAAAAATATGCGGCGTATGTAAGAATGTCTCTGATAGTATCTTTTTTTGCATCAGACTTCACTAAAGCCTCTAAATACTCAGCGTGGCTTTCGAATAATGAGAATGAAAGGTGGTGTATTTCTGGAGTTTGGTCGTACCAGAGCTCAACGGAGTTTTCCACAAGCTTGAATGTACTAGGCGGGATTTTTAGCGTCTTTATCTCTCCACGATCAAGGTCTCCGGAGAAATAAAAATTCTTGTATTTATCTGAAGTCGGTGCCTGTTTATTTTGCAGGATTGCTCCGTTAGTTACTATTTTGATATTGTCACCATCGCCTTCATCATTAGTTGTAGCATTGCAAATAACCGATAATTCAAAGTCTTTGGGTTTAACTCCTAGAAAGACAAAGCTCAACCATGGAATACCTTTCTCATCTGTATCAATATTTTCCTCGGGTTTTAAATCGAAGATCTCATCAAACACTTTTCCTTCTTCAAGACTCAGAACTTTAATTTCTTTTAGTGCAGGTGTCTCATCCGCATAGAATTTTATCTGGTGTTCTCCTGAGGATAATTCAACAAAGAAATAAGTAGTTTTTGTACCACCCCGCAAGCTGGCTCCATCCCATGCAGAAGCTGTGCCGAAACCTTTCCACGAAATTTTTTCTTCATGTATTTCTTTTTCTCCAAACTTGTAACCATCAAGCTCCATTCTTAAATCATCATCGTCAATACCGTTGTTCTGCGCAGCATTTTTTGCTGAAGCTGTAACAGCAAGAACGTAGTATCCATCCTCTTGCACTTCGAACAAAGTATCTACACCTTGCCAGTGGTAGATATTGCTCCCTGGAGCAGATGGAAAGCCTTTTCTTGAGTAGATTTCTTTCACAGAGTTATGCTATTTGGTGAAGGCGTAGGTGTCAATGAGTGTGAATCATGGGCCAAAACGCTTGTAAGTTACACCCTTGCCTTTGCCTTTCTTTTTGAGTTTTCTTGCACGAACAAGTGCGCTTATGTCCTTCTTGAGTGTTGGTCGCTTAATGAGAGGTACGCGATCAGCGATCTGACTGATTGCAAGTGTGTCGTCTCCAACAGTTTTCAAGATAAGTTCCTTACGAGCGTCACGATGGAGTTTCTCATCAGGAATAGGTGGTAGTGGTTTCCCTTCGATAGCTTTTAGCATTGTCTCTTCGGTCTGGATGAGTTCACCGGCAATAAACGTCAGAAATGCGTTCGTAGACTCCGTATCGTCTGCATGTTCAAGGCTCTGAAGATATTCCCTGCGTTTACTGTTCCGTATAATGCACGGTGGGTAGCCTGCTTGCATAAGGAGCATACTCATAAGCAACCGAGCCATGCGACCATTGCCATCATCGAAGGGATGGATAGACACGAAACGATAGTGGAAGAGTGATGCACGTTCCACGGCATGCAGATTTTTCGCACCGTTTTTCAACCATGTAAGAAGCTCCTGCATCTCATCAGGGACTTTGATCGGCTCTGCGTACTTGTGAATTGTGCCAGAGAGTGTTAGCACATGATTCGGTCGCGTCTTGTACTTGCCTGCACTGAAAGGTTTATGGATCAGCTTCCCATCTGCGCCTTTTGCAACAGTGTGTTCAATGTCACGCATGAGAAGTCCATGAAGTTCTTTGATAAAACTCTCCGTAAGTTTGTGCTTCAATTGCACAACCTCGTGCAAATAATCGATTGCTTCTGCATGATTCTTTGCTTCGATGTAATCCTTAAGTGGTTTTCCTTCTGATGTGAGGCCATCGCGCAGGAAGAAGGCCGTCTCACCATATGTCAGTGTGTTGCCCTCGATGGCATTACTGTTGTAAGTCCAGTCGATGCGCAGTCTCTCTTGCCACAATGCGAGGAGCTCCTTGCTGAACGGGCGAAAGGTATCGAGCTTTGCCTGTAGATCATCGATTTTTCTGAGTTCTTTCATAATATCTATATTTTATCCAAAAATATCCAAAAAGCAATAGATTCTGGAATGCAAATCTTGCTATACATTTTTCACTTTGGATGCGATGGCGGGGCTGACCTCGCTACGCTTGGAATCGAATGCAATTAATTGATTACCCCATACCCTGCGTTCAAGCGCCGTAGCGAATGCGGAGGCGCGAGACGCAGGCACCTTATAAAACCTCAGATTCTCTTTCAAGGGTGGGAGGATGGGCAAGTGGTGAATGCCCTGTGCTCAGGAGCGCAGTGAAGCGAAGTGACGTGACACAGAGTAGGGGGTTTACTTCATATAGGTAATTCATATTTGAGATACTTTTTTATCCTTGTCATGAGAGACCCCCAAGAAGATCCACTCTTTTTTACACAGGACTCTCTGGCTCTAGCGGCTTTTTCATTTGTATATGCTTCATAGTAGACAAGCTTAAATGGTTTATGGGGAGCAGATGCAGTTACTTCACCAGATTGGTGTTGAGAAAATCTACGACGAAGATCATTTGTGGATCCTTTATAAAAGTAGTTATTGGTTTTCTGACTTTGGAGAACGTAGAAGTACCACATATAGCTCTATAGGTAAAAACATATTTGTGGCGGGCAAATAAAATGTTAAGTGGAGTGGCGTGATTCGCCTCAGATCTGAGGCATTGGGGACTTTGAAATCTTGAAGTGGAGTGGGGTTCTTTGCAAGAACGAAGTGGAGTGGGGTTCTTTGCAAGAACGAAGTGGAGTGGGGTTCTTTGCAAGAACGAAGTGGAGTGGGGTTCTTTGCAAGCATGAAGTGGAGTGGGGTTCTTTGCAAGAACGAAGTGGAGTGGGGTTCTTTGCAAGAACGAAGTGGAGTGGGGTTCTTTGCAAGAACG
>JAHISE010000045.1 GCA_018818235.1 Patescibacteria group bacterium
GACCTTCGCTAAAGCTACGGTCGGCAGGCGGAATTGTAGCCCGACGGGGCGGCGGTCGCAAAAATTCGCGCGCCCGACCGCCGCCCTCCCTCCAAAACGACCCGCTTGCCGGCCATAGCCGCTGCGACGGCTGGCCGTTTCCAGAAAACCGCAAAAGAACCGGTCAAAAAGATCGGCTCGAACTGGGTTCTTACCGCACACACATTTTTTCGATTTTTGGATAGAATAGAGGTATATCATGATGAAAATAGAACGTTGAAAGACTAGCAGACATTTTTCTTGACTACAAGTTTGTTATAACATATATTGCAGACATGACTGATTTATCTAATCAACTCCGTGAGCTTCGTTCTCGTTTAAATTTAAGCCAAGAAGAACTGGCTTCACGTTTAAATATTTCATTTGCAACCGTAAACCGATGGGAGGGGGAAAAATCGAAGCCACAAGCTGCACAGCTCGATACTATCTATGCACTAATGGATGAGGCTGAAATGGAGCATGGTGATGAGGTTGTTGATGCAAGCACACGACGCAAACGCGGAGTACAGCGAAGTGACGTCTTAAGTAATAAGGGCATGGAACAAATGCTTTGGGATGCTGCCTGTTCAATACGCGGAGAGAAAGACGCGCCAAAATTTAAGGACTACATTCTTCCTCTTTTATTTATCAAGCGTCTTTCAGATGTATTCGATGATGAAGTAGCCAGGTTGGCTGAAACATACGGCGATAGCGAAACTGCTTTGAGTATTCTGGAATCAGATCACGGACTGGTTCGTTTTTACGTTCCGCCGGAAGCACGATGGGAAGTTGTAAGCGGAAGAAAAACGTTCAAATGGAAGAAGGGCAAAGAGCCAAAATCACTTGGTGAACAGCTAACGGCTACTATTCGCGGCATCGTAAAACAGAATTCATCGCTTGCAGGAGTCATTGATATTGTCGATTTCAATGAAACGAGAAATGGAGAACGTGAAATCAGCGATTCTGCTCTGCGTGGCATCATAGAAACGTTTTCAGATTCCCGGTATCGCTTAGGACTCCATGATGTTGAACCGGATTTTCTTGGTCGCTGTTATGAGTATCTTCTGCGGAAGTTTGCCGAAGGGCAGGGGCAGAGCGCGGGGGAATTTTTTACCCCTACAGAAGTCGGTTTTCTTATGGCAGAGATTCTCCGTCCGCGTCCGGGAGAAGAATGTTATGACTATGCCTGCGGCTCATTCGGTTTGCTTATTAAACTTCAATTGGTATGTCGGCGCATTGACCCACTCAGCAAAGTCCCGCTCAAGTTGTACGGACAGGAACGCGAAGGAGCCAGTTTTGCCATTGCCTGCATGAACAAAATCATCCACGACATGGATGGTGAGATTGTGCGCGGTGATTCCATGCGGAACCCTAAATTCAGAGACAGTAGCAATCACTTAAAACAGTTTAATATCGTTGTTGCAAATCCCATGTGGAACCAGCCGTTTGCACAGGATGTCTACGAGAACGATCCTTTTGAACGCTTCGAAAAACAGGGAGGAGTGACAACCGGAAAAGCGGACTGGGCATGGCTGCAACATACGCTCGCTACTCTAAAAGACACCGGAAGGGCGGCAGTTGTTTTGGATACCGGAGCGGTGACCAGAGGCAGCGGAGGCAAAAACGAAGACAGAGAGCGAAACATCCGCAAGTGGTTTACCGACAATGACTATATTGACGGTGTTATTTTGATGCCGGACAACCTATTTTATAATACTACCGCTGCAGGAATTATTTTGATTCTTCGGAAGAATAAGCCGAAAGACCGCAAGGGAAAGATTACCTTAATCAATGCGAGTCGGGAATTTAAGAAAGGTGCACCAAAGAACCACCTTACGAAAGACGGTATCAAGAAAATTGCCGATGCATTTAACAAAGGAGAAATAGCTCCAGATTTTGTCCATGTGTTAACGAACGAAGAGGCAAAAAAGGAAGACTACAACCTATCTCCTTCGCGATATATCAAAAGCACGGATGGTGCTGTAGCAGCGCGAGACTTACCGCTCATTATTCAAGATCTGAAACAGTTGGAAAAATCCGCTCAGGTAATAGACAAAGAACTGGCAACAGTCCTGAATCAATTAACCAAAACAGCATGAACTCAACTTTTGGAAAAATATCCACTGGCACCCTTATCACAAATGATATGAATGTGAAGAATCAGAAACAAACTGAAATAGGCTTGGTGCCTGAGAGCTGGAAGCGAATTTTAATTAGTGATCTTGGAGAAATTATTACTGGAACAACTCCAAAGACCATCGAAAGAAAATATTATAAAAACGGCAAATATCATTTTATAGCTCCTGGTGATATTGGATTGACGACACAAATTTATAACACAGAAAAGGTTATTACAGAGGAAGGTTTAAAGGTATCGCGAGTTTTACCCAAATATTCTACCTGTTTTGTGTGTATTGGTTCTACTATCGGCAAGGTTGGCATAAGTACACAAGAACAATCAACTACGAATCAACAAATCAATGCTGTTGTTCCTTCTGATAGATATGATCCATTTTATGTTTGTTACCTTTTAAAATATTGGTCCGAATATTTATCTTCTTTTTCTTCGCCAAGCCCTGTGCCAATAATGAGTAAAGGAAAGTTCCAGCAGATAACTATCTATGCATCTCAAGATAACGCTGAACAAATCAAAATTGCAAAAATTCTAAAAACAATTGATCAGGCAATCGAACTGCAGGATAAACTTATTGCCACGACAACGGAACTGAAACAGGCTGCCATGGAACAATTATTTACGAAAGGGTTGCACGGAGAGAAACAAAAGGAGACGGAGATTGGTTTAGTGCCGGAGAGTTGGAAA
>JAHISE010000046.1 GCA_018818235.1 Patescibacteria group bacterium
ATAACGTTTCGGCTTATGTGAAGTTCGAGGCGGTAAAATTTGTCCGCCTAGGCGGACTCACCGCCGCCAAATTTGGGTCGCCTGCCGGCCGTAGCCCAGAGGCGAAGGCTGGAGGCGCGACGAGCCACATAAGCCGTGTTATATGATGTACGTACTTTTCCTTTTACTCGCCATAGCGAGACTGCTCTTAATAAAATCCGATTTTGTTTCCACCTTATTTTTGGGCGACGGGCAGAGGGGAATTAAAGGGGTGAATGCCCGGAGGCCAATAACACAACATACAATCTACAATTTCTCTAAAGCATCTTTGAGAATCATGGTTGCTTTGCAGTCGTCTTCGTTATATTCGAGAATTCTTTTCATTATTGACTCATCCTTTGTTTCGAGATACTCGTTGAACCATTGTATAGACAGAGCGCCTGATGGTGTCTTGTCTCTCCATTTGAATTTAAGATAAGTTGCTAGTGCCTTTAGTGAATAACTTCCCACAGGCCAGTCTGTTTGCTTTTGTATAACACTGTATAGGTCAATAACATTTGGATTATCGTAAAAATTTTCAACTTCTTCCAATGTTATTACATCGGGATATCGTTTTTGGAGTCTCTTGTAGGTCGTTTTTTCATGATGTGCGTAGTAATAAACAGCAAAATCATCTGGGGGCAACGTGTTAATGTAATTCCAAAAATCCTGCCAAATTCTTTTCTCTGAATCATCTGTAATCTCTTTGGCAGTAAAATGAATAAATTTTTCACCATTAGCACTGCGTTCATAGACACCGTGTAAGTAGACGAAATCCTGAGTTGGATCGTCTTCTATATCAAAAAAGAGCTCGTGGCTTACCTTCGGGAAATCTAAAGTGCCATATAAAACAGGCTTCTTTGTTCGACATAGAATATTTGCTCTGCAAACAGCTTTTGCCAGGCTATCTTTGCCAATTCGATACAAAAAATCCTTGTTTCCAGACTTCTTCTCATTCTCTTTTTGTTTCATTGCTTCTTCAATATCCAAATCAACAAATTCGTCTAAGCTCTCGATGAGGAGATCTTCGTTGAGTTTGTCACGATTGCTTCTCCCGAGATAAAAAACATTGGTTAGATCTTTTGTTTCTTCACACCATCCTTTACAGGAGTTGTACCATGGGCAAAGTTTACAGATGCCAGCCATGGCGGGCTTGTTGGTGTGCTGATTATTAAGCAAAAAATCGACATGCTTTTTTATTTCCTCATAAAATTCCCACCATGATTTCTTCGAACGTGGGCCCATCAGTGCGACAAGGTCATACTCCACATGTTCTCCGTGGATATCAATAACAACTCCATTGTTATGAGTGCAGAATCCAAGCTTCTTAAGAAGGTCGTTGTACAAGCATAGCTGTACTGCATAATGCTTCTTTGGCTTTCCTTCTTCTCCTGTTTCCTCATCGACACCTTCAAATCCCATGCCGGACTTAATATCAACTGGCATGTAGGTGTCGTCCGGTAATTTTTTAAGGAGATCAGGGATGCCGAGCATATTTTCGCAAATTAATACACCTTGATAGATCAGCGAGGCTTTACTCTTCATAGCTTCTGTAGTTTTTGCAAAACGTTCTTCATGAGTTCCTTCGCTGAGATCTAAAAAGTCACCGAGCTGCGAGACGATTTTCTCCTCATGTTTCACACCTTTTTCCCATAGGAGCTCTACAAAAGGATTTGTTTCATCAATTTTTTCTTCCTGTGGACCGTTGGCATCACGCCAGATGCGGTGTGGACATTGAATATAGTCGTAGAGTTTTGAGGCTGTAATGTATGTCATATTGAGAGAAGTTGGTGTGCAGTTAAGCCTATTTTTTTTCGTAATCATCGTACACCGCATGTAGGAGAATATCTTTGTCTGATGGCGTTTTCCAGATTAAGTCGATAGTTCTGATCTGGGCTTTTGTGAATGTAAAGATTGTGATTTGGGCAACCATTGCGGAGCCAGCATGCTTTTCTGTCATGATTTGGAATGCGTTCATTTACATCTGAAGTTTCTCCAACATCTATAAGATTGTTGGAACTATTGATGAGGGCGTAAACACAGCCAAAACTTTGTGTAAATCCTCTGTTGTGGTCGTAAGGACCATCGAATGGATATCCTGCAATGTTCATGATGTACAACTAGGAATGAGGTAGAGGTTTCTAGTATAGAACAAATGATCGAACAAAGTCAACTTGTTCTTTATAAATATCTATATTATCATTCTGTCATGATTAATCGAAAGCGTGATCAACTCCATGAAACGCAGCAAAGGCTATTGGAGCTCCTAAAGCAGAATATTGATGATCCTCTGACAATTCGGGAGTTGCAAGAAGAGCTGGAGCTTTCTTCCTCTAGTGTTGTGCAACATCATATCCAACAATTAGAGAAAAGGGGCTATCTTCGGCGCAACCCCTCAAATCCGAAAGACTATCAAGTACTTGCAGAGTCACCGGATAAACCTGTTGCATACATTAATCTTTATGGATTGGCACACTGCGGGCCAAAAGGTTCTGTCTTGAATGGTGATCCCATTGATCGTGTTCCTATGGCAACAAAGCTACTTGGATTTCCTTCTGAAGAGGCTTTTATGGTCAAAGCAAAAGGAGACTCAATGGAAGATCAAATTAAGGAAGGTGATTTGGTTTTTGCCAGAAAGGCTTCAGATGCAGATAGTGGAACCATTGTTGTGTGTGTAAATAATGGCGAAGTATTAATAAAAAAATTGCAAAAGGGATCACAAGTAATTTTGGTTTCGCTCAACCCAAAATATGAACATATCCTTGCTAGTAACGATTTTAGAATAGAGGGGATTGTTAAAGGTATTTATTCTTATCCACAAAATGGACAATAAGCTTCAGCTACAAGACTGGCTGGTATTGTGCGAAACTTATGAGGCAACACATGGCGTTATTGGTGCAAAAATACATGGTGCTCTTCCATTTGATCAGAACAAGCTGGATGGACTTGGTGAGCATTATTGTAAAGTTACTAATAAGGAATATAGAAGTGGACATGGCCAATTCTTCACACCAAAAGAAATTGTTCAATATTTAATAAGATCCACTCAATATTCACCCGATCAAAGTGTGGCTGACATTTCATGTGGGAGTGGCAGATTCCTTTTGGGGGCATTGGAAGAAATGATAGAAAAGTCAAAAGACATACATCATATCCAAAAATCTATATATGGTTTTGATATTGATCCTGTTCTTGTGCGAATAACACTTGCCAACATTAGAGGGCTACTTGCGAGGAAAGGATACAAAATTTCTATAAAAGATAAGTTTCACATACAACAGGCGGATATGCTTGAAAAAACTGGAGGCTTGTTTGAGCCAGAAATACGATTTGATTGTATCTTGGGTAATCCTCCATATTTAAAAGCTAGTCCAAAACTAAACTTAGGACATCCAAATCTCTACGCTTCTTTTGTAGAAGCTGGCATAAGATATTTGAAACCAGGAGGAGTACTTGGATACATTATCCCAAAAAGCTTTGTATCAGGTGCTTATTTCCATCGAATCAGAGATATTCTAACAAACCAAGTGAGTACAGAAGAATTAGTTACTATCTTTGAGAGGGACAAAGCTTTTATGGATGTATTGCAGGAACAAATTTTACTTACACTGAAAAACAAGTGTCCGAGCAAAGACAGCATTACTGTTGGTACAGCAATTACCAATGGGAAGTTTGAAGTCAAGAAATTCGATATCAGTCGAGATATTGTGTTTTGGAATGCAGATATAATCTGTGTTCCCGAGACGGAACTTGATGCTGCACTTATAAAAAAATGCTTTAAAAATGGATTCAAAAAAGTTGCAGATAGTGGCCTACGAGTTTCAACTGGTCCTGTTGTAGCATTTAGAAGAAAACAGTATTTATCTGATGAAACAGGGAAAGATTATCGACCTCTATATTGGCCGCATCACGTTTCTCGTTTTACTTTTAATCCAAAAAAAGAACATAAGAGTCGGCCCAAAACTATGAAAGATTGTGCAACAACAGCACCGGAAAAACTAGAGCAAGATGCCGTTGTATTTAAGCGCATTTCAGCAAAAGAGCAAAAGTATCGAATTGAAGCTGCAATGATAAAAAAGCAGAAATGTGGGCTATTTCTTGAGAATCATCTGAACTACATAGTTCGCGAGCACGAATCAGCTCCATCATTGGACATTATTGAACTTCTTTTAAATAGTTCTCTATGGGACAGATTATTCCGATTGATCAATGGAAACACTCAAGTCTCAGCAGGGGAGATTCGAGCTTTTCCAATTCCTCACAAAATTGAACACCTAAAAAAGATAGATGATTCGGATAGGCGAGATCCAGAAATTAAAATACATGAGGCATATGGACTGACAAAAAGAGAATCAAAATATATATTACAACGGTGATATATCGATGACATGTGGTGGCTTTTCTACAATCCACGCCTCTGTTCCTTGTGCGATACTATCACTGAATTTGCGAAAATCCTTACGGTTTAAAAACATACTTACATACCTTCTTTGAATTCCTTTTTGCATAGGGAAAGTTCGATCAATCTCAGCTTTTCTCAAATAATCTATTTCACCTGAAGAGGCTACTGCTTCAATAAAAAACAAAACATGCTTTCTTTCTGCATAAACGACGATATCAGGAATCTTTTTGTGGACATCAAATTTAGCTTCAAGGAAGCTATCAAGCCTTTTATTTACGTGCAAGGATTTATCGTCTGTATCCGAAAAATATAAAACATCGTATTTTCCGCATAGAGCAGGAAGGAAGATATCAATAGCATATTTTTCAAGTAAATTGTGTTTTGATGGATGAATTGTGAGCTTCGTGCCGTTAAACTCAACGGTTAATGATTTATCTCTACGCCATTCAAGTGGTTTGGATTGTTTTGAGTGTTTTAGCCACTTTTCAATCAGTGCTTTGTTATTTGCACCTTTAGATTGCAGAATTGCATGAAATTCAGGATGTAAGATGTAATTGGTCTTTGCTGAATTTGTTGGTCTACTAGGATCATCAGGGTTGCTGATTAACATACCCGCATGCACTAGATATTTCACGCTGTGTTTCCTGAGACTCTCTCGTGTATTTTCAGCATATCCAGTTCCACATTCACGACAATAATCGAGAATATCTCTAATCGTTGCCCCTTTAGCAAGTGAGCCGGAACGAGCTTTTGTTTCCCTCTTTTTATCATCCTGTAAGGCGAGCACAGCCCATGCAGTTAGATCTGTATTGTGTTTTTCAACAAAACTGAGTGCAGAGAGTAGGGCATGTATCTTATCCAGCTTCTTGCGGTATTTCTTGCTAACAGATGGCATATTTAGAGATGAAAGAGTTGATTATCAGGCGAATGGAAAAATTTACGTTTTCTGCTTTTGCAAGGTAGTTCGGTGCACGCAGGTATTAAATCAATTATGAAACAACAAATACATCTTACATCATACACAAACTGAGAGGGTACGGCGAAAAAGTAAACAACAAACAAAAACATCTTCCCCTATATAAAAACTGAGTCCGCCGTGGCGGACGAACTCCACATTTCCCCTAATCAAAAAAAGAAACAAAACCGGATTTTATTAAGAGCAGGAGGCGATAGCCCAAAAGGAAAAGTACGTATTTCATATAACGTTTCGGCTTATGTGAAGTTCGAGGCGGTAAAATTTGTCCGCCTAGGCGGACTCACCGCCGCCAAATTTGGGTCGCCTGCCGGCCGTAGCCCAGAGGCGAAGGCTGGAGGCGCGACGAGCCACATAAGCCGTGTTA
>JAHISE010000007.1 GCA_018818235.1 Patescibacteria group bacterium
ACTACAGATTCATGCTCAAATGGATCATGTGTTAATACTCAAAAGAACTGTAATGATGGAAATTCATGTACTACAGATTCATGCTCAAATGGATCATGTGTTAATACTCAAAAGAACTGTAATGATGGAAATTCATGTACTACAGATTCATGCTCAAATGGATCATGTGTTAATACTCAAAAGAACTGTAACGATGGAGATTCTTGTACAACAGATTCTTGTAGTGGCGGATCATGCGTAAATACTCAAAAGAATTGTGATGATGATAATGAATGTACAACAGACTCATGCAGTGGTGGTTCTTGTGTCAATACATCAATGGATTGTGACGATGGTGATGCTTGTACAGCAGACTCATGTAGTGGAGGTTCTTGTGTTAATACATCAATGGATTGTGATGATGATGATTCATGTACAGCAGATTCGTGCAGTAATGGATCATGTGTTAATACTCAAAAGAACTGTAACGATGGAGATTCTTGCACAACAGATTCATGTTCCAGTGGATCATGCGTAAATACATCTATGGATTGTGATGATGGTGATTCCTGTACTGCAGATTCGTGCAGCGGAGGTTCTTGTGTTAATACAGCTATGGATTGTGACGATGGTGATGCGTGTACAACTGACTCATGCAGTGGTGGTTCTTGTGTCAATACATCAATGGATTGTGATGACGGAGATTCTTGTACAGCAGATTCATGCAGCGGAGGTTCTTGTGTTAATACATCAATAAATTGTGATGATGGAGCATCATGTACGGATGATTCATGTGTTAATGGAAGCTGTGTAAATGAATCAATTCCGAATTGCTGCATAACTGATTCTGATTGTGGTTCTCCGGGAGCATGTGAAACGAATACGAACGATTTATCATGTAGCATGTCTGTTCCTTATTGTGATGGAGGAACATGTAAATCAGAACTTGAGAGTTGTGTTTGTACATTTATTGTTGGCGATGACGATGATGATCCTCCACCACCACCTCCGCCTCCACCACCACCCGACGACGATGATGACGACGATCCACCACCCGACGACGATGATGATGGATGTGAAAATTATTGTGATTTAGGATGTTTATGTGGATCCATTAATTGTGGTTGTGAATGCATAGAATGTCCGGATGATGATCCTCCTCCACCTGACGATGATGATGTTGAACCTGATGACGATGATGACGATATCCCGGATGATGACGATTGTTATGGTGAAGACTGTTTACCGAGTTTTGTTGTTGTATGTGGAGACGGAATAAAAGGAATAAATGAAGAATGTGAAAGTGATGCAGACTGCCCATCTCATTTATACTGCACAGATACCTGTTTTTGTTTTGACGATCTTCCTGTTACTTGTGGGGACAGTATTGTTGATTTGACGGAAGATTGCGAAGAAGATTCAGATTGCCAATCGAATGAATATTGTTCAGATGAATGTGAATGTTTGTCCGAAGCTGACGATGATGATATTCCAAGATGCAGAAACAGAGTATTAGATCCCGGAGAAGAGTGTGAACTGGGTATTCCTTGCAGTGGAAGAATGATATGTACAACTAATTGTCTTTGCCAAAGTATTGCAGGAACACAACATGCTTTGATCGAACGGGAGGAAGAGGTCAGTTTAGATCTTGGCTCTGTTGAACCGATCGAATTACAATTTGTGGAAGAAAAGGAGAAAGAAGAAAAAGAAATGTGTGTAATGTCTATCATATTCAATGATGATCCTGATCCCATACATCCGGGTGAAAACCTTCAGTATATATTTACACTTAAAAACGAAGGAACAGATCCAATAACCAATCAAAGAATAACATTCGGGATAGATCCTCGTACAACTTTTGTTAATGCCTCGCATAATGGATTATCAGTTGGGAAGGCTGTTAAATGGAGTAATGTTTCTTTGCAGGTAAAAGAAGCACCAAAAGTATATATGGTGAGTGTAAAACTTGATGATACTATTGAGGATAGCAGTCCGATAAAAGCCATCTTAAGAATCTGCAACAGACAAGAGGTTGAAGAAACAGCGATATCAAATAAGGCTATTTGTGGAGACGGAAATATGGCTCGTAATGAAGAATGTGATGATGGGAATGTGATATCCGGAGACGGATGTAGCGATATTTGTGAACTGGAAGGAACCGCAGTTGCTGCCTCGGCACTTTGCGGAGACGGGAAGATAGATGCATCTTCGCCTTCGGCTCGAGAAGAATGTGACGATGGTAACAACAAGGACTTTGATGGTTGCAATGCCAATTGCTTCCTTGAGTTTGGTTTTTGTGGTGATGGGATAATACAGAGAGCCCTTGGGGAAACATGCGATGATGGAAACAGATATGCAGGTGACGGATGTTCTGTGAACTGTAAATCTGAGAGGTTTTCTTCGGGACTTGATATTGCTTTTGATGAAACAAACGTTTTGTCAGCTCAATTCTTCGGTTTGGCGAACTTAAATCCATATATGAATCTGGATTTTGCAAGTCAGGCAGGATTAAATCCATACATGCAATCCCAATTCCCCGGGATGGCCAATCTACAATCACTTCCTTACGATCTTTCCACTGCTCAACTTGCAGCACTTCAGCAGTTGATGATAAGCAGGCCTGCCGAAGGGGACACCGGTCCTGCGGTGGTTGTTGTGATTGCGATGGGAGTGGCGGGGGGGTGGGCGTTTTCCAGACGGAGGAAACTTTGATTCGTTGCTCGTTGTTCGTTGTTCGTTCCTTATTACAAATAAGCTTCAAGACTTTATTAATTATAAGAACTAGCAACGAGTAAACGCGCAACGCGCAAACGTTTTATTGAGGACTATCCTCCCCCTCCGTTAACCAAAATCTGAAGCTTCGCCTCATCCTCTTCTTTTCCAATAACAACCAACCTCATCTCTTCTGATTTAAGTAGTCGTGATGCCAACTCATTCACTTTTTCTTTGGAGACAGATTCAACCTCAGCAAAATAATCGTCAACGGTTCTCACTTTCGGGTACATTAGTTCCTGTTTGCCATAAAAATGTGCACGCTCTTCGGAATCCTCCAAGCTAAGCGTTATCTTTCCCTTAAGAAAATCTTTTGCTCTCTTTAGCTCTTCATCTGTAATTCCATCGGCAGCACATTGCATGTATTCGTTTTTGATCGCCTCGATAGCCTCATACAATCTGGACTGATCTACTCCCGCACGCGTTGCAAATGATCCCGCGTCCAGATAAGTATCATCTTCCGTTGAAATGTAATAGCAAAGCCCACGAGCTTCGCGAACATTAAGGAACATTCGCGAGCTCATGTTGCCACCAAGGATTATCGAAAGAAGTTTCTGAGTGAAGTAATCATCATCAAGAGCGTTTATGCCCGGTACACCGATTACCAAATGAGCTTGTTCTGTATTTTTTGTTCTAAGAAATATGCGATCATCTCCATATGAATCAAAAGGAGTAAACTCGCGTTCTTTTTTACCATCAATTTTTCCAAAATACTTTTCGGCAAGATCCATCACCTTATCTTCCGTAATGTTTCCGGAAAACGAAACTACAAGATTGTCAGGAGTGTAAAGAAGATCTTTGTGTAACTGAAAATCCTTCTGTCCAACCGACATTATTACTTTTTCTTTTCCAATCGTATCCCAACCCAAAGGATGGTTCCCAAGCAATAAGCGTTCAAAGTCCCATCCTGCTCTGTACATGGGAGTATCCTGATACATTCGCTCCTCTTCCATAATCACTCCCCTCTCACGCTCAATGTCTTCCTGAGGAAAACTCGCATTCAAAAGCATATCTCCCAAAACATCACATCCCAGATCTATGTGCTCTGCTGCAACTTTTACATAATACCCTGCATATTCCTTTCCGGTGAATGCATTAAAGTCCCCGCCAACTCCATCTATGGCTACGCTGACTTCTCTGGTATTTTTATACTTCTTCCCTCCCTTAAAGAACATATGTTCCAGAAAGTGGCTGATCCCCCGTTCAGATTCTTTTTCGTAACGGGATCCTGCACCTGCGAATACAAGGGCTGTTACGGAATCCGTGCCGGGGCAGGGGGCAGTTAGGACACGGAGACCGGAGGAAAGTTTGGAGGTTTTGTACATGAGTGAGAGTGTAGGGGAAAATCGTTTGTTCGTTAACTCGTTTATTGCCCTTTGTCTGAACCTTGATTTTCTTGATTTAAGGATTAGCTTGATTTCAAGACCAAAAATCATCTCTTCTCAATACTGCAATCATGAAAATCCTTTAATCCTACTAATCATGGTTCAGACAACCAGCAACTAACAAACTCATGAACTTTATTGACCAACAGGCCAAAACCCCATAATCTTCCCCCAATGTTAGGAAAACTCAAATGGCGCCGGCGTCTAAGGAAACACGGTTTCCTGAGTAGAATGAGCTCCAAAAAGGGGCGTCAGGTGCTAAATCGTAGGAGAAAGAAGGGTAGGAAGAGTATTGTGGTTAGAAGAACGAGATAGGATGATTAAATAGAAAGTGTTTGGGGCAATTGGCTTGTTAGCAATTGGCTTTTTGGCTATTTCGGCTGCCTAAACTAGCTAATTGCCAATATGCCAATATGCCAATATGCTAATACCCGATGCTCCAATCAATTCATCGCCTTTCGGGATTGCTCTTCTTCCTCCTCGGCTCCATCCTCTTCGCCGCATATTTGATGATGCATAATGGAGTTTATGCGAATGAGTCTGCTTGGTGGCTGCAAAGAGCTGACCTGCCCTTCGCTCTGGTTACGGTTTTGTTTGCAGGATCCAGTCTTTTTAAAAGCTTAAATCCACGTGAAAAACGTGCACCAATTCTCGCAGCTTTTATTGTAATACCACTCATTGCATTCTTTGTATTTGTTTTGGTTTTGAATTTTTGGGAGGTGTTGGGGTTGCCTACTGTCTGAACCTTGATTTTCTTGATTATCAGCCTCCGCCTCCAGCCGTCGCCTCTTGGCAATGGCCGACAGGCTTGGCTACGGCCGACAAGATGGATTAACAAGATTATTCAGTTTAATTATTTTACATTAAGCTCCAATTTATAAATCAAGAAAATCCTTTAATCCTATAAATCATGGTTCAGACAAGCTGCAATATTTATATTTCGATCTCCCTTCCCCCCAACTCCCGATTCACCTGCCTCGCAGCCAAAAACAGATAATCACTAAGCCTGTTCAAGAAAACCTGAATATGATTATTTATTTCTTCTTTTTCAGAAAGTCTGACACTGCATCGTTCCGCTCTCCTACAAACTGTTCGGGCTTGATGTAGTAGTGAACCAAGCCGCGAACCACTTGGCAGTATGAATCGTTTGAGCTCGGGAAGAGTTTGCTCAAGTTCGGTGATCCATTCTTCAATTTTTGAAATGTCTTCGTGGGAAACTCTTTTGATTTGAACGTTTGCATTCTGCGGAGTTGCAAGGTCGGAACCGAGAAGGAATAGGAGACGTTGGGTTTCCAATATATTTGAACGTAACGGAGGTTCATGAACCTCCGCTGCGGAACCTTGATCGATTTCCGCCAAAACCACCCCCAACACCGCATTCAATTCATCAACAGTCCCATATGCCTCAAGCCGAAGATCCCCTTTGGAAACACGTTCTCCTGTAAGGAGACGAGAGAAGCCACCATCGCCGGTGCGGGTTGTTATTGGCATGGACTGCAATTATAAACCCTCAAATGAATTTATTTAAGACCGTCTTCGTCCGTAAATGCATAAACTACATTTAGCATCATTCGTACAGTCGGATTTTCAAAGGTATTCCCATCATACTCATGAGCCTTCTTTACAACATCTTCAAACATCCATAGAAGACGATGTCCATATGAACCATGTGTCTCGCCACCCAATCGAACCTTGTGTGCTTGTCGTGCAATTAATTCTAGACAAGTGGTAATGTCTGCTCTAGCTGTTTCAATTTTATCATTGCTCTCTCCACGTCTTTTGAATCCACGAAGAGTCAGCAATGATCTATGAAGCTGCCTCAGAGCATCATTAACCTCTTCACTATCTCCTTCACACTCCTGTGCAAGTTTCCAATGATCATCGAACCACTTTAAATCATCACCCACAAGACCTTCCTCAAGAGCTGCATAAAAATCACGGCGTTCTCCGTCAACTATTGCCAATACTTCACGATCCCTTACTTCATTTCCCTTAGATACGCGTTCATGGGCATTAATCATGGCTCTTACGTCTAATTCAAATTGTTCAATCTGAGTTTGTTCTGTGGTTGAAGTTGTCATAGGAACGGGAATATATTCCCACAATTGTCTGATTACAAGTATTTTGTCAACTAGAATTACCCCACCAACGCCAAAACCGCCTTATGCGCCTCTTTCGCCTCTTCTTCCTTCAAAGTCCGATCCGCCGCTCTGTAAGTACACCTGAGCGTCAGGTTATATTTCTGCATACCTTCGGGCGCGAAGAGCTTTGCAACTTCTACGCTTTCTAAGAGATCCGAAGCCTTCTTAATTTTTTCCACAAGATCCCCCGCTTGCTTGTCCTGTGAAAATGGAATCGTTAAGTCGTAAGTTATCGCAGGGAATTCAGGAACACTTGCTGCAATGCAATCCTCCGGTTCCAGATCAAACAACTGCGAAAGATTTAATGTGAGTGCAGCAGCTCGATGTGGAAGATCAAAGTTATTGCAAACATTCGGATGAACCTCGAAAAGCGTACCAACTGTTTTCTTGCCAACACATATCTCCGCAAACCTTCCCGGATGAGCATGGGCCGGTGCATTTTTTGAAACTTTAAGTCCAATAGAATATCCAACTGACTGAACAGAATTCTTTATAGCTGATTTTAACTCTAAGAAGGGATCATTCTCGATGCCGGTTTCAACTCTACTTGCAATCAATGCACCAAATTCGATATTTTCTTTTTTCTTGTCCGCCGTAGCCTTGGCGGAGGAGGGGCCTTCCTCAAACACTTGCCCCCAGTTAAATGTTTTCAAAGATTTTTCGATATTCAGAATATTATTCTCCGCATGTTCCAAAAGTCCTGGCATTATTGAAGGCTGCATAATAGATGTTTCCTCACCAATCGGATTTTCTATTTCTGTGCATCCCTTTGGGCTAAATTTTGCTTTCTCCAGTAGTGCAGGACCTACAAGCGACAATGGAAGAACTTCATAAAAGCCAAACTCTTTCATCGAATCCCTAAGAACATGAACACGCTGATCCCTTTCGGGAGGATCTATGGGAGCAGATGGAAGTTTCGCCTCGATCGCATCAAATCCGAATATTCTTCCAATCTCTTCTATCAAATCATATTGATTACTTATATCTCCAAGACGATGCAACGGAGGAGTCACTATGAATGAATCTCCTTTTTTCTCTACCGTAAACTCAAGATCCTTGAGTATCTTCTCACTCTTCTTTTCAGGAATTTCCGCTCCAAGAAATTCTGATATGCGCTTAATCGGAATCTCAATAGACTTCGGTTTACCATCATCTCCCCAACTATCCATAGCGGAGATGACCTTTGCACCGGGAACAAGTTCAAGAAACAGCTCAAGCGCACGATTGAATCCAAGCCTTACAATAATGTTCGGTACCCCCTTCTCGTAAATAGTTGCCGCATCCGTTCTATGACCTGTTGCAACAATCGTACGACGGATATTCATTGGATCAACTCCAGCACTATGAAGATATATATTCTTTGTTCCTTCTTTTGTTGAACTTCTAAGACCTCCCATCACTCCAAGTAGATCGAAAATACCTTCATCGTCACTAAGAACAATTGCGCCTTCGGGGAGTTCACGCTCTGACTTGTCCAGAGTTACTATCTTCTCCCCTTTCTTGGATAAACGCATATGTATATTTCCTTTCAGGTCATCTGCATCAAAGCTATGTAATGGCATACCAAGCTCAATCATTACATAATTTGTTATATCAATCGGCAAATATATAGATCGTATCCCAACTGATTCAAGCCTTTTCTTCATCCAATCCGGAGTTTCTCCGATACTATCAATCGACATTAAACATGCAAAATATTGAGGGATTTCCTTCTTACAATCCAAAACATTTTTGAATGGAAGTGTTGTTGTAGGGAATTTTTGATCTTTAAACATTGGACGATCTTTCTTCCATCTCGCCAAGCCTAAAGCAGTGCATTCACGAGCAAATCCAAATTGAGAGAACAGATCAGGACGATGGGTTATGGAATGATTATCAATATCCAATACCGTATCTCCTCCCGAACCAATAAATTCTGATAATGATTTTTTTACATCATCAACTCCGTCACCCAAATCAATCACCGGTCTTTTTCCGTCTTCGGGCTTTGGGGGATATTGTGATGTAAGATCCAATTCTTCTGCTGCACAAATCATTCCTGCACTTTCTTCTCCTCGTATTTTGATTTTTTCCAATTTGAATAATTCGCCTTCTTCAGTTAACACCTCTGTACCAACATGAGCAAATGCAACACACATTCCCTCCCTAAGATTAGTACCACCACAAACAACACGCTTTGTTCCCTTATCTGTTTCCACATCACACAAGCTCAATTTGTCTGCATTTGGATGTTTGGATAAGGAGGTAACCTTGCCTACACAACAACCATCCAGATTTGCACCCTGAGTTTCTACCGATTCCACTTCTGCAGTGGAAACAGTTAGCTTGTCTGCAATTTTTTTGGGATCGGACTCTGTGAAGTCAATAAACTCACTGAGCCAGTCGAGTGATAGTTTCATATGGATATAGCATAGAGAATTATAGTACTTTATGGCAATTGGCTTATTGGCAATTAGCAATTAGCTAAATTCGGTAGCCTAAACTAGCCAATAAGCCAATATGCTAATTGCCAATAGCTTTCAATAATGAATATTGAATTTCACACCATTCAGTAGTACTCTCATCACAGAATTAGTCCTTTCCCTTCTCTAAAATGGCCAAATCACCAAATATCGGAACAGTACAAGCAATGAGCTGGCTTGTGTGCGTATTAATGTTCCTCGCAATGCTTGCGGCACTCGCAGGTATCTACGAGACACATTTTGTAGGCGCAGGTGCCACTTTCGGAACCACAGGCGCATCCCTCTCCATCATTGCATTTGCAATAACATCTCATCTTTGGGTGAGGTCGTTAAGTTGTTGTATGGGGTGTTGTGAAAAGTAGGACCCTTGTCTGAACCGCAGTGTACATGATCGTGGGGTTACAATAGGAGATACCTAATCCTTTCCCCACCTTTACCATGGCAACATCCATATTAAAGAAGAACTTCCCCGGAGTTGACACTCTCCAGGAAGCAGCCAATCAAGCTACCTTCATCAT
>JAHISE010000047.1 GCA_018818235.1 Patescibacteria group bacterium
ATCAATGATGCCTCCTGTAATTGATGGAACATTAGACGATCTTGAGCAAAGGATTAATGGTGAGCTTAAAGCTGCAACTTCTGATGTAAAAAATTCTATTGGCATGAGCAAAGAGGAATCAAGAAAAAGAATGATAGAAGCGGTTAATTTAAGAATGTCTTCATTAATCCATACGGGGTTTGAGTATCATTTGGAATATATTTTAATTATCATTAAATCCGAGATACGAAAAGTGGCAGGTAGCTTAATTGCAAAAAATAACAATCGATTGGATTCAACAGGTAATGTTGGAAGACGTAATGCTCCCAAATCAGTTTTCTTAAAAAGAATGCCCCGTGGTTGTAGACGTAGAAATCTAAAGGGGACTGCGTAGACTATCTTCTAAAAGATTGCCAAATATCCAAAATGATGTATAGTTTGCTTATGCAAGATGTTATGTCCACATCGGAATCATCTGTTGCTCTTAAACGAAGAGCAATAGTCAGTTGGCTGAGAACAAGATGTAAGATCAAAGTAAAAGAACTAGATCGAGCGCTTCTTGCTTGGGCGATTAAAACAATAATGGAGGATCCTGGTGGAAATATTGAAGGAGTATTGGAATCTCTTGGCAGGAGAATTAGCGCCGGCAAGGAAGACACCTTTCGCAGTGAATTTGTACCTGACTTGATTCAGGTAATTGAGCAGGCCGGGAGTACTTCCGAAAAACCGACAGCTCAGTCCTCAAAAAATACTTCGGCGATTTCTAAAAAAATGAGAATTGCAATATTTACACTCATCTCATCTGCAGTAGCACTTGGTGCGGGGCACGCAACAAAAAAATCTATGCAAAGTGTAGACGAGGTTACAGATTCCACATTTGACGATGTCACTGAAGGATCATGGCTTAGACCCGTAGTAGTTGTAGACTTTAATTCAGATTACTGTGGACCATGCAGAAAAATGAAGCCGATAATAGAGGATCTTGCACGTGAATATGCATGGCGAGTTAGATTTGTAAGTGCGAATACAAAAGAAAACGCCACGAATGTTAAGAAGTATGAAGTCAAATGTATTCCTCACTTCGTAGTACTAAAGGATGGAGAACAGGTTGATGAGTTAATCGGAGGACAGGAAAGGGAGCGTGTTGAAGAGGTGGTTGAGGAGGCTTTGGGGGAGTAATGTTTATTTGGTGATAGACCTACCAATAGGTACTACCTTTTCTCAATTGAAGTAGAGCTAGATAAAAAGTTACCTGCCATGAAGTCACTGCAGTGTACTTCGTGGGAGTATGCGGATTATGGGGTTTTGTTCTGAACCAGATGTCTATAGCGAAACATAGTTCCAGATCTCGATTTCAGATACTTCTCAAATCCTAATGCCTGTTCTTTCTTTGGAAATGAGCATGCGAATCGAATCTCCCATGGGCGAAACTTGGCAGTGTGAGAGACATCTCCTTTGTTATGCTTAGACAGTCTTTTCTTCACATCATTTGTTGAACCGACGTATTGTCGTCCTTGATTGTTTTCAAGAATGTAAACATAGTGCCACATGACAGATTAAACTAGCATATTAATGATTGGCTTGCCAACCGTAGTAGCCAACCTTCGCTCCTGGTTGGCTTGCCACGATCATTCATGAATGACGTGGCTTGCCATCCGTAGCCGCAGCGTGTTTAGAGTAAGAAAAACAACCGAAGTCCAGGAGACTATGGTTGGCATCCTTCGCTTCAGCCTTCGCCTCTGGGCTATTGGCCGACAGGTCGCGAAGGATGGTGGTGTCTGCTGGACGAAATTATAACCGAGATGCGGCGCGGCGGCTGATTTTTTCTGTGGCACCCCGCAGCAGCCGCGCCGCCGTTGTTCTGGCCTCCTCGAAGGAGGCGACGATTTGTAACTGCTCTTTTGCGGTGTATTCGTCAATAAGTTCACAAAAAGAAAAAACCAAAAGTTCTTAACTAGATTAAATGACTATCCAACTAGCGCACAAAACGGTGTTTGGAGTGTACCCCATATACTAGACACTGTTTCTATAGAATAATTACATCTGATATTCTTTCCTGATTCTTAAACATGCCAGCAGTAAAACCAGTACCACTCCATATAAGGCAAAAGATTCTCAGCGATCTGAAAGAACAAG
>JAHISE010000048.1 GCA_018818235.1 Patescibacteria group bacterium
AACGGGTCACAGGAAAAAACCGCTTTCTCATCATTTTCATCTTCTAACCTAAGAAGTGGACCCGATGATGCAGATTGAATAATGAGAATATTGAGTTCAGTCTGATGAGAACAGAGTTCTTTGACATACTTCTCAGACAGTCTTTCCTTAAGCATTTCTACTCTCCTATCAATGAACCACACCTTCCACTGCTTAATGGCATTAAAGTGTTTCCAGACATCTTCCCCCTGTTCTCTGTATGCTTCCACAAGTGAGTTAAGGTTGTGGGTCATATCCGCACAACTAATCAAGACAGACTCATCTGAGGCCGTCTTTAGATGCTCCAGATATTGCTTCTTCCTCTCCTTCCAAGGGAGTGATTTGTCCTGCTCCGTAACACTTTCGACAATGGCCAGAACATCCGGTCCGAATTCTTCTTTTATCCTTTCTCTGTACATCTCCTTCTCATCATCCGGTGCATCTTCCAGTACATCATGCAGGACTCCGGCAATACATGTATCCTCATCGGCTTCCCATTTTATCAGCAGTGACAAAACGGCAATAGGATGCACCACGTAAGGTGTGTCACCGCATTTGCGTTTTTGTTCTTTGTGCGCAAGCACAGACATTAAAATCGCGCCCAGAAATTTGGGCGTTAAAAGATTATTCATAGTTAGATTTGGAAAATAATAAAGCTATCCAATCTAGCTATGTGCGGGCATCCTTTTGTTCCTCTTTTTGTAGGGAAACGGGTGTTTTCTTCCCGTCAGATGGTCAAAGGACCCCTTCTTGTAATTATTGAAGGAAGGAGTGAACATACACTGGAAGTATAGGGGGTGGTGGGGGATTTGGCAAGGTTTTTTGATCTTATCTTGGTCTCTCTTCTCGGCCTGACGCTCCCTCTCCCCAAAGTCTCCCTCTCCCCCTAGCCCCCTCCCCCGAGGGGGGAGGGGGAACCTAGGATTTGGAGAGAACGAACTTTGATTTTTTCAAGATCTGAGGAAACAAGGTATGATTTCTTCAATAGCAGAGTTCTCTAACCGACCTCACCCCCTGACCCCCTCTCCTCCCACATAAAAGAACCTCTAAGTTGTATATTGCTATTATATAATCAAGCTTAGAGGAGAGGGGGGAGCCTAAGTTATTGTAGGTTTTTAAATTGGATTCATAATCCTTAAGCAAGGATATTTATTCATTTCTATAGCATGGGCTCCCCCCTCTCCTGTAAATGACCAGAATAAAATTACAGCATCTGACCTACTCGTAGTCTTTATTGTGGCAGGAGAGGGGGCTAGGGGGTGAGGTCGGATAAGGATTTGACTTACAAATACCGTTATTAGTGTTTCATTTGTATATTTTCTGCAGTAAATTATCTACTGACCCGAAAACGTATTGTCAAGTAATCCAGCGTATTATATTGACGGAATTTTTTACATGGAGTATTATGGTTCATATGGCCTTTGACCCCCACCATCTCCGGCAAATACGTAAGAAGCGTGGAATCTCACAGGAACAACTCTCTGTGGAAATTGGCATTTCGCGTCCTACCTATTTCCAGATCGAGAAAGGAGAGCGTGAGTTAACAATTACAGAAGCACAGAAGATTGCAGATATTTTTGGGATGACTCTTGAAGATTTCCTTGGAGGGAAGGACGCGCACGTATCATTACCAGACTTGCCATCGCAAAAGAAAGCAAAGGCTGAAAAAAGTGATATGCGCATCAATATTCCACAGGAAAAAATGGAAAAGTTTCGAGAGATTCTGCTCTACATTTTGCTAAAAATAGGGGCAAAACCAAACGTAGGAGAAACAGTGATCTACAAAATACTCTATTTCATAGATTTTGATTTCTACGAGAAATACGAAGAGCAATTAATGGGTCTAAAGTACATCAAAAATCATCACGGACCGTCGCCGGTTGGCTTTACAAAAGTAGTGCAGCAAATGGAAGCAGAAGGAGATCTCGTGCGGGTGAAAAGCAAGTACTTTCAGTACGACCAGAAAAAATATGTCCCTCGCAGGGAACCAGATCTCTCCGGGGTCAGCTCGCAGGAACTTCGGCATATTGATGCTGAACTTGCCCGTCTGTCGGATATGAACGCAGCACAAATACGCGAGTTTTCGCATGAGGATGTTCCGTGGAAAGTTCACAAGATGGGAGAGCTGCTGGATTACGAATACGTTTTTTATCGTGAATCTCCCTACTCGATGCGCAGCTATGACAACGATCCACTTTGAATTTTGGGGCAGATTCGAAAAAGAATTGAAGCGACTTACTAAAAAATTTCGTTCACTTCCTGAAGATCTGGAGCGCCTCAAAAATGTTATCGCTCTTGATCCTACCGGTCCAAGCCAACACCGAACGGTGCTCCACCGCAGTGAAAAGGTATGCATTATAAAAGGACATTTGTTCTGTAGGACATTACGTCGTGATTCGTTGCGTATAATATATGCATATCATGAGGATCGAATCACCATTGTCTGGATCGAAGTGTATCACAAAGCGGATAAAGCTAATGAAGACAGAGGAAGGATTGAGGAGTATTTGAAAAGTCTCCAGAAATAAAACATACAAAACATCCTTCCCCTCATCATAAAAAAATGAGTCCCACCACAGCGGAGTGAACTTCATATTCCCCCTCCTCAATGGCAGAGCTCTCTAACCGACCTCCGCGCATTGGCGCGCCGGCCCCTCTCCTCTCTAACCGACCTCCCCCCCTGTCCCTCTCCTCTCTAACCGACCTCACCCCCGGCCCCTCTCCTCTCTAACCGACCTCACCCCCGGCCCCTCTCCTCTGAGGAGGAGAGGGGAGCTTTGCAAAAGGAGAGAACGAACTTTGATTTTTTCAAGATCTGAGAGAACAAACTTTGAATTCTCCAATAGCAGAGCTCCCCTCTCCCCTCGGGAGAGGGGCTGGGGGAGAGGGGCTACTTCGGGAGAGGGGCGGGGGAGAGGGGCTACATCGGGAGAGGAGCCGGGGGTGAGGGAGGACAAGGAGAGAGGAGCTGGCGCGCCAGATGCTCGGAGGTCGATCTCCGTTTATAATGATCCACCAGATTATTAAATCTACTCAATACCAAATACTAAACATCTAAATTAAATCAGCTACAATTCCCAACCCAATGCCAACTGCCAAAACAACTCTTCGGCTTACACTATTCAAAGTGGAAAAAACCAAATGGAAATCCGCAGCAAAGAGGCACAGACTCAGGCTCTCGGAATTTGTCAGATGGACGGTTAACACCAAGGTCAGGATCCCCACAATAGATCTGGCGAAGAAGTTGGAGAAGAAGAAACCGGAGCAGATGTGTATTTTAGATGCAACGGGTTATGATGCTCAGAGAGCGATGTTTTGAAGTTGGAAGTATAGTTGGAAGTTGGGGGGTGTAATTATTCAGCAATGGAATATTAGTTAGCTTCTATAGCAATTCTCCCAAATATGGGAATGCATAAGAAAAGAACCATATATGAGCGAGTGTTGCGATGGTTATTACTTGTATCCAAGTTGGACGCTTTCGAACGAAGTAACAGAATAAAACCAGGATACAAGCAATAGAGAAGTTTAGAAGTGCAATACCACGTGTATACTGTGTTCCTTGATAAGTTAATCCATATTCCCAACCTAGGACAAACCATATGATGGATAAGATGCAAGTTACTCCTACAAGAGCCTGAAGTCTCATTGGGATCTTATCAAAACTGATTTTGTATAGAATAGTTGAATTGAATAGAACAAAGATAAATATCGAAATAAATACAATGGCGAGAATTGGCAAACCCAGGAACAGAGGAATAACTAGTGGTAATGAAAATGGAGACAAGATATGTGGGACATTTGTTGATATTGAAAAATTAGTTAGTATTCCAATTACAATTAATGCCAGTGCTATATGAGTTGAGCGTTTAATGGTATATGACATGATGGTGAATTATAGCATATATTATTTCGTGAAAAATTATTGAATTACTCACTGTCAAAATCAATATCATCAGAATCTTCATATCCGGGTGCTCTTCTGTAATCAATACCTGGAGGAGTAACTTGAGATTCCGAGGCCATATCTACAATAGCTTGTGCTGCACTATTGCTATTTGGACCTAATAAATCATATTTATCTTGTTCTAATATTGAGTTTGCCAGTTTTATTACTTGCTCATTATTTGCAGGTATTACTTTGGTGTAGATATGTGCTTTTCCTTCAGGATTAAAATTGCCTCTTAGTATACCCCATGCTCCAACATCATCTTTGTATGTACCGTCGAACATGCGACCAACATTTCCATCGTCATTTTTGCCAAAAGAATATATGTTAGCGTTTGGATCTCCTGGATATCTAGCATCAGTTGCAATGAACATGTGTGATGCAACTGAACTGAATCCAATAGTGTGTAATGGTCTTGAAACAATGTATGAATGTAGAGTTTCTATTGTTTCAGTTGCTTCTATGATACTTGTATCAGTATTCGTAGCATTGTTTTGCACGTCATTTTCTTGTATTGCTTCTACAAAGAAAGAAACAAGCTTATCATTATTCTCTTTCATAAATTCCTCCAGCCTCTCCCCAAACCTCAGCTTCTCCTGTTCTACCTCCATCAACCCCGCCCAATCCCCCAAATAAGCAATTTCCTCACTAACAGATTTAATAACATTATCATCAACTGTACTTGTAATATCTTCACCTTCAGCCTGCAATTGAGCAGTAGCCGCATTGCCCATTGCAATAAGTGCTTCATTTGCTCTTTTTGCTATCTCTCTGTCTCTTTGAACATTAGTATCTTCTCTTGAAGCTATTTGTGCTACAACTCTCGGGTCATTTGCTGCAATTTCAGCTGCTTGAGCCCTAGCCCCTCGTCTTGCCAAACCATGATTCACCTCCGGCGCCAAAGACGAAACATAATCACTATAAACCGCCACTCCCGTTCCTGCATGATTAGGTTCCGCCAATCTTTTTATTTCCCTGCGATTAACACTCATTTGGCTTTCTACCTGATCTACAAACTGATAAATATTTGCTCTGTATAGCCTTCTGGCTTCCTGTGCAATTTCGGATGCTTCTACTTTTACAAAATCCGGAATGTTCCCAAATCCACCCCACTGTACATTATGATATTTATCCGCGAATCCTTCCCATAGCTCACTTTCTTTTTCTCCCGCCTGAATTTTTTGTAATGAGGTTACCTGGTAGAATAGCAGGCTCTTAATATCACCTTCATACCTATGCAGAGCTTCCATTGCGGCATTAACAATGTCTCTTTTTCGATCTATGGCTGCGTCCTCAACTCGTCCTCTGGTTGAAGTCCTGCCTCCTCTTTCCCATAAACGATCTATATACGGACCCCAATTCGCTCCATTCCATTCCGGATGCTTTTCATTAAGTCTTCTCATCAATTCATCCGAAGAAATATACATGCTGGAGCTATAATA
>JAHISE010000049.1 GCA_018818235.1 Patescibacteria group bacterium
CCTGCCACAGTCAGTCACGACTGACGTGGCCTGCCACAGTCAGTCACGACTGACGTGGCCTGCCAGCCGTAGCGAAGCGATATAACCTAAGGAACCAACTTTCGCTCACTTTGTGAGCTTCGGTTGGCAGCCTACGCTTCGCGTAGGCTGGGGGGAGACGATTGGAAAAAATGGATGATTTATAGCCATGCTTACAATTCCAATTCTTTTATTGCAATGTCAGCTACTTTATCCGGAGAAAGTTTTTCATTATTTATCTTCAAGTGCTTTCGATTGCCTAATTCTCCTTCTTTAGAGTTAAGTCTGTAATTCTCGTCATTCTCTTTCATCATTTTTTCTGTAAATTCTGTATCTCTTTTGGAAGGCTTATGTTCTAAACGAAGCTCACCAATATTTCTTATTAAACGTTCTTCTAAACTACATTCCAATTCCAGAAAAACAGTCTCGGCACCTTCATCTGCAAAAATCTTCTCGATTTTTTTGATATATTCTATGTCATCTGTTTTTTGCCCATTCTTTTCAAACCCCCACATGAATGTAAATATGAATCCGGGCTTATCAGTTTTGGCGAATTCTTTCATAATCGAAAAACGAACCAACTCATCTAGTCTCCAAAAAGCCGGAGTTCCATGCTCAAAAAAATTTAAGATTAAATCTATGCTCATGTGATTGTGAAAAAGCTTATATCCTGTTTTTTTTGCAATTTCTCTTCCTACAGTCATTTTTCCCACTGCTGCCGGCCCAAAAATTATTAAGCATTTCATAATTATTAACTAACGCGTAACCGAAATATCTGACGTCTCTGCACTTGGTGCACTAACTGTTACTAATTCTGAGTCAGCTCCGACCTTAACAAAATACCCTGACCCCTCGATTCCGGAACTAAGTGGATCTATCGGAATTCTTACAACATATGTTCCCACTAACTCATCTAAACGAACTTTTCCGACGCATGAAGATTGTGAATTTACACAAATCTCAGTTGATACAGAGGTAATTCCTGTGGGTATTGCACCCTGATGATCAATTGCCCACTGGTATATGGAACTAAGAATTGTATTTACATCAGATCTGCGTTGCGCATCTCGTTTGGCTGCAGGATCTGATTGCTGAGTAACGTTATCGCAATTGAATGGTGAATCCTGACTCACCTTTGCCTCCGCACAAGAAGTTTGTATTGCTCTGTCCATCACAACAGCAAGCTCTGCTCTTGTAACAGCCTTTTTTGGTTTAAAAGTGCCATCCGAATATCCCTGAAGGATACCCAATTCCTGCATTCTAACCACTGCAGGCTCGTACCATGAGCCTGTCTCTACATCACTTAACAATTGAGCAACAGCGCTTGTAGATAACGGAACAAGAAGAATGCCAACAGTAAGACCTAGTAGAAAGTTTTTCATAATATGAGTGTGGAATCAGAATAATTCTGGAGCCATCGCGGCGTAGTTGCGAGCAGAACGAGTAACGAAGACGGATGGAGCCGCCGACGAGAATTGAACTCGTGACCCCCGCTTTACCATAGCGGTGCTCTACCCCTGAGCTACGGCGGCTAATTGATTGAGTAAAAGATCTCTCAGTTTCTTATTATGGTAATGCAGAGTAACAACTCCAAATTGACTCTTCTTGCGATATGTTCCTATTGAGCCTGATTTGGTAACAATCACTTTACCAAACTGTTCCCGTGGAATCCTAAGCTTTTTTGTCCAAAAGTCTAGTGCTTTCTCCTCATCAATATCAGTAAATATTTGCAAACCAAATCTAAAATCCTTGCGCTTAACACCATAAAGAATGATCAAAAAATCCATGAATATTTTAATAAGATCCGGATCAGTGTTACCTAGACGAACTGAGTGTTTACTTGCCTTGGTCCCTTCGCCCCAATAAAGCCCCAGACCAAGTCCATACAACATTTGTTCTTTCGAAGTTCTCGGTTTTTTAAACATAAATGGATCACCATCAGGATTATGCCACTGGTAAATAGCATCACTAATTGATCGTGATTTAATATTATATTGCTTCATCCAATACTGAACTTTATGAACAGAACAACCCAGTTTATTGGCAATTTCCTGCATTGATTTGCCTTCCTTTGCATATAATTTTTCAAGCAATTCTTGTTTAATCATATAAACATAATACTTAAATTTTGATAAAGCACAAACATATCAATACTTTGGTTTCTTAATATAAATAAATTATGACCAGTGACCAGTGACCAGCCCCGCACCAGAGCACTCATGCACTCGGTGCGGGGCCAGCGACTCATCATAAAATATTAACTAACAACAAATTTATTAATTTTCCTCCCCATCACTCATACCTCAACGCATCTATCGGTTTTAGATTCGCCGCCTTATACGCAGGAAGTATGCCGAAGGATATTCCAACTGCGAGTGAAAATGTGAATGCCAGAAGTATAGATCCCAAAGATATAACAGCAGTCATCTCCGAAGCCCTTGTTACTATCGCAGCTCCTATCGCACTGATTAAAATACCAATTAATCCTCCAAGCAAACTAAGTATTGTGGACTCAACAAGAAACTGCTGCAGTACATCGCGCTTTTTTGCGCCTATTGCTTTTCTTATTCCTATCTCACGCGTTCTTTCGGTAACCGAAACAAGCATGATGTTCATAACTCCGATACCTCCGACAAGCAGCGATATCGCAGCAATGCCTCCTAGTAAAAACGTAAATGTTTTTGTGACTTCGTTGAGTGTTTCCACGGCTTCGGCCTGATTAATTACATTAAAATCTTGTTTGGAGGAATCCGTGATCCTGTGTTCGTTTAACAAAACTGCAGTGATAATATTTTTGATGTTTTCCATTGTCCCCTGCTCTTCAACTGATATTGCAATCGAACTTAGAGCATCTGACCCCTGAATCCTTTGCTGCATAGTCGTGAGTGGTATCAGCGCAATGTCGTCCTGATTGGTAAATCCTTGCTGGCCTTTTTGTGACATTACGCCGATAACATTGAAAATGTGATTTTGGAGTCTTATGTCTTGCCCTATCGGATTTACCCCTTCAAATAGAGTTGATACTATCTCCTGTCCTAACACCACAACTTTCTCGAAGTTCCTGATGTGGCTTTCTGTGATAAAACTGCCGTATTCCACCGGAAAATTATTTACAATCATATAATCCGGCGTCACACCAACTACATTCGTGGACATGTTTTGGCTTCCAAAAATCAATTGTTGGTTACCCCTTACTTCCGGAGAGATTCCTCTTAAACCTTTTACATAAAACTTAATTGCTTCGCTGTCTTCTGATTTAATTGAATTAATCGACCCCGCTCCCCCTCCTCTTCTAAAGAGTGACCGCACATCGGATTCTCCCGGACTTCCCGGCTGTATAATCAGAAGATTGGTCCCCATGCTTTCTATCCGCTCGGTAACTGCTTTTTGCGCGCCACGCCCGATCGCAACCATAAGTACAACGGATGCGACTCCGATTATTACCCCAAGCATAGTCAGTCCCGAACGTAATTTGTTCGTACGAATCGAATCAAAGGCACTTAAAATATTTTCTGCAAAATACATCAGGTTGTTTGGGAAGCAATTTGTCCGTCAAGAATATGGATACTTCGCTTTGCGAATGCCGCAATGTGCGGCTCGTGTGTAACCATTACTATAGTCACTCCTTTTGAATTCAACTCAGCAAGAAGCTTCATGATCTCATCACCGGTATGGGAATCCAAAGCCCCTGTCGGCTCATCGGCAAGTATAAGAGCTGGATCGGTAACCAGCGCGCGTGCTATTGCGGTTCTTTGTCTTTGCCCTCCGGAAAGTTCATTCGGCATATGATGCATACGATCCACGAGTCCAACCGCCTCCAGAGCCTCTATTGCTTTGGCCTGAGCTTCATCCCGCGTGTAACCCTGATACAGAAGTGGCTGCATAACCTGTCTTAGAGAATTCATCCTTGGCAACAAGTTAAACATCTGAAAAACAAAACCAATTCTGCGGCTTCGCACTTCCGCCTGATCATTTTCCGAAAGGTCACTGACTTTTTTGCTCTCCAGAGTGTATGAACCGGATGTAACCGTATCCAACAATCCTATTATATTCATAAGAGTTGATTTGCCTGAGCCCGAAGGACCCATTATTGCCACAAACTCTCCACTTTTAATGGAAACGGAAACATCATTCAAAACAGTAAGACTTTGATCCCCCAAATAATAAGTTTTTGTAATGCCATTGATCTCTATCATTGTGCTGCTCATCTCGGACGTTGTTGTGATGAGCCTCCCATACGCATCATCATCTGCGCGGAGTTTGGGCTTCTTCTTTCTGTCTCTGTCTGTCCGACGCTTGGTATTGATAAATTTATTGATTGGATTCCTGCCCCTTCTGCAATACCGGAAATTACTTCGGTGAATCTTCCGTCGGTGATACCTGTTTCAATCTGAACGGATGAACCGTCCTCAGTTGTTACAAAAGCTCTTTCACCCTGCCTTTGCAACGCAAGATTTGGAACCACCAATACATCCAGCTTTGAATCTGTTTCGATTTCCACGGATGCGGTCATACCCGAAAGTATTGTCTCATCTGTTTTATCAAGTGCAACATCAACTTCATAAGAAACTACCCCTGATTGTTCAACGGGTGTCGTGTTAATAAAATCAACAACGCCATCCAATGTCTTGTCGGGCATCGCATCGAATGTTATGGATGCTCTTTGTCCTTCTTTTATATGAATGATATCAACCTGATCCAGCTGCAAGGTGACTATCAAATACTCAGGGTTCTCCATGATTATATATTTGGTTTCATTTGCATCGGCAAGAAGATTGTCGCCGACCTGAAAATCAATGCGCCTGATAATTCCATCAAAAGGTGCGCGCAACTCAAAATCCTCCAATGTCATTTTTGATTTTTCCAGAGCCACGTTTCTTTGCGCAAGAGTGTTTTGCTGCTGTCTGATCTGTACATCCAAACTTATCTCTGTTTTTTTAAGATTTGACCCCCTGCTTCTTAAGCTGTCATTCAGATTCTCTATTGATCTTTCCATATCGTCAGCGGAAGTTATTCCATTCTTAAATTGCAACTCAAGTGTTGTCAGATCGTCTTTTGCTTTATCCAGATTTTGCTGAGCGGTATTTGTCCCCAAACCCGTAAGTGTAGAGCGCTGACCACGCACAGAATCCAAAAGAGATAAGGCCGAAGTCCTGATGGAATACATCGTGCTTTTCAATGTGTTTATGTCTGAGTCCGAATAATTTATTGACGGTACCGCAGTACCTAAAAAATCATATGTTACTTCCGCAAATTCTTTTATTTCCTCAATGACCTTTGTAAGGTCATACAAAACGGTCGAAAGCGCACGCGTATCTGTCATATTTGTAATTGACGGATACTTGTCCTTAAAATCATTCAATGCATTTGTCGCATCGTAATATGCAAACTCAGTTTCATTTTTCAGAGTAAAATTGGCATACAAAAAATCGATAATAAATTCCTTGTTCCTTGTGCTTACCCGAATTACATCCCCACCGGTTATTACCGCATATATATCATCCATTATATCCTCGGCATCGGCTACTGCGTTTTCTGCATTTGTTATCATGTCCAGCTGAGACTGCAAAAGGGCTGCTTCTTTTTCTTTGACAGCACGACGAGCCTGTTCAAGTGCAAACTCAACTTTCTTCTCTTCTGTCGGCAAACTTCCATAAGCTTCTTCCAGTTGTCTTTCCGTATCCCGCAAAGAATTCTGAGCAGTTATTATCTGATCGGTACTTCCAGCTTCCAGATCTCTAAGCCTAAGCCATGCCTCCGAAACCGAAAGTTCCGCCTGCCTGACGTCCGCAAGGGGTTTTGTCTTATCCAGTTCTGCGAGCAAATCATCGCGCTTAACCGAGTCTCCCGCTGCCGCATATACATTGCTTACTTTCCCAAGTTGATTGAAACGCAATTGTTGTTCATTTGCCATTGTAACTTTGCCAAGCGCTTTTATGGTTCGCGAAATATCACCGTGCTCTACTGTCACAACTTCTCCGGATATTTCCTGCTCCTCCAAACCTCTGCCGGAGATGGAGGAATAAAATGATCCTAAGACCAAAGCAATTCCCATTCCTATAAAGAAACTTTTGGGTTGGATTGATACAATTTTTCGTTTAAATACTTCAATTATTTTCATTTATTTCTGGGGAATTGTTCGGGATGTTTTCGCCCGAAGCTGTTCTGATAGATGGCATGGAACCTGAAGATGTCCTGTTGCCGAATCTTCCTCCCATCTCTACACCCAGCTCCTCCGCCACCTGTTCTATGCTCTTTCCCGAATTAAGTTCTTCTTTAAGTTCCTCTATGGATATTCCAAATCTGGAAGCAAGCATCTCTAGCCGCTCTTCCTCTGTCATATCCATATTAAAACGGCCCTGTCTAACCCCATCCTGAGACGGGAAATTCTGATTTCTGAATGGCAGAGAATCCGTTTTTTCTTCACCACCTCCAAATGAGTTAAAAGCCATTAAAATGACAATTCCGCATATAAATCCCAATATTGCCGATGGGAAGTGGATTTGTTTCATGGTATGGGGGAAGCAAAAGGAAACGAGTGTATCTTAAGACGCTTAAACAAGCCAAAACTTACGAGATAATATTGGAATTTACACGAAATGTAGATAATTTATCTTAAGCCAAAACTACCTCTTCCAACTTTATAATTCGTTTGTCATGATCTTCAAAATTACTCATCAAACAAACTGTGTTTTTATCAACCTTAAAAGCTAATGCATCGATTCTTTTGCCAAGCCTGTTTTCTACATCATCGATTTTAGCATCCAACTTAATAAACTTGTTACCTAAATCCCCTATGTCCCCTTTTAATTCTCTCCTTACATCCGCAATCTCCTGCAAAATAATCCTGAGCATATCCCTGTTGGACATGTCGGAGAAATAGCCGTTACTGTTGTCATCATCTTTTTTTACCATGGGCGACGAGCGTACACCTTACAAATTGATGATGCAAGTTTATTTTATACTCCTTCGCCTAAATAATTCCGGTTCTTGAGGACTCATTAATTATTAACAAATCTATTTCTAATGGCTATGGAGTACGAGATTGCATAATAAAAGCACAGTGAATTTTTCGGAATTATTAACTAAAAGCAGTATAGCTGGATGCATAATTTAGTTATTGAACCCCAAACTGATACAATATTTTTAATGCTTCACTTAAATATTGCCTCGACATTATTTTAAAGCCCATGCTCCTTCCTCCACTTTCTTAAACCAAACATCCATTTAGATATTTTGCTTGGATGATATGTTTTAGCTTCAACCTGACGTGGTATCCCCCTTTTATCCCGAGTCATAAATTTAGCCTCTGCCAAATCTAAACTAATATCTTTCAAGCTGGATGGACTTTTTGCACCTATCGTGACTCGTTTAATTAAACGGGCAATACGATCTGCAATTCCATGTTCATCTCCTATACTGCAAGATTTAAAAGTAATTACTGCATTCGGATCAAAGTATTCCTTAATACGGTCAAGCTTATTTTGTAATTCAGGAGCAAGCTGTTCTTCACCAACATCCAATTGCACAAGTTCGTCCAAAGTAAGTCTATCTTCTGCTCTAGGACCGAATTCAATCAGAGTCTCATTCGAATGGCCTCCGATAACTGCGGCCTTTAATGGTCCATATCTTTTCTTGCATGATGCCAACCTTCTAAAGCAACCTACCCTCTTCCCAGATTCAGCCCAATGCAATTCGTATCCGTTTCTATTCGCCTCAAGATAAACATTCGTGACCATTTCGTGATCTTCAAAATTCCCATTCCAATCCACACCCGGTAATAGAACAAGCACATGCCCTTTAAATTTTTTATCTCTCTCAGATTTACCTGTTTCCCTTCTATATGCATCAAATAAAACACGAAAAGTGTACCTGTTAAACATATTTACCCCCCACTTCTCCTGAAAATATTGTGCGCACCCAGGTGCCACCTCTTCAAGTTCTGAAATTCTTTCAAGAATGCGACCAATTACATTCTCATGACTATTATACTCATCAAATTTATCAGGATTATCTTCTCTTTGTTTCCTTGTATTCGAACAAGCACAAATAGCAATACCCATTGATTGAACATTCAGACCATGTGCCTCTAGAAAATATTCATATTCCCTTTTTAGTTGTTCTGATAATTCTGATCCATGATTTTTCATTAATGATTTTAACAAATTGCGGGAAGTCTCTTTCTCTAAATGTAACAATGGCTCATCACCCTCTTGGCTTTGCCTAAAAACTTCTACAAGTTGTTCATCGTAAATATCTTGAGTGCATACTCTCGAATTATTACATGCTGTTCTGAGCTTTTTTAATACATCATCATGGCCTCTAATCAATTCTGTTTTAATTGCTATCCGTAACTGATGGGGCATCATACTTCTGACACCTTTTTCAACCATTGCCTTCTCCCACAAATGAGAGGCTTCGGCAACCCCAATCGCACTTTCTGCAGATTCTATTGCTTCACATAGTTGAGAGGCATCTGAATTCACTCCTTCTATGTCATCCGGACTAACTCCCCAATTATTTCCAAGTCTTCTCATCTGGGCTTCGAAAATTCCTTCTGCACGATCAAATTGTTCCTCTCCCCATTCCTGCATTCGCTCTGCCTGCTCTTCGTAACATTCATTCGCATACTCCTTTGCAAGTTCTGCAGCTCTTTCTTCTGTGATACCAAATACCTCCTGCAATTCAACTATATTTTTATAATAAGAATTTCCCGCATGATACTTAAACACCTCTTTTACTTTTCCAAAGTACTCACTATCCAGAGTCACACTGTTATGTTTCTGTGCCCATATTAGTTTTTTTACCATATCATCACTATGAACAGGATTGGAATCCAATAGTAATTCCACTGCTTTCCTGGTTGTTTCACCTTCAGGAATCTTAGTCCCACATTCACGACGAAGATATCCATATGCTTGATCTTCATATTCAAGAACAAAATATGGACCTACTTCGCGAACAATATCGTGAACCTCTTGGGGAATTTTTTCTTTTTTTACCTGAAGAAAATATAGAATTGTATGCATTCGACGGGCATATGTACGCGCACCTATTTCGCCATGCCTGTAAAATGAACTTCTTTGAAAATTTGATTTAACGGATTCTAGAAGTTGATTGGCCAATTCAACCACAACCTCCAATGCCGCTTCTTCGATATCTTCTTCAGGAAGCTCCAGATCATTTATCAGATCGAATTTATATCTTATGCTTTTGTCTGTTCCTTCGCTTATATATTTGTCTCTAAGATTCCCATTCCAACCAATGTTAGGATAAGAATCTTCTTCTCTGCTTTCCAGATCCAAAAGAGATGTACGTATTACATTGCCCGCTAAAGCCTTGAAATGAGGAGATCGCCTTTTCTTTACAAATAGCAGTGACTTAAATGCATGCTCATATTCTTTTCTTTCAAGATAATCTTCAAATATATTTCTATCCCTTGCATACTGATCAATTTCCTCCGTAGGTTCGTCTGACCCCAAAGCTCCTTCCAGCGTTGCCACCATATCTTCCTTGATACCTTCAATCGCAGCTGAATCATCCGGCTGAGGACTTTCGCTAACTTCACCAACCTCATTTTCCGGTGGATCTTGTTCGCCATTGATAGAATTTTCTGGAACCATGATATTTTATTTTCGAACCGGTCAAAGCTCACTTGCTCCCAACAATTCTTTTAATATTGCTTCTAATTCGCGATTGCTATATATTATTGCAATATCTTGCACACCGAGGTCTTTTGCGTTTTGGATTGAACGTGCAATCCCTTTATGCAATGCCTTGGCAACAAACTCGCGTACAGAAGGTAAGATTTTATCAAAAGGAAACTCAGACAATTTTATACTCCCACCCAATCGGCTTAATTGGTCCCTAGTTGAAGTCATACTCTCCGCAATATGATCATCTACACCTTGCCTATCTACTCTGTCTTTATCTTCTTGTTTACTTCTTTCTTTTTCTTCAGCCCACTGCGCAGCAAACTCTAAAATATCCATGTCATCTGGTCCACCCTTCTTACTGTACCTTGAAGCATTTTCAGCTATTTTGTTCGCATTAATATCCAGATCCCCCATCATTAAGCCATATTTCCGATTTAGCCAATCATCTAGTTTTTGTGTATTCATAGTTATATTATACTATATTTTGTAGTATCTAGCAATTTACTGGAATCAGGCTATCTTTGATAAAATAATGCTAAAATTAGCACATATGCTCCGTTTAATAATTTCCTCGGCATTACTCATACCAATCTGTTTTGCCGCAGGAGTTACCATTGAGCCTATTCCCGCAACACAGGAACAATTAAACAGCCAAAATCTGGAAGAGCTTAAGTCAGCATCGGTCAAGATTGATGGAGAAGGAACTCAGTTCAACATCAATTACTCTGCCCCCTCCACCATCGATCTTTATATATTATTCATGGAAAAGGATGGAACATTTAATCCCCGCAATATTTTGTTTGCAGAACTTCCGCAAGGTGAACAGGAGACCATTATTCCAATCTCTGATACTGGCGGCTGGTCACGGGGAAACAATAATTACAAATTACATTTCTTAACTGACAAAGATTCTGTTCCAGAAGTGAGCAAAGTCGAATTATCAGGTAACTTGAGCATAGCTGACGGTATAAAACAATTTTTTGCACCTGAACCTTTTACTCCTTCTTCTTATCACCGGCTTAACGGTTACAAATTATTCGGATACTCCGCGACTTTTGTATTACTGATACTTACATTGATCGGATCTTTGATATTTATAAAGAATCGCAAAGTTCAAATTCTGATATTCCTTGGAATGATATTTATTTCTAATGCACGCTTCTCGATAGACTCACTTAGATATACATACACCCATCTAACTGCCAACACTTACGCATCCGCAGGATCAGCCTACGAAATTGCAGAGTATCTTCATAAAAATGACATAGAAAACATCGCACTTTGCTCTGATGGAAACTCATATTTTAAAACTGTTCTGAGTTACGCCTTATATCCCGCAAAGATTAAGGATGAATCTGAAAATATTTTGGTTCACAGCGCGTTCAATTGGTCATTTGAAAATGATGTAATCAGATGCGGCGAGACTGAAGCGAATGCAATTAAATTAAATGGGTTTCCCGATGGCTCTGTCTTGTTTTCCTTATGATTTCTTTATTGATATTCCTCGGCATTACTCTACTGCTAATTGCAGAAGGCTGGCTGATTCTGTCATTGATAGGAATCCCACGAAGTTACCTCAAATTCTTTTTATCACTCCCAACCGCAGCTCTCCCCAATTCCCTGATTATATTGATAATAACATTGGCAAATCTTTCACTGCACCCAACGACCATAATCAGCCTTCACATGATAATTATAATTGCATTAACAATCATCGTAATCTCCAAAAGAAAGGAACAACTAGCCAACTTGCCAACTAGCCAACTTGCCAACTTGCCACCCACCCAACGTTTTATAATTACAACAACCTGCTCAACCCTCCTATTAATAACATTCATCTATGGATTCTCTCACGCTGTTTTGTTGCCTACCTTCCACTACGACTCCGTGATGAACTGGAATAACAGATCAAAAATATCATTTATAGAAAAACAATTGGTACTTACAGATCATCATGAACTCATTGCCAAACCGCATTACCCGATCTTGTATCACTCACTTCAGATAACAACGCAACAAGGACAAAGTGAGTGGAGTGATCGATTAGGAAACTTGATTCACTTCCTACTCTCCATAAGTTCACTTGCAGCACTATTCCTAATGATTAAAAAACTCCGAGGATCTGTAACGTCATTGATTGCTCTGACTGTAATCACAACCACTCCACTCTTTGCAATGCATATGGGTGGAAGTTACGCAGATGTTCCGCTGACTTTGTTTGCATTACTCTCCCTTGCATCCTTCTTCCTATATAATAAAACCAATGAATTCAGATGGATAATACTCTCAGCAATATTTGTGAGTGCATGTGTTTGGACCAAAAGTGAAGGTATTCCTTTTTGTGCAGTTCCATGGGGATTGATGATGGTGCTTTGCTGGTGGAGATCTGCAAGCTCAAAAATGAAGATAGTGTATGGGATAATAATCGCAGTTGTTCTATCGATGCTCTGGCCAATGGCTGCACTGATCAAAGGGCTTCCGCTCTCCCCTCACGGAGCCAATGATATGGGATTCGCTTTGCAGGATGGAGCCCTTCCTGTAGCGCTAAAAGTAATATTTATGGGAGGATCATTTGGAGTAGTGCTTCCACTAGTAATTCTTTTAACTCTTTTATCTCCTTCAAATAGAACCCACAAATACGGATTACTCTGGGGCATCCTTTCACTCGCAGGCATCATCTTTATTTATACATTCACAAGTAATGCGCAGTATCTGATAAACGGACAATCTTTTGACAGGCAGATGTTGTTGCCGGTTGCGATACTGATATTAACTATATTTTCCTCTGATTCTTCTTAATCTTCTGATTCCTTATAAAGAAAACTATCAATATTTCTTGACGCATCTGTTAACAACCCATAATCTGCACCCATTGCGATCCCCTGTATGCATTTAGACATTCAGGTTTTACCCACGAATCGCCTATGACTGATACTGCCGATATTGCCGAAGAAACCGAAATTGACACACGTATCTACGAATGTGCTGTCCTTTACCCGTTTCCTCTTAATCAGAAAGAAGAAAAGGAGGCACATGACGGAGTTGAGGAGATTTTTGAGGAGGCGGGCGCAAAGCAAGTTGCAAAAGATGCATGGGGCAGAAGAGGTTTGGCTTATCCCATCAAGAAACACTCAGAAGGATCTTTTGTTATTTATCATTACGATATGGATCCATCTAAAGTTAAGGAAGTTTCCGATGCTCTTAAAATTGCACACAATGTACTCAGATTTCTTTTGATCAAGCCACCCAAGGGATATGAGATCGTTAAATTCTCCGCAGGTTACGAGAGGTGGCTCAAGGAACGTGGAACCGAAGAAGACCGTAAGGAAGAAGCAAAAGAAGAAGCTATTAAGCGCAGAGTTGCCGACAAGGCGAAAAGACAAGTCAGACGAGTGGAGGAAGAGAAGAAAGAAAAGCCTGAAGCAAAAGAAGTAACTCCGATTGAAGCCGATAAACTGACGGCAGAACTGGAGAAAATTATTTCCGATGATGAACTGGACTTCTGATACCAGCCGTATCATTCCCATTTAACTTATGCAAATGCAAAAACCTCAGCAACAACGTCGCAGCGATCCACGACTAAAGAAGTGCTCCTTCTGTCTGCATGACACCAAATACATTGATTACAAAGACTACCCGACTCTTAAGCCTCTGACCGATTATTTTGGAAACATCAGAAAGAGGTACTACAGCGGAATTTGTCTGAAACATCAAAAGATGCTTAGGGCGGCAATTCAGAAGGCAAGGTTTATGGGGATGTTGGCATACCGGAAGTAGTTTACTAGTTAGCTAGTTACAAGTTACAAGTGCGCTATTTATCTTTTAGTACACATTTTTAAACTTTTTAACTAGAAACTATTTAACTTGTTAACTAATCTGCGATATCCTCTGTACTACCAATTACTAGCAACAATTTTCCCCCTATGAATCATGTCAGGACACAGTAAATGGGCAAGCATCAAGCACAAAAAAGGCGCCGCGGATGCCAAGCGGGGTAAGGTTTTTACACGTCATGCCAAATTGATTGAAATCGCAGCAAGAGAAGGTGGTGGTGATCCGAGTATGAACCCAGGCCTGAAGGCTGCAATTGATAATGCAAAAGCGGAGAATGTTCCCAATGCAAATATAGATCGTGCGGTAAAAAAGGGGTCGGGAGAACTAAAGGGTGCACAAACCGTTGCTGTCGTTTATGAAGCATATGGACCGGGTGGCGCTGCGGTAATAATTGAAAGTCTTACAGATAATAAGAATCGAACTTTAAGTAACGTTAAATCAACAATCGAAAAACGTGGAGGCAAGTGGGCTGAGAGTGGATCTGTAATGTGGATGTTCGAGAAAAAAGGAATTGTGATTGCAGATAAATCCACAGAACTCTCTGATGACACAGAACTTGCTCTTATAGATGCAGGTGCAGAAGATATTGATGTATCCGAAGACATGATTACAGTTACTACCGGAGGAGCTGATTGGCCAAAAGTACGTGATGCATTAAAAGAAAATGGTTTCGAGATATCAGATGCAGGACTTAAGTACGTTGCAAAGCAGGAAGCTGACATTGAGGATGCAGATGCAGTCAGAAAGCTTATGGCATTTATCGATGCCATCGAAGAAGACGAGGATGTCTCGGAGGTTCATACTAATGCTAATATTTCGGAGGAAGTTGCAGCTATGGTTTAAATGTTTTTGAGCGCTGATTGTAGTAGGGTGGGTTTTTTAAGTGGGAGACGGTATATCATGAATACTCCTCTTCTTTTTGCAATTAGCAGACCTGCTTCCTCTAGTTGCCGTAGATGCTTGGATGTGGAGCGCTCGGATAATCCTATAACCTTTGCGATATCTCCCACAGACTCGTTATCATTCTTATTAAGATGCAGAATTATCATTAGTCTCTTTGGATATCCAAGCGCTTTATACTGTTTTGCAACAGACTTAATTTGATTCATATAAGTTAATTGGAATAGAAATACAGCATTTCTCTTACCGAACCTTTCGTGCGGAAGGTATTGTAACAATAACAGGATTTGCGTACAACAAAATATCAAAAAACCGCCCCTTTCAAGGGGCGGGGCTGAGAGTTAGCCTACCATCTTCGCAATCGCATCGAACACAATTGTTAAAGCGCTCATTACAATTGCTAAGAACAATCCACAAACAATGGTGACCCCAAGAAGAATTAATAATGCCATCCACGGATGTAATGTGGCATCATCACCTTCTTCCCTTTTCGCCCGTTCACACATCGTCCATGTGTTCTCAGACGGATCACCGATATACATCTCCTCCCGATCCAGTTCCACTTCGTGGGCCCCCTGATGTGAAAAAGACCAACCTCAGAATTCCCGAACGACCCAATGCCGTCCGGCGAAGCACCATTTTGTACTGCTGCAAAATTAGAGTCAACGGTTTTTTCTTTTAATGAAATACATATATACCTATCTCTGCTCTTGTTTAAGGCAAAAATTCATGTTTATAGAACTCGGGCAATAATACTTTAATAAATCGATTCCAGATAACCCTACCTACCATTCGACTCACTACGCTGCACTCCGTTCGTTCATGGTGAGTCCCATTATAGATAAACCAAATGTTAGTAGGCTTCATTTAAATAGCAAAGCTCACAATAAATCTCTTTGTATTCTTTTGGGTCATGTATGATACACATCATGAAAGCCCCCCAAAAATTATCACCGAATCAAATCATTACACTGCATGATTTTCCATTGCACAGTGAGCAGGTGCTTAAACTATATTTTAGAATATATCAGAAGGGTTCCGGAAAGATTATTCCCCCTTGCCCTGTACTTAACAGAAAATTAGTTGAGGTTTCCTTTTCCGGAAAAACCAAGGATGCCTATGATGAATTCATGAGTAATAATCCTCAGGCTGAATATTTTTTACTTGATGGAAGCCATAAAACAACAGCGGCTGCTCTGACCGGTATGCCCGTGAGTGTAATGGTCTATCAGGAAGACAAAGATATTAAGGAAGCCAGAGAACTTGTATCTCTGGGGGAAATTATGAGTTTGACCGTTCAAGATTCTATTCAAGGCAATGTAAATGAGTTGAAAGGATATTTTGATGAAAAGTTAATATTTGAAACTGTGGAAGAAAAAACATTGCGAATGATTGAGGAGCGAGTGATACCTGAGTATATGATTGAGTATTATCATCAAAGACGCTGACCTTATTTACTGTAACAATGATTAGAATACTGCCATACAACACATCGATTTTCGAATCGCTGCTACGTACAATAAACCAAAAACCAGCAACGAAAAACGAGTAAACCAGAAACTAATAAACCTCAATCTCCCTCACCCCCCATTCCTGAAGCTCCCCCCTCCTGTCCTCGGTAACTAATCGAATTACATAATTCCCCGGCCTCTTTGCCTTCCACTGCCTTACATATGTCCCCTCTCCATTATTGATATCGAGCAGAACTTCGTTGCCTGATGTCACTTCACTCTCGACCAATATTTGCAAAGAGGAAAATTCCGAATCTGAAATCTCGGGAGTGTTTATCTTCACATCAATTACTTCATTAATACCGGCTTCCCTGATGGAGGCGGGTGGGGATGTCATAGTGGGCTCCGGTATGGATGGCGGAATCGGAAGTGACGGGCCGCCTGCTCCGATTGTAACTTTAATTGAATACTCCGCTTTATTCTTGGCAAGATCCTCTGCAACAGCACGCAATGTGTAAACACCATCCGGTAATCCGATTGTGTACGTGAGTGAATAAGGCTCCTTCGGTTTTGTTGAAAGTAGCGTATCACCCAGATAGAACTGAACATACTTGATCGCTCCATCGGGATCGTTCGCCTCAGCAATTATTTCTATCTCTGATTCCGATTTTATGGAAATATCTCCATTCGGCTTAATCAAACGGATAGTCGGATTGCTCTTGTCCTCATCAAATCTGAATGAAACTGATTTTGTTACTTCGTTGTAATACTCATCTATAAGAGTAACAGACAAAGTGTGTACTCCTGATTCCTGCACTGAGCGCGGTACCCTCATTGCCGGATCAAAAGGGGTACTGAGAGCCTGAGCTACCGGTTTTCCATCCACTTTGTAATTAACTTCTCTTACGCTTGACCCCACCGAATATTCAATTTTAGGATGAAATGCCGGATAACTGGCTATACCTCCTTCCTTCGGATATGTGATTTTAAGTTCAGGCCGTTCTCCGCGTCCGGGAGTAAGTGCAGGGTCACATTTTTCTGTTGGAGCAACGGGCAGTGGAATAATTGCTCCTGAATGAGTTTCGGGATCGGAATACCAAAGATTCATCTGCTCTTTGACCCATTTTTGAACTCCTTCTTCCCACGAAGGCCAACGTAACGGAAGAATGCTATGGGCAGCAAGAAAACTACCTTCTTCCTGAGCTTCCGCAGGACATTCGTCCGATGCCAAAAGATGAGTGACTTTATCCACCGTAAGATTCAAACAAGAAGGATCCGATTTTGTTGGTGGAGATTCTTCCAGAAAAACATCTGCTCGCCTTAGATGCACCGGAGTACACTCGGTCGGGAGCTCGCCGGAGAGAAGTGAAACCTGAGGCTTAACGATTCCTTCGGGAACTGTGAAGACATCGGTTTTATTTTCAATCAATCTGTGTGCACGCATCATATAATCCCTCCATATCGGACTGGCAGTATTTAAACCACCTCCTTTTTCATACATGGAAGAACTGTCGGCGTTCCCTACCCAGACTCCCGATACCAGATTCGGAGTGTAACCGATCAACCATGCATTATCCGGCTTTCTAAGTAAACAAGTATTTTCATCTTTCCATTCCAGACACTTGTTACTGGTACCTGTTTTTGCAGCAGTCTGATATCCGGGAATCGTAAGCTGGGACTTCCAATACTCTTCCGGCCTTGCCCATTCGTCGCTGAGTACAGATGTGATCTGATATGCAATCCTGGGGTCCAGAACAGTATTTGTTTTTGGTGGAATTTCTGATTCGTAAAGAATATTTCCTTTCTTGTCTGTTACTTTGCGAATATAAACGGCGGGAGCAGCTTCGCCACCCGATGCAAATGTTCCGTAAGCCTGTACCATTTCCGTTAATGGAGTTTCCGCAGCACCAAGCGCCAAAGGCCAACCATAGTCAAATCCTCCTTCGCGCTCTTTATCCAGCTCTTTTTGTCTGGCAGAAGGAGTTGGTGCCCCCATTTCACTAACCAGATTTAAAATCACATCCTCCCCGCCGGCAAGAAAGAATGTTTTGGCTGCCGGAATATTTCGTGACGCTCCAAGAGCCTGCCTCATGGATATAAGTCCCCGAAACTGACCGTCAAAATTTTGCGGTTCATCATCCCCTATCTTTGTCCTGACATCATAAATTACAGTTGCAGGACCGTACCCCTGCTGAAAAGCTGCAGCATAAATAAACGGTTTAAAACTGGAACCGGGTTGCCTTGGCGCTATTGCCATATCAATTTTTCCACCATGCTCCTTATCTGAATAATCCATGTTACCAACATATGCGAGCACTTCTCGGGTACCGGGATCCATGGAAACCAATGCCATATTGTATGCTCCGAATCTTGTAAGTATGTCCTCACGATGGAAAGCTACGACTTCTTCTGCGGCTTGCTGTAATTCCCAATCAAGAGTTGTTTCTATTGTCAGTCCCCCCTGTTCAAACAATCCTTCTTCGGCCGTATCTTCAAACATATTTTCAACTTCTTCCTTGACCCAAATTACAAAGTGAGGAGCACGGATATTTTCGCGTGACGGCTGAAATTCCATTTCCTCGATTTCGGTTAGTGCCTGCAATTTATCCTGTTCCTGAATGAACTCTTGATTCTCCATATTCTGAAGTATCTGGTCACTTCGGCCTCCGATGTAAAGTGTCGTGCTTCCTGTACCAACCAGTGATCCAAGCAACCCTATTGTTATTTTTTCATCGGGAATCTGAGATGCTTTTGTAATAATCTTATCAATTACTTTTTGATGAATGTCATCTGCAACTTCCGTATGCAGGTGTTTGCCGTAAGGACTGAAATACGATGGACGCTGAGGAAGTGCCGCAAGTACCGCAGACTGAGCTAAGCTCAAATCTTTGGCGGAAATTCCAAAATAAACCTGACTTGCTTGCTCAATTCCATATGCATTTTCTCCAAAAGGAATCCAGTTTAAGTAAAGCTCCAACAATTCTTCTTTGCTAAGCTGGCGCTCCAGTTGGCATCCCAATACCAACTCTTTGATCTTGCGTTGATAACGATTTTCATCCCGTAGATTTAGAGCATTTCTTGCAAGCTGTCTGGTAATTGTGGAACCGCCTCCGGCTTTTCCCAACAAAAAAACCGCACGACCTATGGCTCTTATGTCCAAACATCCACGAGTATAAAAACGCTCATCTTCGATTGAGACCGAAGCCAATTTCATATGTTGCGGAATTTGATCGCCGGACACATATGTTCTGTCTTCTTCGGAAAATAATCTGTATAACTCCACTCCTTCGCGATCTGTGATTACCGAGCTTTGTGATGCGATCAAACTTGTCGGATCACTAACATTTGGAAGAGTGAACCAAAGAAAAAGAAGATACAATATAAGGAATAAGACAAACCATATTATTAACTTCTTTATCAACCTTTTAATTTTTCTGCCGGATCTGCTGTAGTTTGAATGTGGTCTTCTTAGCACACCGCGTAGTATACCCGTAATCGAACGTATTGCATTTGATACAGCTATACGTACTCCCCGCCTTCTATTTCGCGAAGGAGACTCATCAAGAAGCGAGTGTGAGTGGAAGTCGGACATACTTGGAGAGCGGAAGTGTAGCATGGATAAGGAGTCAGTGAGCAGGTTTTTTTATAAGATTATTAAGAATTGGGTTGTTAAATCGGATCAATACCAAAATGCAGGGACTCTTTATTAAATCCCAAAACACAAAACACAAATCCCAAATACCATTTATTGTATTAATTTTAGGATTATTTAGCTTTTTATTCGTAATAATTGATTCGCCTAATCTTTAAATAGAACCTGAAGAAATAATAAGTTCGTAGCGGAAGATCGTTATCGGCCAGTGTGCGTAGCGGAAGATCGTTTCTTCCGCTCCAACAATCGCAGAAGCGAAAGAAACGATCTTCCGCTACGATGCCTTTTGAATTTTGGAACTTATTTTTTTAGTTTTGCTTGATTTTTGCCTGTCATGAGCCTGTCGAATTGGTCGAATGGTTTTCTTGTGTTTAGGAATTGCATTAATTAAATGCTATACTCCCCACATGCCCTCCAAGCTCATAACTTCTCTTCTGATCTATCTTCTCCCACAAAAAACATTCGCTGCTCTCGATTTTCAAAGTCACCAGTGGAGTGGTTTTGGGGGTCTGCATGCGGAAACTGTAATCATTAATCTGGGACAGGCTCTTTTGGATTCCGGGTATTGGGTTTGCGCTGCAATATTTGTAACAGGCACTGCTTTTTATATAGGTTCGGTCGGAAATGACACTTATCAGGGATACGGTAAAGGTATGATGATCGGATCGGTTATTGGAGCTCTGGTAATATTCGCCTCGCATGGGATTATGAATACGGTGTTGTATTTTTTGTCGTTTTAGTCGACAATCGACAATCGACACGTCCGTGGCGGCGGACTTTCGGCAATCAACTCTGGTAATTATGATAGAACAATATGTTTCTCTAATAATTTGCAGAGTCGATTGTTGATAAAAAAATCACTTTTTATTTCCCTCCACCCCCACACACTAATATATACTCAAATCCCGATGATAAATGATCCCAAACCATCAGCAAGTGTTCTTGAACGTCTGGAAAAAGCGGAGCAATTAAAGCTGATGGGGCAGCACAGCGAAGCTCTGGACATTCTTGTCGAGCTGCTTGCGGAGGATCCGCAGAATATATCCGCATTGGAAGAAATTGCGGACAATGAACTTAGCATGGATCATCACGGCCGCGCCAAGAAAGCCGCTAAGCAGGCAATCGCGCTCGATGAAAACAGCTATACCGGTCATTACATTCTGGGATTTCTGCATTCACAGAAAGAGGAATGGCCACAATCACTTAAATATCTTCAGAAAGCCAATGCAATTAAGTCCAATAATCCGGAAATTCTAAGATGTCTTGGTTGGGCGCTTTTTAACGGAGGGCAACGTACTCAGGGGATAGTTACTCTGGAACGGGCTCTTAATCTGGACAGCGAAAACCCTCTTACTCTATGTGATTTGGGAGTAACTCATTTACAGATCAAAAACTTCACAAAGGCAAAATCCCTTTTCTTGCGTGCTCTGGATTTGGATCCTAAAAATATAAGGGCCAAAGAATGTGTGGAAGCTGTTGAGAGGTTGGAGAAGGTGATGACGACTAAAAAGTGAATAGTTAAAAGTTAATAGTTAAGAGTGACAGATGGATAACAAAATCCTAACTTGATGCAAAATTAAGCATAGTCACTTTTAACTATTCACTATTCACTTTTCACTTTATGTTTCGCTCTTTCATGTAGCGAAAACTTATCGAATTGGTATAATGACATCCATGTTACGCATGGATCCAAGCATCAGTATTCTGATAAGGCGTTCTTCGGTCAGGGGAATGAAGAATGTTATGCGTGAACAGCGATGGTTCGCTTCTTTCGGTGTACTGTTCGGCGTTCTTTTGATGATGCAAATACTGCTATTCAGCCTGATCGGAGCACAAACCATGAAACACATGCTTCAGTCCAGAACCGCTTTAAGCATAGAAATTCGCTCGGAAACCGGCGAACAACAAAGACACGAATTTTTTGCCGGAATACAGCAATTACCATTTGTAGAAAACGCGGTTTACATAACAAAGGAACAAACCTTCGAAGATGCCAGAAGTACGGATCCGGATTTGATAGCTTTTCTGGAAAAGTATGAACTCACGAACCCATTTTTGGATACGATTGGTATAACTTTGGGTTCTTTGGATAATTTTTCCGCCCTTAAAATATTCCTGAATGATGAAAAGTGGCGGCACACTGTTAACCCCGCACATATTTCCAAAATTAATGATCAGGAAGCGCAATTAAATGAATTACTTAGCATTATCTCTACAGGGCGTTCTATCTCGATCATAATCATATTCATATCCATAGCAGTTTTGATTTTGATAATTACCGAACTGGTTCGTCGTCGCGCTTCGGACAGATCCGAAGAAATATTTGTAGAACAAATGGCAGGCGCAAATCCATATGCAATAATTCTTCCATTTGCATCGGAAGCAACTTTCCTGCTTTGGGCAGCAATTGTTGTTAGTACTGTCATAATTATTCTATGTATGTTCTTGGCACCCTTTGTCTACCCTGCTTTTCGGGGGCAATTGGCAAATGCAATGGGTAATGAGTTCTCGATATCTGCAAGAGGAATGTTCCCGATGTTATTTGTAGCGGAAATACTGCTTGCTCCGGTAGTTTCGTTTGTGGGAGCTTGGTTGGGGGTGGCACCGAGGTTGAAGAATACGGGGCAGGTTGCTTAAGACGTAAACCTTAAGTTAAAGTTAACTAGTTACAAGTTTACTAGTTACTAGTTCGTAGAATTAGAAGAATTGAGATATTTCATTTACAGCGAACTAGTCAACTAGAAACTAGTTAACTAGTTAACTAATTTCCAATGCCCCACTCTCAAACCTACAACTCAATAATACTAAAAGCCTACGACGTAGGTGAAGCCGACCGTTTCCTGATTTTGTTTACACGTGAAAAAGGCAGGATGACCGCAAGGGCCAGAGCTGTCAGAAAACTCAAGAGTAAGCTGGGCGGAACACTTTTGCCATTTAATCATTGCACAATAGATATGGTAGAAGGCAGTAAAGGTTACACTGTAACTTCTGCCAGAAGAACCACTCAAATTAATCTTTCCGGAACTGAGTCTTTCCTGAAGGCTGAGCAAGGAGTTGAACTTCTACTTTCCCTGATCCATGACGAAGAACCTTTGGAAAATATTTTTGATCTGACTCTGGAATTTCTGATTCAATGCGAAAAAAAATCCGATAATTCTGTTCTTCCATTCACAATTAATCTTTTGCACTATCTTGGGCTAATGCCGGAAATAAAGGATATCCCGAAGGAGAATCTGCAATCGATTTGTGACAATATAATTGAAGAACATGGGAGTAGTGCTCTTAAGGCAAAGGAGGTTGCTAAGAGAATAATTTAGTAATTGTTTGCTCGTTTACTCGTTTCCTATGGTTAGCAAAATTGAACCACTCGTTTTGCATCTCAACGAGTCACGTCAGTCACGACTGACGTGACGAGAAACTAGTAAACGAGAAATGAATTAACGAATCGACATTATTACAAATCCATATTTGACTTATTCTCCGATCCAGCTGGGTTTCTCCCCCGGCATATCACTCACCCCAATCTGCGTCAGATTCGGTCTTGCTTCGTAAACTGAATAAAACGGTTCTACTATTTCTTCATCCCCTCTACTTACAATCCTGTACCACATAGCTATTAATCCCGGTACTCTTCCTCCTGCCTTTCTGGTGGTACCCGGAGGAATATCTTTTGTGTACTCCGTTCTGTCGGGCGGGGGCGATTGGTGGTCCCATGTATAAGGACCGATAATTTCTGAATTGCGATCATCCTTAGTACCATAATATATGTAATAAGCCCTGTTTTGTTCATCCGCATAAGTCTGTATAAGAATCGCACCGGAGCTATCGTTAACAAACTCCATGTCGGAATGAGGAGGGTATATGGTCGCATCCGTGCCGTGCGGGGAATAGTACATTACTGCAAAACTATGGTTGCGCCTTTCTGTAATGGGAAACCCATATTCCCATGCTCCTCTGTAAGCAGTTGTGCTTACCTGACAAAGACCTCCACCATAATCGGGAAGAGTCCTCTCGCCAAGAATTACAAGCTCTTCCTTGTATCCGGTTGATCGGTTAACAGTGCCCAAAATTTTATTGAATGAAAAAGTTGCCCCCTCTTCTATAATCGCTCCGTTGAATTTTGCAAGACCTGTGCGAATGTTGTGTTTACGAGCCAATGGCGATCCGCTGAAGTCTGACTCTCCGACACTAACGACTTCTTTGATCCCCATTTTCTGTAATTTTTTATCAATGTTTAGAACAGGTTGAATCTCTTCCACCGGAAGAATTACATCACTTATATTATTTTCGATTGCCTGAATTGTCAGATCCACAGCTTTATCGAGATCAACTTTGAGACCCGATAATCCAATCCCTTCAAAAAGAACACCTGTTCCTGTCATTTTAATTACAGAAGTCCCCTGTTCACGATCAAGTCGTGAAGATATTCGCTCAGTTAAAATTCTGCGAATAGCTTCGCGATCCCATGTTACAACCGTGTGCCTAATAACTCCCTTTGGTAGTTGTGGAATCAGATCTCCGTCAATTCTAAATTCCGCCAAAGGCTTAATGGGTTTACCATTATGAGTCCATACTTCTTGATGGGTTTTCCAGTCCTTTTGTTCATTAGATTCGAGCTCGAAGATGTGATGTTGATGACGATAAGTCAGAGGTAATTGAGCGGCAAAAGATACGGGTACGGATAAAATCCCAAATTCCAGAAACCAAATTCCAATGAAAATCAAAAGTTTAAAAAATATAAAATCCAAATTGGTTTCTAGGAATTTATAAATTTGGAATTTCTTTGCGAATTTGGGATTTGGGATTTGGGATTTCCACACCCCCAACCCGCCATCATCTAAATTACAACTAATCATTTCTTGAGTTTTCAAAGTGTGGTGAGGGATGTTCATCCAATGCTCTATTGACCAAAGCATCGGCTCTAAAGTTATCTTCCCGAGGAATATGATGAAACTCGACTGTGGCAAATTCATTCATAAGCTCCGAAATCTCCTCATTAAACTCTTTTAATGCCGGCATTTTTACACGATATTCTCCTTTAAGCTGACGTACGATCAATTCGGAATCCAAAAAACACACAAGTCGATTTGGATGATAGCGTTTGGCAATTTTTAATCCTTCTATAAGTGCTTTGTATTCGGCAACATTATTGGTTCCTATCCCAATGCGCTCGGAATGCTCTCTTACTACTTTGCCTTCGGACGGATCTTCCAGAATACAACCGATTGCAGACTGCCCCGGATTCCCACGTGATCCGCCATCCGTGTACAAATGCAGAGTACCTCCAACTGCCTGTATTTCTTCATCCAGATCTTCTTGCCTGAGAGCATCCTCTATCACATCAACTACAAACTTGTTTCTTTCCAAGGCGCGCGGGAAAAGTTTTTTAAGTTGGGACTCGAGGGAGGCTGGGAGTTTGATCATGGGGATAGTTTAGCATTTTATAATATTCGGTGTTTATTTAATTCGAAATTCGAGGAAACTGATTAAATCCGAAATGAGAAATCCGAAATTCGAGGAAAACCTAAAATACTAAATCAGAAATGACTTGAATTTATTCTTTATGATTTCGAATTTCCCTCGAATTTCGAATTTCGTTTCTCGGATTTAATTGTCATTCAACTAGAAACTTACGCTATACTTTCTCCACATGCACAAGACCCTCCGCATCACCACCCTAATAGTCCTTCCTCTAATCACTCTAATATTGGGATGGCAGCTGGGTGCAAACTACGAGCAAAGAAATGCCGTACAGCTTACAGAAAGGCTTGAGTTGCTTTATAGTGGCAAAACTTCCAGTGGCTCTATTCTTACTGATCCGGAAAAAGAAGTGGACATGTCTCTGATGTGGGGTGTCTGGAGACTCCTTATTAAGCATTACATACATCCTGATCGGCTGAACCCGCCTGAAATGATATACGGAGCAGTTGGCGGAATGGTTCGGGCGGTCGGTGATTCGTATACAACATTTATGACACCTAACGAGAATAAAAATTTCCACCAGTCACTGCAGGGAACCCTGGAAGGAATAGGTGCGGAACTGACAATGCGTGATGGAATGGTTGTTGTGGTTTCTCCTTTAAAGGGATCCCCTGCCGCAGCATCAGGCCTGGAGCCGGAAGATATAATTATTGAAGTTGACGGAGCGGATATACAAGGAGAAATGCTGCATCAGGTAGTACAAAAAATTCGAGGACCCAAGGGGACAAAAGTAACTCTTACTATTATCAGAAAAAATGAAGAAGATTCGCTAGAGATTGCAATTACACGTGCGAGTATTCATATTCCAAGTGTCGAATCCGAAGTAAAAGAAACAGCAAGCGGCTCGGTTGGCTACATTCAGCTTAATCAATTTGGAGAAGACAGCGTTCAGGAAATGACAAATGCGCTTAAGAGTCTTAGAAAAAATGATATTAAAGGCATTATAGTTGATGTCCGATTCAATGGAGGAGGTTTTCTGGAAGGAGCAGTCCAAATTGCTTCCATGTTCCTTAAAGAAGGTAAAGTTGTAACGGTAGAACGACGTGAGGGCGAACCAACGAACCACTACGTTTCGGGCAGACCAAGTGATCCGGATATTCCAATTGTAATACTGATAAACGAAGGTTCCGCAAGTGCATCAGAGATACTTGCAGGTGCGCTACAGGACCATAAACGTGCAACTATCATAGGGAAAACAAGCTTTGGAAAAGGAACAGTGCAAGAAGTGTTTGACCTCCCGGGCAATGCATCAGTCAGAATCACGGTAGCGCGTTGGCTGACTCCTTTGGGTAAAGATCTGGGAACGGAGGGAGTGGTTCCGGATATGGAAGTTGAGAGGAGTAGGGATGAGATATCTCAACAAATTGATCCGCAATTAGATAAAGCAATGAGATATTTGTTAGAAAACGATGAATAGAAAGATTGAAGTGTTGGGGGTCGAATGAAACTGTGCTGTGCCCTAATTCTTGATATGTTGGAAGTCTAATAAGTCTGGGGTTAAGTATGTTATTGAAGATTAATGAGTCACTGGTCACTAGTCATTCATCCTGATGGGCTAGCGACCAGTGACTCTCAACATTTCAATAATAAAGAGATAATCCAATTTTATTAGACTTACAACAATACAATTGCATGCGAAAACTCCGATGCATTTGACTCCTGACACTCAAACAACTTACAAAAGCTTAGAGTTATTCTGACCCCCAACACGATTAATACTCATACAGTTCATCTTCATTAAAAAACCTCCACACCTCCTTCTCTGCCGTCTCCTCACTATCTGACGCATGCACAACATTTCGCATTTTGCTGTCACCCTCTTCTTTACTGCCAAACTCATATCTGATGGTCCCCTTTGCCGCCTCCAGACAATCCGTAACACCAAGCATTTCCCGTAATTTATTAATAATATCTTCACCTTCCAGAACCATAGCCATTACCGGAGTCTCGGACATAAACTTTTCAACTTCGGGATAGAAAGGTAGATCTGCGATATGAGCATAATGTTCAGCTAATCTTTCGGGGGTCAGCTGGATCATCTTGCTGCCGATGATCCTGAAACCAGCTTCTTCGAATCGTGATATTACTTTGCCACAGATACGTTTCTGCATGCAATCGGGCTTTAGGAGTATTAGGGTGCGTTGCATAGTTGGGCGATATTATAGGTGTGACGAGAATAATGGAAGGAAAAAAGAGAACAAAAACGTTTACTCGTTTATCGTTTGACTGTTAATGAACTACAAATATTTCTAAAATAATAGAAACTAGCAACGAGTAAACGAGCAACCAGCAAACCACGGCAATCGCGATTGCCGTTGTAAACGTAATCTCAAGGACTACCCTCAACCTCTCACCCCGCAATAGAACTCCCATCCCGCAACCCAAACCTACAACCCGATTTGATACAATAATTTTTAATTATGCATTCGCTATGGCTTAAATCATTTCTTGGGATATCGGTGGCTGCGATTACCGCCACTTTTGTAGTTTCCCTATCTGTTAGCCATCAAACAGGCACATTAAAAGGCCAGACACCGGGAGGATGCGGTCCGGTATCAGAAGGAGATTTCCCGGATGCCGGCATGACCTGCGGTGGAACTTGCGCAACAGGAGAAAGTTGTATAAATGGCGGAGATGGTTATGAACCATGGTGCCAGTGCCTTCCGGATGACACTTCTAATTCATGTACGTGCTTAATTTTGACAGAATATCACGATTTATCTAGTCTAGCTTCGAATCCTGGATTTGATGGAGGGGGAGGACACTGCAGCATAGGAGTTGGAATATTTGGATGGGGATGCTCATTGCAATGTGTAGCTGTTGGTGGTAGATGTGGACCGGATCCCGGATTCGGACGATGTGACTGGAATAGTGATGAAACCGGATGTTATCTTTCTCCATTATCCTGCGTTGAATATATGCAAGATATGTATCCTTGTGAAGGAAGCCCTGACCCCGTTGCTTGTGCTCAAACAGAATGTGGTGATGCAAATGTTACCGGAGATGATGATGACGAGTGTGATCCACCCGACTGCAATGACGGCAATGCATGTACAACAGACTCATGCAGTGGTGGCTCCTGTGTAAATACACCAATGAATTGCAATGATGGAAATTCATGTACTACAGATTCATGCTCAAATGGATCATGTGTAAATACTCAAAAGAACTGTAATGATGGAAATTCATGTACTACAGATTCATGCTCAAATGGATCATGTGTTA
>JAHISE010000050.1 GCA_018818235.1 Patescibacteria group bacterium
GAAGATATCATCCAAAAATATGTTCAAAATCAAGGTAAGAACTACAAAAAGCTTTATCGAACTGACCTTAGCCAACAATTATCTCTGTTCTAGCAAGAAACTGTGTAGATACCGCGTGGGCTTGCCCCGCGGTAGTTCATTTCTCCAAAATCGAGGCCTCCCTCTCCCTGTAGTACCCAAAGGGCATCTTCGAGGAGATGGCCGGGGAGAGGGAGTATAATATGCCAATGGCAAACTAAATCTCAATGCAGGGACCATCTCATTCACACACCTTCTCCTCCTCCCCCACCCATTCATCACTCAACGTAAACCTCTGCGAGCACGCCTGATCCCCTTCTTCCCATCTTAATTCCACACTATCCTCAAACACGATCAACTTCACCATATCCTTAGAATCGATACTGGCTCCCAAAGGTCCCTGAACGCCATGCACAATCCCCTCTTTAAAAGAAATGATTGTCTTACCGTTTATATCGGCAATGGCAAATGTATCTATATCAGCCGAAAAAACAGCTCCCGTTTCCGTTGATCCCATAAATGGTTCCTCAGGATTCGGATCAATGATGACAAGTTCCTCTTCTTCATCCCCTGTCAGGTTATAGCGGAACGCAATATCAGCTTCAGGAGTCAGTATCGAGGCTCTTAATGAATTCCTTACACCCTCTTCTTTTCTTCTTTTTGCAGCATACATCTCACGTTTATTAATTTCACTTTCCGTCCAAGCAGCATATTCCTGATTATATGATTCAACCTCATCTTCGTTCATACCCATATAAAAGTGGAGCTGCCCGCTTGCGGTTTTCATAGTCTCCCCCTCCCCTACCATTGCTCTAATGTCTAACATGAACGGAGCCTTCTGCCAATCCTCCTGTGATGCCAGACTAAAACGTGCAATTGTCGCTCCCGATTCAGTTACTATTGATTTTCTCCCCAGTGGCATTCTTCTGTCATCCGGACTAAACCACGTTGCCTGAACATTTGTTTCATCATTAACTTTTTTGAACGCTACAACCGCAACCAGATTTCTTTCATCCAGTTCAAATGATTCTTTGAATTCAAGATTATCAAGATCGGTAGTTAATGTTCCCGAACTAATGCCGATGAATTCAATCATTGCGGCTTCTTCTTTGGGTCCACCGCAGGCTGTTAGTAATAATGAGATTAATACAAGTGGGGTGAGGTTTTTCATAGGGGGAGATGGTAGCATTAAGTGTGTTTGGAGTGCCAGTGAGAATTTTATAATGGAATATTAGAGTATTAGAATACTGGGTATGTCTATATTGATGAGGCCCAATATTCCAGTATTCCAGTATTCCAACACTGGTGCACATGTATACACCACCACTTTCCATTCCCCCATGCAAGCCCATATACTTGCCCTATCAATTAATTGATATATCTTGGTGTACGAACAATCACCTTTTAATATTTATCCCAATCCTCTACCATGCCCAAGTCATCTGCTTCCCATAAAACAATCATGACCCACTCCAAAACTGATTCCAAATCAAAAAAAGATTCCAAAAATGATGCAATTACAGCAGCGCTCGCACAAATAGAAAAACAATACGGAGAAGGTGCAATTATGGAAATGAATAAAGATAATGTGGTAAATCTGGAAAGATTCCCCTCGGGGTCACTTTCGCTTGATATTGCTCTTGGCGGCGGTCTCCCCGCAGGACGTGTTGTGGAGATATTCGGTCCGGAATCATCAGGAAAAACAACACTGGCGCTTCACGCAATAGCAGAAAGACAGAAAACAGGAGGAAAAGCTGCATTCATAGATGCAGAGCATGCTCTTGATGTTCAATATGCCGGCAAAATAGGAGTTGATGTGGGTAAATTGCTTGTTTCCCAGCCTGACGACGGCGAACAGGCACTGGAGATCACCGAAACACTTGTACGCTCCGGTGCTATAGATATTATTGTTATTGATTCCGTTGCAGCACTCACGCCCAGAGCGGAGATAGAAGGAATGATGGGTGACAGCCACATGGGGCTTCAGGCAAGACTTATGAGTCAAGCACTGAGAAAACTAACATCAATAGTTTCTAAAACAAGCTGCACAATTATATTTATCAATCAAATGAGGATGAAAATAGGAATAATGTTTGGCAATCCCGAAACAACAACCGGAGGAAATGCACTTAAGTTCTACTCATCCATCAGAATTGATGTTCGCAGAATAGATAAAATTCTGGAAAAGATACCCGGAACAACAGAAGGACAACAGACATCAACCACATCAAAAAGCTCTGCCAATATGCAGGAGATTGTAGGAAACAGAACAAGAGCTAAGATAGTAAAGAACAAGATCGCTCCCCCATTCCGCCAGGCTGAATTTGACATTCTATACGCTCAGGGAATATCTAAAGAAGGCGATATTCTTGATCTTGGAGTCAAATACAATGTAATAGAAAGAGCAGGAGCCTATTATCGAAGAGGTGAAGAAACACTGGGGCAAGGACGTGAAATGGCAAGGCAGTATCTTAAGGATAATCCGAAGATAAGTGCGGAGTTGGAGAAGGAGATTAGGAAATGTGCATTGATCTGAATCCCCTCTCCACTTGCCCTTTCCTCTCCCCCTAGCCCCCTCTCCATGGGAGAGGGGGAACTCTGCCATAGGAGAGAACAAGCTTTGAATTCTCCAATAGCGAAGCTCCCCCTCTCCCCTCGGGAGAGGGGCTGGGGGAGAGGGAAGACAAGTGGAGAGAGGCAAATAACATATAAACACTTATTCCACATTCCACCAACACACCTCACATCAAATAAACTTCCCCGCAATACCAATTAATTGATAGAAACCAAAACAACTCTACAATCACATTCCCGCCATGCCACAAAGTAGCCCGCCAACTACGTCGATAAGCACTCAGCCTCACTCTTTGGAGGTAGAACGCACAGTTATTGGTGCTCTCCTGATGGATCCTGATGCCATTATCAAGGTAACAGATTTTCTTCGACCGGAGGACTTTTACGATCCCACTCTCAGAGAAATATTCAGTGCTATTTTCGATCTATATCAGGAACACGAGCCTGTGGATTTTGTAACAGTATCCAACAAGCTCAAGGATAATAAGAAAATTCAGGACATAGGAGGAAGCGGATATTTGGCTCAGATAGCTTCGGAAGTACCAACATCATCTCATATTTACCAGTATGGACAAATTGTAAAAACAAAAGCCATACACAGACGAATTATAGAAGCAGGGCAAAAAATAACAGGCATGGGATACGAAGAAGGTAAACATATTCCGGAGCTGCTGGAAGAAGTTGAGAAAACCGTATTTGCGATATCCAATACATATCTAAAAGATAAATTTATGCACATCAGGGATATTTTGGAAATGCGATATGAACGCTTTGCGGAATTGCACGAATCAGATGATGAAGACATTCTTAAGGGAGTTCCGACAGGATTTCAGGCTATTGACCTAAAATTATCAGGTCTGCAACCAAGCGATCTTGTAATCATTGCAGCCAGACCAAGTATGGGCAAAACAAGCCTTGCTCTTAATATTGCTCAAAATGCAGCTATTAAGCAGGGGAAAAATGTAGGAATCTTTTCACTTGAAATGAGCAAAGAACAACTCGTAGACAGATTATTCGCGTCAATGCTTGGAGTCGATTCATGGAAATTACAACGTGGAAAACTGGAGGATAGCGATTTCCAAAACATGGGGCCTATTATGGATGAACTGAATAAGGCTAATATATTTATAGACGATTCCGTAATTTCCTCCATGCCGGAGCTGCGAGCCAAAGCCCGCAGACTTCAGATGGAACACGGACTTGACCTGCTAATTGTCGACTACCTTCAGCTTATGAGTACGGGAAATATGAGCTACGCTGGAAATCGCGTGCAGGAAATCTCCGAAATATCACGTTCACTCAAACAATTGGCACGCGAACTCCGTGTACCAATTATGGCTCTATCACAGCTTTCCAGAGCAGTAGAAAACCGTCCGGGTAACATACCTCAGCTTTCCGATCTTCGTGAATCAGGATCCATCGAGCAAGATGCTGATGTGGTACTTATGATGTACAGGGAAGACTATTACGAAGAAGACTCAGACAGACCGGGAATGACCGATATTTATATCAGGAAACACAGAAACGGTCCTATAGGCAGAGTTGAGCTCATGTTTAAGAAGGAGCAAATGAGGTTTTATGATGTGGATAAAGTTCATTCATAAGGATAATTATGATGTTAGAATACTCAAAGAGTCGCTAGTCGCTTGTCACTAGTCTCAATATATGCAGACCAGTGACAAGTGACCAGTGACTAGTGACCCCCAACACATCATAATACCTATATCCCATGCCACTACCTATAATCCCCTTCCGTCCCGAAATCCCACTTATAGCAATCCTCGGTTATACCTTCTTCGCATTCGTTGCAGGTCTTACTCTCACCACTCCATTTTTACTGTTTTTAAAAAGAAACCGGTTGGGCAAGCAATTAAGAGTAGAAACAATAGACGGCAGAACTCCATCTGTGTTTCGCAAATATCATCAAGATAAATGGGGAACACCTACCATGGGAGGAATTCTGATTTGGACATCCATACTTCTGACTGTTTTCTTTTCACGAATACTTTCATTCTTTGGTGCCGTTGAACATTCGCTTCTTCAGAGAGGACAAGTTTATCTTCCATTATTTACACTCCTTACACTTGGAGCACTTGGTGCGGTTGATGATTACATAAACATTCTAGGTTCAGGTAAACGTGGACTAAGCTGGCTGCCAAAACTGTTATTTCTGATAATAATAGGATTATGCGGGTTATATTGGTTCTACTTCAAGCTTGGTTATAATCAAATACATGTTCCGTTTTACGGATCTTATGAAGTAGGCCTCTGGTATGTACCAATATTCCTTTTTATTCTAATAGGAACTGCGAATGCTGTTAATGTGACGGACGGACTTGATGGGCTGGCTGGCGGGCTGCTAGTAATTGCCTTCGGATCATTTGCGGTGCTTTCGTTCTTGGCAGAACTATATGTACTTGCGGCTTTTTGTGGAGTTTGCGTCGGAGCGGTCGCTGCATTCCTATGGCACAATGTTCCTCCTGCACTTTTCTTTATGGGAGATACGGGATCACTGGCACTCGGCGGAACTCTTGGAGTTATAGCATTGATGACAGACAACGTACTGATATTGCCTTTTGTTGGCTTCATTTTTGTAATAGAAATGCTCTCCGTAATCATTCAATTAACAAGTAAAAAATTCAGAGGCGGTAAAAAAGTGTTTAAAGCTGCGCCAATACATCACCACTTCGAAGCATTGGATTGGGGAGAAAGTAAAGTGACAATGAGGCTTTGGATAGTTGGAATGTTTATGGCATTTTTAGGGATTATTATTGGGATAGTGGGATAAAATGGAATATTGGAGTATTGGAATATTGGTCTATAGCGACTCAGACTTTTATTTATGCTCTTTATACTGCTTTTAGTTAATAATTCCGAAAAATTCACTGTGCTTTTGTTATGCAATCTCGTACTCCATAGCCATTAGAAATAGATTTGTTAATAATTTAATGAATCCTCAAGAATCGGAATTATTTAGGCGAAGGAGTATA
>JAHISE010000051.1 GCA_018818235.1 Patescibacteria group bacterium
AAATTCATCAACAAGCAAAAGCTTGAACGAGCCTCAGAAACATTCGCCATCAGCAAACGTCTGGTCGGGATGATCTGGGATATGGATAAACGTTTACTAATTTTTGCCACAATCAGCGCGCTGGTCCCCAGTGTCATTCCATTCGTAAACGCTTATATATATAAACTTGTTATTGATGCTGTTATTGCGGGTTTAAGTAATCCGGCAGCAATTGATATGCATCATATTGTAATATTGCTTATTTCCCGCATCGTTACTTACTTCTTACAGGATGCCGCCTTCAGCACACAAAACTATGTGGAACGATTGCTATGGACAAAATTTCCAATTTATCTGAACAAAAAACTATTCAAGCATATCTCGGAACTGGACATAGAGAAGTTCGAAGATCCGGTATTCCGGGATCAACTGGAACAAGTAAGGGACTCGTGGTACAGACCGCAAAATTTAATTACAGGTTTGTTCTTCGCTCTACAAAGTTTCTTCCAACTTCTTATAGCTTTCGTTGCAATGCTCACGCTTAATTGGATGCTTGTAATTCCTATTGCACTGATTGCCATTCCTGAATTTTTGTATCGGCTTTACGAATCCAAATCTTCATGGTCTATCTGGGATTGGTACAGCCCAAGAAAGAAAAGATACTCCTACCTTTCACATCTGTTACAGGATGCAAAAAGTATAAAAGAAATGCGCATATTCCGTCTTGCTCCGTTGTTCGTAAAAGAAACAACCAAAGTGCAGGTAGATTTTTACAGGGACAATAAAAAGCTTTCGACCAGAGCATATATTTTCCGGCTTATCTTCAATGCACTATCTACTGCTGTATTCGTCGGGATAGAAGTATATGTAATCGTTCTTGCTTTTGCGCGCAGAGTAACAGTCGGAGACATCAGCTTTTACACACAAGTGGTTAGCAACTTCCAGAATGGACTTGGCGGATTGTTACGTAATGTTAACGATGTGTTCGAAGCAAGCTTGTATGTAAAGAGCACATTCGCAGTACTTGATGCTCCGTCATCAATTAAATCACCCCAAAAAGCAAAGACTCTGAATAAAGAACAGGCTCCTTCTATTACTTTCGACCATGTCTCGTTCTGTTATCCGGATTCGAAACAAAATGTATTGCACGATTTTTGTCTGGAAATAAAGCCATGCGAAAAGGTGACATTTGTGGGAGAGAATGGCGCAGGCAAGACAACGATAGTTAAATTACTTGCGCGTTTTTATGATCCCACAGAAGGGAGAATACTGGTGAATGGCATTGATCTGCGAGAACTTGATCTTGATTACTGGCACCAGCAACTCGCAGTACTATTTCAGGACTTTAACCGATACGAAGACACGGCAAAAAATAATATCTTCTTTGGAAATGTCCTGCAAAACTTGGACATGAAGAAGATTGAACACGCAGCCGAAGACGCGGGTGCAAAAACAGTTATAGATTCATTGGACAAAGGATACGAACAAATTATCGGACGCATGTTTGAATCCGGTACGGAGATTTCTGTCGGGCAATGGCAAAAGATAGCTCTTGCACGTGCGTACTACCGCAATTCACCTGTACTGATTCTAGACGAACCCACTGCAGCCATAGATGCAAAAGCTGAAGCTGAAATATTTGAACGTGTTGAAAAGCTTTGCAAAGAAAAGACTGTAATCCTCATCTCTCACCGATTCTCTACCGTACGAATGGCAGATCGAATCATTGTAATCAATGAAGGAAAGCTTTTCGAACAGGGATCACACGATGAATTGATGAAACAAAATGGAGTATATTCTGAATTATTCAGTCTTCAGGCCAAAGGATATCAGTAGTCGTAAAAGATGATTTGGAATAACTAAACAAACTCCAATTCCCGTCATCTACCTCACAGAACACTTATAACACCTCCAATAAAGTGCGTATATGTGTTATAATATACAGATTCATAAATGAACAAATACATACACAAATACTTCAAATTCCTTTGCTCTTGGTGCTCCGCATACAGAACGCAGTTGTTAGTGGTTATTCTGGTTGGAGCCTTTTTATATTTGCTTCCTGATGGAATATCGAGGTTCCAAGCTTACATCCAGCAAGAGAAGGTAGTTAAGGTGGTAGAAATTGAAGATGAAATTGAGAAGGAAGCATCAGCCTCCGCCAAGGCTACGGCCGACAGGGAGGAACCGGAAGAAGAAGCTATAATTACTGATATGAAACCGGTTCCATCCCCTGCTCCCATACAAGAAGTAACCGAAGATGCTTTTCCTATTATTAAAAAAACCATTCATCCTGTATCACAAATCCCAAACTGGGGAGCTATGAAGACTCCGGAAGAATGGAATAGGAGTTACAGCGAGATGAACAGATCGGATTTTGTTCGTGTTCCTGATTACACCCTTGCTCTACATGCCAGCCCTATGGATGAACTTACGGACAAGAATGTTCCGGAGATAACTGCAAAGCTTTATTACTCAACCAGATTCTTTGGTGCTTACGATCTGGATGCGGGAGAATATTCAGGAGCACATCCGGGGATTGATCTTAAGTTGGCACTTGGTACTCCCATTTCCGGAATTGCTGACGGAGTAGTGCATACGGTTGCAAGCAATCCAATAGATGGACTTTATATTGCAATTGAACACAGGAGCGAAGGTGGGGAAAGGTTTATGTCCGTTTATAAACATCTGGATATCGGTACGGTTAAAGAAGGTGACAAAATTTCTGCGGGACAGATTATTGGCAATGCGGGAATGACAGGTAATACAAGTGCACCTCATTTGCATTTGCAGGTTGATGTAATTTCAAGTGACTCTATTTTGGAACATCCTTATAAGCCTTACTTGCCTGAATATATTCCTACAGCAGAGGAGGCGAATAGAAATACGATGAATCCTTTGATATTTATCGAGAAGTATTGATACCCCCATCCCCCTAACCCCCTTCCCCCTCCACTCCGCTGACCTGCAGGGGGAAGGGGGAAACTTGCCTTGGGGTTTAGTTCGTAATGATTGATCAAAAACAATTATTGATAATGAATGTTCATATATATACATGAAACTCAATATTTGCCCCCCTTCCCCCAGTGGGCATGCGGGGTGGAGGGGGAAGGGTCGGGGATGGGGGTACAAAACAACCTACTCCCCCAACGCCACCTCAAGCTCCTGCAACACTGCATACCCCTCCGGAAGAATTATCTTCTTTATAGGACGAACGAATGTGAATTCGATATTGAAATCAGGATGACGCCAGATGTTCTTTGAGTGATAGTCGGCGCAAGTCTTTGGTTTGCCACCATCGCGTGCATCATCACGATCAGCATTGTATCTGATCTGTGCTCTGGATACTTTTCCTTTGATACAAGAATTCCATACCGGATTGCTGGAGACAGGATAACCATTTTCATCTACTGGGAACTGAACAATCTGTTCTTCCTTGACCCTCTTCTGCGGACGCACAGCCATGTTGGTAGACTCACAGAAAGATGTATCTTCGAGTTTTTCTTGTATGAATTCAATGTCACGACTCATAAGTCCAGCCATTTCTCCGGCAACAAAGTCGAACAGTTCGGGTTCGGAATCCTCCTTTATAGACCTCTGAATACTACATATGTATTCGATTTCTTTTGTAGAAAGAGGAGTGGTATTGGTTCCACCAAACGCTCCCGGAGCAACAGTACCAATTCCTCTCCACTTCGCAGCAAAGCTTGTTATTTGCCTGAACATACTTACTCCACTTCCTCTGGAGCTACCGTTTCCTTTGGTAGAATCGGGATTCGAAAGACCTGTAAGACTGATTTCTTCCGTGGAAGAAGGTGTTGGCGTGGGAGTTGGATCCGGATCATCACTGGGAGGCTGATAATCGGTGGGATAATAAGTTATGGTTCTTATTACTTGATCAGCTGCATTCCCTGCTGCATCAGAAACATTGTAAGTAATTGTGTAGATTGCAGCGACAGATGAATTGATCGGATTAACTGTAACTACGTTAGCTGTAATATCTCCATCCCTGTTATCGAAAGCTGTTACACCGGGATCTCTGTACGTATCCCCTATTCTCAAACTTCCAACCGGGCTTCCAATCAATGTAATTACAGGAGGAGTGGTATCTGGAATAACCACATTCACGGTTCTTGTTACTTCATCCGCAGGATTACCGGCAGTATCAGAAACGTTATAAGTAACTGTGTAAGTTCCAACGACGGAGGTGTCTACCGGATTAACAACCACAATATTCGCAGATATATCTCCGTCCACGTTGTCCATAGCAGTTGCTCCGGCATCTGTGTAAGTTTCTCCAATGTTTACATCAACTTCGCTATCTCCAAGCAATGTGATTACCGGAGGAGTTGTGTCGGGAACAGGAACATCATGGACATTCACCGTACGTGTGACCTCAGTTGCAGAATTCCCCGCAGCGTCAGAAACGTTATATGTAACTGTGTAAGTAGCTGCGACTGCAGTATTAACAGGATTAACTGTGATTATATTTCCTGTAATATCTCCGTCAACGTTGTCTGAAGCTGTTGCTCCTGCATCAACGTAAGCATCGCCTACATTGATATCAACCGGTGAACTTCCAAGTAATGTGATTACAGGAGGAGTGGTATCCGGAACAGGAACTGCATTTACATTTACAGTCCTTGTAACCTCAGTTGCAGAATTCCCCGCAGCGTCAGAAACGTTATATGTAACTGTGTAAGTAGCTGCGATTGCTGTATTAACAGGATTAACGGTAACAATATCATCTGAAATATCTCCATCGACATCATCTGTTGCAGTTGCACCTTCATCAAGATATACATCACCAACATTGATATCAACTATTGCACTTCCAATAAGTGTGA
>JAHISE010000052.1 GCA_018818235.1 Patescibacteria group bacterium
ATGCAGCAATGAAGGCATACAGGAACCTTTTCGGCAACATTACCTCCAAGGAAACTCTTTTCATTGCATGGGAAGAGTTTCGGAAGGGCAAACAGGCTCGGAAGGATGTGCAGGAATTCGAGCGCAGGCTGGAACAGAATCTTTTTGCCCTGCATCGTGAACTTGCAACCGGGACCTACCGACACAAACCTTACAGCGCATTTACCATCTGCGATCCCAAGCAGCGCCGCATTCACAAGGCCAGCGTGCGAGATCGCATTCTGCACCATGCGGTTTTCTCCGTACTCAACCCCGTTTTTGAACCAACATTCATTGCCCATTCTTTCTCCTGCCAGAAAGGCAAGGGAACGCACAAAGCAGTAAACGCGCTCGATAGGATGCTGAGAAGTGTGAGCCGGAACGGAACGCGTTCCTGCTTTGTCCTCAAATGCGATGTCCACCAGTTCTTTGCTTCCGTGAATCACGATACGCTCCTCGGTATCATCGAGAGGCGCGTGAAGGATGAGAAGACCATCACTCTGCTCCGTGAAATCATCGGAAGTTTCGTTGCCAAGGACTCTGATCTCTTCGGCCGGAAGGGGATCCCCATCGGCAATCTTACTTCCCAGCTCTTTGCGAATATCTACCTCAAAGAGTTTGATCAGTTCATCAAACACACGCTCAAGCTCAGGCATTACGTCCGGTACACGGATGATTTTGTGATCGTCGGTAAAAGTTATGCTGAATTGGAAGCGTACCTCGCACCTATCAAGTCTTTCCTTAAGGATAATTTGTATCTCGACCTACACCCGCACAAGGTAACAATCCGAAAGTGCAATCAGGGCATCGATTTCCTCGGATATGTTCTTCTGCCACATCACCGCATGCTTCGCACGAAGGCAAAACGGCGAATGATGAGGAAGCTCACGGAGCGAATCGATAATTGCAAAGCGGGACAAATACCGCCAGAGAGCGTCAAACAATCGCTTCAGTCTTACCTCGGCGTTCTCTTGCACGCAGATTGCCACCGAATGAGTCAGGATCTGCAAAATCAGTGCTGGTTTTTGCTTCAAAAGTGAGAACTTTGATAAAAATCAGAATTTCACCCTCAGCGGAGCCTGAACAGTTCCCAGCCCCACAAACCCGTTCAAAGCCATATTTGCATCCTGTACCCTCTGTATGTACTCTTTTACCGCTTTCACGGGGGCAGTTTTCGGTTCAAAACCAGTATTCGATGCCCCACCATCCTTCGCGCAGCGAAGGTTGCCATCCGTAGCCTTTTGCTGGTGGTATTTTATTGGGCAACAAATTCGCTGCGGCTATGGTTGGCAAGCCACGTCATTCATGAATGATCGTGGCAAGCCACGCAAAAGCGAAGGATGGCCAATAATGTAGCCTCGCCGCAGCGAGCGAAGGTTGACTTTTCAGTTAGTACCTCCTGGCTATGGTTGGCAGGCTACATCATTCGCGAATGCCGTGGTCACCAGAATTCAATTTATGTATTAACAAGCTCGATATAATCGAGTTGAATGTCGATTGTCAATTGTCACTGTATAAACCCCCTAACCTGACTCTCCCAAAGCTTCGCATACACACCACCATGATCCAATAGATCATCATGTGTCCCGTCTTCATGAATGATTCCATCTTCGATTACGACGATACGATCCATTGCCTGAAGAGTTGAAAGCCTGTGAGCGATTGCAAGGACTGTCTTGTCCTTAATAAGTTCAAGCAGAGCTCTCTGAATTGCAGCTTCACTCTCGGAGTCGAGCGAGCTTGTAGCCTCGTCCAAAACAAGAATTTTGGCGTTTTTGAGTATCGCACGTGCTATTGCGATTCTTTGGCGTTGACCTCCGGATAGTTTAACTCCACGTTCTCCAACGAATGTTGAGTAGTTATCAGGGAGCTCAGAAATGAAACCATGTGCCTGAGCAAGTTGTGCTGCTTTTTCAACTGCTTCATCGCTTGCATCAAGGTCACCGTATCGAATGTTATCTCGGATTGATCTGTGGAAGAGCGAGACATCCTGAGGAACCATGGCAATACCTTTTCGCAGTGTCTCACGTGTTACTTTGCAGATATCTTGATTATCTATAAATATAGATCCATCTTGCAATTCAAATTGTCTAAGTAGTAAGTTTGCAAGAGTGGTTTTACCGGCTCCGCTGGTTCCGACCAGACCAACTTTCTGGCCTGCAGGAATTGTTAGCTCAAGTCCTTTAAATACTTCTCTGTGCTCATAGCTGAAGTTAACCGAGTTAAATGCGACAGCTCCATTGGGAACTGCCAAAGGTTTAGCATCAGGTTCATCAACAATCTCGTGAGGAACAATCAGTTCGTCCAGTCCCTCCTGTACTCGGCTGTAATTATCTATAAAGTTTGTCATCTTTTGTCCAATAAAGAAGAGAGAATGAACAATCCTGAGTATGATCATGATTATCATTACAACTGATCCGATTGTTATTAGGCCGAGTGTAAGAAGATAAAGTGATGTCCAAAGCATTCCTGCTATGAACATAGCTATCAGGGTCCCATTCATAAATAAGATCCATTCAGAAAGCCACCAGTTTTTAAGGTCAGCTGTTCGGTAATTCTCGATGAACTCTTCCACATATTCGCGTTCATATTCATGATGTCCGCCTTGTTGTACTGCTGCCATATTGGAAGCGGCATCCACCATTTTTCCTTTGAGTACTGAGCCGTGTTTGGCGACTGCAAAAGCGTGTTGCTTTTTCTTTAGTACAAGAAAGACGTTTATTGTGAGGAAGATTGCAACCCATATACCAAGTATGGCACCCAGTCTCCAATCGGATACAAATGCGATTATAAAGCTAAGTATAAAGCTGACCCCAAGAGGAAGAAATTCCCAGATAAATGCGGAAAGAATATCTCCGGTTCCCCATGATGCATTACTGATTTTATTGGTTAGTGATCCTGCAAAATGATCGTTGAAATATGAAGAGCTGTGCTCGGTTAAGTATGCGAATAGTTTCCTGTGAACCTGAGCGCGAGCGTATGTTATCCAGCGCATTCCGCAAAAACCACTGCATCTCCACGTGTTCTCGTCAATAAAGTACACGGCTGGGTAGACTATTGCCCAGAGCCACATTGCACTGTTATCAGTGAATCCTGATGCGGAGGCTGCTGTAATAGCGTCAATCAGGGACTTAAGTAGTACGGCTAGTGTGCTGTCGAATACCTCTGCCAATACTACCGAAATCAGAGCTCCAACAGCCCATGGACGATGTTCCTTGGATACAAACCAGGCAAATATAAATGGATTATTGGGGGGCCGTTCAATGACGATATTTTCAGGCATAACAAATATTTGAGTTAGCTTATTATAGAAACGTATGAATAGTGCTTTTATTACAGATTTCTATGAGTAATTTGCTGTTATTGGAGCGTCAAAACATGTCTGAAAGCTTTTATATTTGTCGTCTTAAAAGTACTAAAATTATTATTTCTTAATTAATGGTTTTATTGCAACTGCGCCAAATCCCGAAGGAAGTATTGTATCAACTTCTGTTTTGTGTCCCATATCTCCATATTGTTTAGTTAAAATATTTTTGAATAAAAGAGTAAACTCTGCCAGCAAAAACCAAAACAACTTAAAAGGACGCCACCAGAGAGTATCACACTGAAATCCTATACGTTGAAATATGATCGCAAGAGTTACTATTGTATTGTTATCTGTGGTTATTTCCTGAATATCAAAATCTTTTAATAGAACTCTAATTCCGCTGGAAGTGAAACGCCAATAATCGTGTGGCATATCATGTAATGGAAAGCAGAACGGGACTCCGATCATCAATTTTCCACCCTTTTTTAGAACTCTGTAACATTCACTTATAACTTGATGAGGGTATTTGACGTGTTCCAGTAAAGCCCCCATATATACCATGTCGTATGTTTCGTCAGCTATAGGCATTTTGTGTGCGTCAGCAAGTATATGAGGATCACGTTTTGGGTTTATATCTAATGTTGTCAGGTTCGAAAAGTATTTATTACGTTGCGACAGCTTACCGTCACCGACTTCTAAAACCTTTACATCTGTAGGTTCTATGTGGGCATCAAGACGGCGGGTTATTTTAGAGAACATCAGTAGGTAATGGGGGATTATATATTTTGATAGAGTATATATTTTAGATCTTACTGTTTTAAGCCTTCTTAAATCACAAATATATTATTATAAGCAGATAGTTCAAGAATAGCAGTTGTGTATCTGTTTATCTAATAAAACCGGATCAGTAGATAATTTACTGCAGAAAATATATATATGAAACACTAATAACGGTATTTGTAAGTCAAATCCTTAACCGAACTCACCCTCGACCCCTCTCCACACCGCTCCGCCTGGCACGTCTCACATGTGAGACGTGCCCTGCCACGTCAGTCGCGACTGACGTGCCCAGCCCACTGTGGAGAGGGGAGCTCTGCTATTGGAGAATTCAAAGTTTGTTCTCTCCTTTTACAGAGCTCCCCTCTCCTCCTCAGAGGAGAGGGGCCGGGGGTGAGGTCGGATAGAAAGCTAAAAATTTATTCCAGTAAATTATCTCCTGATCCATAAAACCACAGAAAACTATAGATAGCTCTCAACATTAATATCTCCAATAATCACTATCACTCCCTCATCAAATCCTTCTTTTTCCAATGCTTTTTTGAGTCCAATCCTCTTAACCACATCTCTGAATCTTCTTACTGCTCCTTCGCTGGAAAAGTCTATCATTTTTGTAAATTGTTCCAGTCGTTTTCCGGTAACAATGATTGTGTCGTCACTTTGTTTTTCTATTACATATGCTCCCATTTTATCTGATTCTAAATGAGGTTGAATAACAGGCAGATCATCACTTTCTTTTTTAGCTTCTATAGAGCGATTCCCACGTTCTTTTAGAACCATAGGCAGAAGTCTCTTTGTTAATCTTTCAGTTTCCATACGTGCAGCGGCAGAGATGCTTAGGAATATTTGAATTCCGAGTTTCTTTAAATCCTCTTCTACTTTCTTTGCGTTTCCTCCAATTAAATCTGTCTTGTTAAGTATAACTACTTCTTTTTTGACAGAGAGGGCAGGGGAGTAGGCTTCCAACTCTTTTCTGATAGCTTTGTAATCATCTTCAAGTTTTTTTGCATTAACTTCGGTACCTTCCAGTGCACGCGAGACATCCAGCATATGAACAAGGATTCCACATCGTTCAATGTGCTTAAGGAATTGATCTCCCAGACCCTTGCCTTCACTTGCACCTTCTATAAGTCCCGGTACATCACAAACTATGTATGAGCGATCATCAACATTTACAAC
>JAHISE010000053.1 GCA_018818235.1 Patescibacteria group bacterium
AGGTGGTAACATTCATTTGCCCCCCAACCACTAGTGACTAGCGACCCTCAACATTTCTTTAATATAATAAAACATCTATTCAATCCTCTTCCTCCCAAAATTCTGCACCCACACATCCCCAAATATTCCAATCCCAACTTCTTCGAATTGAGGATGCATTATGTTTGCACGATGAGGAGGGGAGTTCATCCAGTCCCTCATAACCCCTTTTGCTGTCAGTTGTCCTTTGGCAATATTTTCACCCACTGCAAAATGTGGTTTGCAGCCACAGACTTCGGATTTTACGGTTACATTTCCCGGGTTGGTTTCTTCACGATCATTTTCGATTAATGCACGAAGATTAATCACTACTCTGCATCCGCATTTGGATTGATCAACATAAAGGTAATTTGCGTTCTTAATCCGGTCTACGTAATCGAGTCCCTCGGGAGTTGTATGGCTAAAGTATCCGCGTTTTTTCATATCTGCGGCATGGTTTTGCGCGGATTGTCTTAATTGTAGATTTTCTTTCAACGGCTGTAGGTTTTCATTTGCTCTTTCGTGATTCAGAAGTGCAATAACTTCATGGCGGGTTTTTTCGGGTGGCTCGATTCCTTGTTTTTTAAATAATCTTATAACCGTTTCTTTAACTAGCTTGGGAGTTGCCATAATCCTTGAAGGATTTGGAGGAGCTTCTTCGACGGCAAAAGAGAAGTTTTTTGGCTTTAAATAGGGCTCTTTTAGGAATAGCTTTTCCAGTGCGCGCAGTGCCGTACCCTCTGTAACGCGTAGCATTGGTTTAAGTTCTCCTCCATAAGGAGCATCTACAAACAATTCATGTGAACTCGCAATTCCCGCATATGGCATATACCATGAATCATTATCAACATCGGTGTATGCATGCGGAATATTTAATGGAAGATTAAAAGCAATTACAATCATCTTTAAAAATTCTGAGCGTGAAACTGAACGATAGGGGAAAATAAGCCCTCTTTCTGGCTCCGGATCCAGCATTTTTAACTTTATGGCGTATCTTAAATATTTAATTTCTTCTTCGGTTCCAATAACATCCGGATAAGTTGTTGTGTAATTCAGGTTGAGGATCACCTCTCTGCTGGCTCGCAGAATCAGTTCAACTGCATCTGCTCGGGATAGGTAATTGTTTGTCGGGGAGGCAGCAGTAGCTTGCGGAATATTTGTCGCAAGTAGAAGTGTGAGTGTGGCGGCAGTGATCATGTGTCGGATCATGGGGTGATTGTACAGGGGTAAATTGGTTTTTTATATGTCATATCAGTTTTGTATTCAATGGGGCATCTGCGAGGGGTTAGGGGAATCTGATGATTTATTATGTTATAGAAGGACGTGAAGTCACTGGTCACTTGTCTCTGGTCACTTGTTTTGTAGCTGAAGGACCAGTGACTAGTGACTAGCGACCCTCAACATTTCTATTTCGAACGATTCATGTGCAACAAAAAAACTCACGAAATCCTTGAGCTTATCTCTTTATCCCCCTATCCTTTGCACTCGAAATCCAAGAAACATTATGCTCCACACACTTTCACCAGCAAAAGGTTCCAGACGTCCTCGCAAGCGCGTTGGAAGAGGCAATAGCTCGAACGGTGGTACAACTGCCGGAAGAGGTACAAAAGGTCAAAAAGCCCGTGCAGGATCCGCACGTAAGCATGTTTTTGAAGGCGGACAAACCCCGCTTCTTATGCGACAGCCGAAGCTTGGAGGGTTTACAAATCCAAATCGCAAAGAATATGAAGTAATCAATCTTGCCGATCTGGATAAATTGTCTGCAGGTTCTTATGATGTTAAATCACTCAGAGAAAATCAGCTTATCAGAACAAAGAAACCGGTTAAGTTGCTTGGTCAGGGAGAAGTTAAGAAGAAGTTTAAATTGACGGTGAATGGGGCTTCTAAGACTGCAAGAGCTGCTGTTGAAAGCGCAGGAGGATCGATAACAATCATAAAGTAATGGAAAATGGAAAGTGGAAAATGGAAAATACTAAAGCACGTCGCACACGTGCGACAGTGCTAAAGTGGCAGCAAACCTTGTTGTAGTAATAATGGCACCAATTTTCCATTTTCCACTTTCCATTTTCCACTTATTTCGTTGACCTAGAGCTCACAAACCACAACAATACACCCAATGTTTACCTATCTAAAACAACTCTGGCACTCCGAGGAACTTCGCAAGCGGATCCTGTTTACTCTTGGAATCTTGCTTATCTATCGCATTGCCGCACATATTACAATTCCAGGTTCGGATCCCTTTGCTCTTAGACAATTCCTGGAATCACGAGGTGGTGGAGGAGTTATGGGAGTATTTGCAGCACTTACGGGAGGTTCCATCGATAACTTCTCTATAGTTCTGTTGGGGCTTTCTCCTTACATCAATGCGTCAATTATAATGCAGCTTTGTACGGTGATTTTCCCGAAGATGGAAGCTTTGCAAAAGGAGGGTGCTTCTGGGCAACAGCAAATTAATCGTTATACAAGATATTTTACGGTTCCACTCGCTTTCGTACAAAGTTACGGATTCCTGATACTTTTAAGTCGCGGTGGAGCGAATATGATAGATCTCACCTTCCCAGGAGTTCTTGCTCCTATGATTTATGTAACTGCAGGTTCCATACTTATCATGTGGCTTGGTGAACTAATTACAGAGAAGGGAATTGGAAATGGAATCTCACTCATCATCTTTACAGGAATCGTCTCCGGAATTCCTGCAGTCTTAAGTTCACTATTTATTGCAGGCGAAGGAAAGATGGCAGCGTTCTATTTGTTCTGCATCGTCTCGCTTGCGACACTTGTTTGTGTTGTTTTGTTTACAGATGCACACAGATTAATTCCAATTACTTATGCCAATCAGGGTGCGGGCAGAGGAGTACAGGGCGGAATTCCAATTCGATTGAATCAGGCCGGAATGATCCCAATCATCTTTGCAATCTCGCTAATCACTCTTCCTGCAATTGTTGCTCAATTCCTTTCCACGGCTCCTCGTTTTCAGGGATTGGTCGGATTTATTACCGAAAATGTAAATCCTTCTGCACCGGGCATTCCATACATGATTCTGTATTTCCTACTTGTCATGGGCTTTACGTATTTCTATGTCTCGGTCACATTTCGACCGGATGATATTGCAGATACCATCCAAAAGCGTGGAGGATTTATCCCCGGCATTCGTCCCGGAAGGCAGACAGCGGCAGTTCTTGCAAAGACATCAAATCGATTAAATCTGTGGGGAGGTATGTTCCTTGGAATTGTTGCAATAATGCCGTTGCTGTTTACCAGATATTCCACGTTAAGTTCACAGGATCTGATAATTTCGGGTTCAGGACTGATTATTGTTGTTGGTGTGGTTATGGAGCTGATTAGGCAGATTAATGCCCAATTGCTTGCACATGACTATGAGAAGTTGGTGTAATAACAAATTAAGTAATAACTTACATATTAGTAATTATTTGACTGACGCGTCACTTGTCACAGGTCAACTTATATTTAGACCAGCGACCAGCGACAAGTGACTAGCGACGATAGGTTTCTAGTTTGGGATACACAAAACTATTTCTAAATCTGGTATAAACTACAAACCATCATAAGCTTGGCTCCGATGCTTAACAGACAGAACTATCAAAATGTGTATGGTTTTTCCTTCTACATCACAAATAACACGATAGTCACCGATACGGAATCTGTATTTGCCGTATGTTGGTTTAGTAAGGTGATCTGAAAAGGCAAATGGATCTTTTTGTAAACGATACCAACGCATCTTTTTAACTATCCTCTTTGTCAATGAGGTCGGAAGTTTGCCAAGCTGCTTCTGTGCTCTCTTTGAATAATGAATCTTCATAGTTTAATGCCTAATTTCTTACAAATTTCCTCTTCAGTGTAATATTCTCCTCTCTTGTACTCAGCACGAGCTTGTGCAATCTCTTCTGCGAACTTCTCCAATTCAATTTCCTTATTGGTCTTCTTCTTTTTCTTAATTGGGGTAATATTGGCTACTGGCTCAGTATGTCGCATAACAACAAAATGCACGTTATTTTCCTGCGATTCCTGCAGGATCTTGGAGAGGTTTTTGGCAAATTCCTTTATACCGATTAATTTGGTAGTCATTTGTGGAAGGGGAAAAGTACGTACTTTAGTATATACTTTTGTATGTACAATTGCAAGGGGTTTTTGACTTGTTTTGCTAAAGGAAGGGTCTGGCAGGTTCTAATGAGTAGAACATCAGATGATCGAATATTGGAGTATTGGAATATTGGGGCTCTGTTTAAATATGAACAAAATCGGATGCAGCTTTACCACAGTCAGTCGCGACCGACGTGGTTTAGACCAATATTCGAATAATCCAGTATTCCAATATTCTAGTTCTACTTACTCATTAGTAAATGCTCTATAATCACTACCAACTACTTACTACTCACTATCATCATGGACTTAGTCTTCTTTGGCATCCCCTCCTTCGTCCACCTCCGCTACGCTACGGCAGACTACGGCGGGCAGGCAAGGCTCATTTATTATGTTATACTTAAGCAATGGATTTAGTTTTTTTTGGAGTTCAGGGAAGCGGCAAAGGAACGCAGGCAAAACGTCTTGCGAAAGAATTTGGTTATTCGATTTTTGAGGCCGGAGGGGAGCTTAGGAAAATAAAAGCCTCAGGATCCGATCTTGGCGAGGAGGTCAAATCGTACATAGATATTGGTCAGCTTGTCCCATTCGAAATAATCATGCGTGTTACAAAAGAAGCTGTGCTAGATCGTCCGGCTGACATGCAAATTCTTTTTGATGGAATACCACGTGATGAAGATCAAATGAGAGAATTTAACAAGATCATGGAAGAGGTTGGAAGGGAGTTTAAATGTGTGGAAATAAAAATCAGCAAAGAAGAAGCGGTAAAAAGAATTCTGGGTCGAGCAGAGAAGGAAGGCAGAGCAGACGATGCGGATGAGTCTGTAGTACTTAAAAGAATTGGAACCTTTGAAGAGAAGACGGTGCCGGTTATAGAGGTTTATAAATCTGAAGGTAAGATGATTGAGGTTGATGGGGTTGGGACGGTGGAGGAGGTTTATGGAAGACTCAAAGAATCGTTAACTCGTTAACTCGTTTATTCGTTTTTCGTTATTCATTATTTAACCGTTTTGTGCAATGATTCTTGTATGTCGAAGTTTCAGATATTTTCCGATGAGCAGATTGAATCTCTGAGAAGAGGAGGGAAGATACTTCGTGCTACTTTGGATTTGGTTGAAGGTATGATTAAGCCGGGTATTACTACCGCGGAACTGGACAAAGCTGCAGAGGAATTAATTGTTTCCTCGGGTGGAAAGCCTGGATTCAAGGGATATCATAATTTTCCAAAAACTTTATGCACATCCATTAATGAAGAATGTGTACATGGAATTCCTTCAGATCGAGTATTGGAAGATGGACAAATCATTTCAGTTGATTGTGGAGTCGTTGTGGATGGTCTTTATACCGATGCTTGCTTTACAGCTGCTGTTGGTAATATTTCTATCGAAGCCAGAAAGCTTATGGATGTAACCAAGAACTGTCTTAGAAATGTGGTTGAGATACTCAGGGAGGGGGTAAAGGTGGGGGATATATCTGCGATGGTTCAGCAGACGGCTGAGGAAGAAGGGTTCCATCCGGTCAGATCTTTATCTGGGCATGGGCTTGGAACGACACTTCATCAATTTCCGGATATTCCCAATATCGGTGAAAAAGGAACGGGAGCAACTTTGCCAGTTAATACGATAATAGCCGTAGAGCCTATAATTTCGGCAGGCAGTGATGCAGTAGAGCAGAGTCAGGATGGCTGGACATTGTCCACAAAGGACAAGGCTTTGTGTGCTCATTATGAACATACATTGCTGGTATTAGCTGATGGATGTGAGGTTTTGGCGTAGCATGAGCATCTTGCTCATGCACACTACTCGCTTGAGATCGCCATTTAGCTTATATTTGCCCAAATCTACCAATTAATTGATGATTTCACACCAAAAATCAAAATCTAGCAATACGTTTTTGTAACAATTAGTAAAAAACCAAACATTTAGCTTGATAGAGCCACAATTGGTCTGTAGCATTTATCGGCTTATAATTTTGTCTTGCTCTCTGTGTCAAAAGATGTAATTGAACTCATCGGCGTTGTGGAAGAGTCTTATCCCAATGCCACCTTTCGAGTCAAAGTCCTTAGTCCTCAAGCAAAAGATCATGAGCTACATTGCACATTGGCCGGACGAATGCGCAAGTTCCGAGTGCGCATCCTCCCGGGCGATAAAGTCAAAGTAGAGATCACTCCATATGACTTGGAAAAAGGACGTATTACATATCGCTTCCGCTCTGATCAGCCTCTTCCGCTTGATGAAGAACAAAAGAATTCATCTGCAGGAGACGAAGGTGAAGCTGATAATCGGGAGCAAACAGAAGATAAGACCGAGCAAGCAGCATCTTAATTTTCCATTTTACACTTTCCGTTTTTATTCCCATGAAGGTTCGAGCCTCCGTTAAACCGATGTGCAAAGATTGTCGTCTGGTAATCAGACGCAGTGGAGGCAAAAAGAAAATGGTAAGAAGAATTGTTTGCAAGAATCCTAAGCATAAGCAGCGCCAGGGGTGACAATCGACATTCGACAATCAACAATCGACTAGTGACCTGAGACTAGTGACAAGTGACCAGCGACCTCCAACACTTCAAATACTTTACTACCCACTACCAACTACTCACTAAAATGCTCCGTATCGCAGGTGTCGTACTACCGGGACAAAAACGAATTGTGATTGCACTTACTGCAATCAGCGGTGTCGGAAAATCTTTGTCTGAAAAAATATTGAGAGAATTAAATATTAATCCGGAGTCCAAGGCAGATGATCTTTCGGAAGAAGATCAGGCCAGACTTCGTTCCAGAATAGAGCAGGAAGAAGTGGAGGGAGATTTGTCTCGCAAAGTATCTATGGATATTAAGCGAATGCAGGACATTGGAACGTGGAGAGGTTATCGTCATCGCAGAAGATTACCTGTACGCGGTCAAACATCGAGACGTAATGCACGAACAAAGCGTGGCAAGAAGAGGACAGGACTTTCCGGTCGTGTGACCCTTACCAAGACTTAAACATTTTAATCTTATGGCTACTCCCAAAAAACAAGTAAAGGCTAAGAAAAAGAAGATCAAGCGCACTGTGCCCAAGGCACGAGTGTGCATATATGCAGGAGAGAACAATACCATTGTTACTTTCACTGATTTGGAGGGCGATGTGTTGGGCGGATCCAGTTGTGGTAGGTCAGGTTTCCGAGGGACTAGAAAATCTACGCCATATGCTGCAAAGGTTGCTTCAGAGAATGCAGTAGAAGCAGTGCAGGGATTTGGGATTCAATCCGTAAATGTTGAGATAAAAGGATTGGGACCGGGGCGTGAACAGGCTATCAGGGGTATTCAGGGATCCGGAATAGATTTGGATGCAATTATTGATTCCACTCCAATTGCGCATGGTGGGTGTCGTCCTAAAAGACGCCGTCGTGTGTAACAATCAACAATCGACAATCAACAATCAACTACTCACTACTCACTAACTATTACTCATCACTAACTAACTAATCATCCTCAATCATCAACTATGAAGTTTACTGGACCCAAAGCAAAGCGCTGTAGAAGACAAGGAACCAATATATATGGAAGCGATAAGTACGACAAAATTCTACAGAGAAAACCTCAGCCACCCGGCAAGGGGCCACGCACACGTCTTGGGCGCAAGTCCGCATATTCACAGCAGCTGGCCGAGAAACAAAAGGTGAGGGATATATACGGCTTATCAGAAAAACAGTTTCACAATCTTTACAAAGAGGCAGCTGCAAGTATGGATCAGACCGGAGAGGTATTTAAGCAGATGCTTGAGCGACGACTTGATAATACAGTCTATCGTGCGGGGTTTGCGCTTACGCGTCTTCAGGCACGTCAATTTGTAGGTCATGGGCATTTTGCCATTAATGGACGTCGTGTAACGATTCCTTCATATAGGCTGCGAGCAGGTGACGTAATTGAGCTCAGAGAATCAAGCAAGAGTTCACCTGTTTTTGGACCTGTAATCGAGGCACATGAAAAATATATGCCACCTGCATGGATGAAAGTAGACAGCCATGCAATCAAAATTGAAATTATATCTATTCCTGATGCCGATTCAGCAGAACAGGCAATAGATATTAGACAAGTAATCGAATTTTATTCACGTAAATAACACTCTTCCTCTTTCCCCATCCTTCCTATGCACATTATCCAGGAAGAAATCGGTCCTCCGATATTCAGCGCCGTACCAGTTTCTAAAGGTGACGATTCACATGTCATTTTTACTATTGCACCTTTGCCTCCCGGTTATGGTGTAACACTTGGAAATGCCATGCGTCGTGCTTTGCTTTCCAGTCTCCCAGGGGCTGCGATTACGTCAGTAAGAATAAGCGGAGTGCAGCATGAATATTCAACTCTTAAAGGTGTCCGTGAATCGGTTATGGACATCAATCTTAATCTTAAACAAATTAAATTCCGTAAATTCAGCAAAGACCCCGAAGTTGTTAAGCTTTCTGCAAAGGGGCCTAAAACAATTAAAGCAAAAGATCTGGAGGTTTCTTCCGATATAGAGATTCTGGATCCTGATGCAGAAATTCTCACGTTGGAAAAGGGAGGTCAGATTGATATGGATATCACTGTGGAGAAAGGAGTGGGATATTCGCCTGCTGCAGATAGGAACAAGAAGCAGAACGAACCCGGTCTTATTCATATCGATGCGATATTCAGTCCTGTGGAGAGAGTTCGTTTTGAGGTTGAGTCTTCACGTGTTGGGCAACGCACCAATCTGGATAAACTCATATTGGATGTTAAGACATCAGGTTCTCTTACAGCCGAAGAGGCAGTCCAATTCGCATCACAATTATTAAAGAGCTATTACGAATACTTTGGAAGTGCGGAAAAGATAGTGGAACAGGAGTTTATTGCCGACTTTAGTCGTGCAGGGGCTCAGGGAATTTCTGAGGATGATTCTGCACCTGTTAAAGAAAGCTATACACCGATAGAAATACTTAACTTCTCACCCAGAACATTAAATGCGCTTATCAATGCTGGGGTTGGAAGTATAGAGCAGCTTACAAAGTGTACGGAAGCCAGTTTGGCCAATTTCCGTGGATTTGGTGCCAAAGCTTTGGACGAAGTTAACAGTACGCTTGCAGAGCGTGGTCTTGCGCTTTCCGATGATTCTATGGATGTATAGTTGACTATTTATTGATTCTAAACGATATTAAAACCTTATGCGTCACCAGAAATCCCGTCTCAGGCTTAAACAGAAACCTGCTCATGCAAGAATGATGAAGCGCAATCTGGTGACCTCTTTGTTGCTATATGAATCCATTAGAACAACAAAGAACAGGGCTAAGGTTGTTCAGCCGGTTATCGATAAGCTTGTCAGGGTAGCCAATACGCGACCACCACACATTGCAATTCGTTACATTAATCAATTGGTAACTGACAAAAATGCGTGTAGAAAGATTATGGAGGTATACAAAGATCGCTACAGTTCCCGCACATCAGGTCTTACCAGAATGGTGCCTGCGGGGGCAAGGAAGGGGGATGGAGCGGAGTTGGTTGATTTGAGTTTGGTGGATGGTGTTGATAGTCCTGGGGATCGGAATCCGGAATCCGGAATCCGGACTTCGGTTTTGTCTGATTCTGATAAAGATAAAGTGAGTAGTGGAGCCGAATCCCGAGTTCCGGATTCCGGATTCCGATCCAAGAAACAATCCTTAAAGTCAAAAAATTCATGAAAACTTCAACCATCCCAATACAGGCCGGAAAATGGTTCCTGATAGATGCAGAGGGCAAGTCTTTGGGGCGTATATCTGCACAGATCAGTATGCTTTTGCAGGGGAAATTAAGTCCAAGCTATGCACCACACCAACTATGTCCTGATCAGGTGATAGTAATAAATGCATCCAAGATCAAGTTTCATACAACAAAGGAACATAGAAAAACTTACGTTAGGCATACCGGATATTTGGGTCATGTTAAATCTATTTCTTTTGGTGATTTATTTGCAAAAGATCCTGTGATGGTTGTGGAAAAGGCAATAAAAGGAATGCTGGCTGACAACAAACTAAGAAAGGAGATGCTCAAACATCTTCATGTTTATGCAGACAATGAACATATTTATGAAGCTCAAAAACCTATTAACTTCCCTGTTTAATAATGGTTACTGCAACAAAGAATAGGCAATATCACTATAGCGCCGGCAAGCGTAAGACATCAATTGCACGTGTAAAACTCTTCGAAGGTGGTTCCGGTAATATTACTGTTAATGGAAGCAAGATAAAGGAATATTTCCCAAGAGGTATCCAGTCAGAAAATGCAGTTGCTCCATTGGCGCTTACCGATAATTCAGGTGTTTTTGATATAGAAATAACTGTGAAAGGAGGAGGTATGTCTTCCCAGTCCGATGCAATCAGGCATGGGATCAGTCGTGCATTGGTGCTATATAATCCGGAATTACGTTCTCAATTAAAACGCGAAGGATATCTTCGCAGGGATGCTCGTATTAAAGAACGCAAAAAGCCGGGGCTTAAGGGGGCAAGAAGGGCACCGCAGTGGGCGAAGAGATGATTTAGCGGCTGCAGACGGTGGGCAGTTTTCAAGACGAGAGAAACGCTGATACGTTGCTCGTTTTTCGTTGTTCGTTAGGCTGATAAACAGTAACGAGCAACGAGTAAACGTATCCTTGAGTACTATCCATTACTCCCACCACCTTATCCTTAGGCCTAGGCAGCGGTCACCGTCATCTTCATATAATACAAACTCGTTCCATCATCCGTATCCAGAATAAACCGTGCATCCAGATCCATTAGTTGTGTGATGGTCTGGCACATTTTAAGCAGTGTTGGAGCGGGGATACCTATGCCGGATTCAAGGCATGTGGCACATAATCCTGCAGCATCTTTTGACCTTAAGAAGGGGTCTCCTTTCTCTACAATTATGCAAACCATGGATTCCTGAACCTCCAGAATATAGCGTTCAATATAGAATTCCAACTCCTCTACAGGCAGCTCATGCACCTCCGGAAGTACTTCCAGTATGTCCAGATCACTATGGATTGCGTGCGCGATACAGGCTTCGATAGACATGATGTTTGTTTTGTATTTAGTTCATTATTATAGCATCTTGGGGGGGTATTTTCAATGTTC